>NZ_QBUE01000003.1:0-442013 GCF_003058045.1 Novosphingobium sp. GV079 | reverse complement strand
GCCACCACCACCGGCAAGAACGTTGCGCCGCGCGTCGCTGCGCTGCTCGACGTGGCGCAGGTATCCGACATTCTCTCGGTCGAAGGGCCCAAGACCTTCACCCGGCCGATCTATGCCGGCAATGCCATCGCCACGGTCGAATCCAGCGATGCCAAGCTGGTGGTGACGGTGCGCGCCACCGCCTTTGCCAAGGCAGAGGCGAGCGGCGGCAGCGCCAGCGTGGACGCGGTGAGCGGCGTGGGTGACGCGGGCCTCTCCAGCTTTGTCGGCGCGGAAATCGCCAAGAGCGAGCGCCCTGAACTGACCAGCGCCAAGATCATCGTCTCGGGCGGCCGCGCCTTGAAGGACGCGGAAACCTTTGCCGCGACGATCACCCCGCTGGCCGACAAGCTGGGCGCCGCGATTGGCGCGAGCCGCGCGGCGGTGGACGCCGGCTATGTGCCCAACGATTACCAGGTCGGCCAGACCGGCAAGATCGTGGCGCCGCAGGTCTATCTCGCGGTGGGCATTTCCGGGGCGATCCAGCACCTTGCCGGCATGAAGGACTCAAAGACCATCATCGCCATCAACAAGGACGAAGACGCCCCGATCTTCCAGGTGGCCGACGTGGGCCTGGTGGCTGATCTGTTTACCGCCGTGCCGGAGCTGGTGGGCAAGCTTTGAGCATTTGCGTCGGTCTTCTCGTACGGATTAGCTTCCGGGATCGGCGCTAAAGCTTACCTTCTTTTCGACGCGCTTGGGATTGCCCGGTTCGTCGCGAAACTTGAGCCGCCAGAGCTTGCCGCCCGATGGCTGGACCAGCAGGAACAAGCCCTTTTCGTCCGCCAGCTTATAGGGCTTCGCTTGGGGCTTTGCATTGCGGATTGCGGTGTCCGTCAGCGCCATTGGGGGCCACGCCTTTCGCCGTTTTCAGGATGGCCCTCAAGGTGGCCCCCTGAATTACCCGATTGCGGGCGAACAAAGGCGGTCATCAGCGGTTAGGCCGATAGTGAAAATGGCAGAAAACTGCGCTTTTTTCAACTTTTGGCGAATGGTGGCGAATAAGGCAATGGTGCCCGGGGACGGAATCGAACCGCCGACACCGTGATTTTCAGTCACGTGCTCTACCAACTGAGCTACCCGGGCTTGCCGCGCTGGCGGGCCGTTTGGCCGGCGCCTTGCGTTTGGTGAAGCGCCCTATGGCGAGGTGGCCGAAGGTTGTCCAGCCCTCAATTGCATCTATTTTTCCACAATCGGCTTTTTGGCTTTAGCCGCGGACGCTTCAATCCGGGCCTTCCTCTTCGGCGTCGGCGGGCGGGCCGGGCAGGGCATAGCCGTCTTCCAGCCAGCGCATCAGGTCGCGGTCGCGGCAGCGGGCAGAGCAGAATGGCTTGTGCGCATCGCTGCGCGGTTTGCCGCAGATGGGGCAGCGTTTGGGGGTGGTGGTCATGGGGCAATGGCCTGGGCAAATCCGGCGGTGGGCGCAAGGGTTTCGTCGAGGGACCAGTGCAGCAGGCGGCCGGTGCGGCGGGCCAGTTCATCCTGCCAGGCGGGCAGCACGGCACGTGCGAGGGCAGGGTGGCAGGTCAGCAGCAGGGCGCCGGGATCGCGCACCTTTTCCGCGCGGCGCAGCAACTGCCGTGCCGCTGCGCCCAAGGGGTGGCGGGCAAACAGCGCGGGCAGCGACGGGCGCTCCAGCCGGCTGACCAGCTGGACGAAGCCATAGCCGTTCATGGCCGTGCGCTCACCACGCCAGCCGGTCTGGGCGCCACGGACTGCCAGTTCCTGTGCCAGTGCCGCATCCACCGCCTGGCGATCGCGCTTTTCACCCAGCGTGGGGAAATCGATACCGATCGACCCGCCGATATCCATGCGCATGATCGCGGCGGCGATGGCCGGCACTGCGGCAAGGGCAAGGGCGGTGAGCGGCGGGCTGCCGTCAATATCGATCAGGGTCATCGCCGGGGTCGGGCTGATGCACAGGGCGCCGCGCGCGAAGGCGATCTCGCCGCTCATCGCCTCGTCCACCAGGTCATCCCAGCCGGCCTGGTCGAGCGCGGGATCGGTGGCGTGGATCAGGCGCACGGGCTGGCCGGTGGCGGCCAGTTGCTGCGCCAGGGTGGGGGCAGGGCAGGCCTCTTCACCAGGGGCAGCAGGGCGCGCCATCGGCAGCTTGGTGCGGCCCTTTTCGGCAATGGCGGCGCGCGTGACGCGGAACAGGCCGCTGGCGCCCTCGGGCAGGTCGGGCGTCAGGCCATCGACCAGGGCAACGGCGCCGTCGGCAAACTGGACCGTGCCGCGCCGCGTGCCGGCAAGGCGGCTGGCGACGCGCGCGGGCGCTACCAGGCCCACGGCAAGCCCGCCCGGCCATGCAAGGCGCGCAGCCAGGATCTGCGCACCATCGACCAGGGCGGCGCGGGTTTCGCCAATGCCTTCTTCCACCAGCCAGGTGGCGGTCATGGCGTGCTCAGGCCAGCAGGCCGGCGGCCACCAGCAGGCGCCGGGTTTCGAACAGGGGCAGGCCGATCACGCCCGAATGGCTGCCGGCCAGCCAGGCGCAGAAGCCTTCGGCGCTGCCCTGGATGGCATAGCCGCCGGCCTTGCCGTGCCATTCGCCGCCGGCGATATAGGCGTCTATCTCAGCTTCGGAGAGGCGCTTGAAGCGTACGATGGTTTCGCTCAACGCTTCGCGCAGCGTGCCATCGGGCATCAGCAGGGCAACGGCGGAGAATACGCGGTGGCGGCGGCCCGACAGCAGCGCCAGGCAGTGGCGCGCGGTGGCCTCGTCCTCGGCCTTGGGCAGGATGCGACGCCCGGCGCCGACCACGGTATCGCCCGAAAGGATGGCGCCATCGGGCGCGAGTGCCGCCGCCGCGCGGGCCTTTTCCGCAGCCAGGCGCACGGCGTGGACACGCGGCGTCTCACCCGGCAGCGGGCTTTCATCGATGTCGGTGGCGATAATGCGATCGGGCACTAGCCCCAGGCGCGCGATCAGGTCACGCCGGCGCGGGCTGGCCGAGGCCAGCACCAGCGGCGGCACAGTCGCAGTCATCAGAACGAGCCCGGCAACGGTACAGGCCCGGGCATCAGTACTGGCCGGGGCCGCCTCGGCCAGGCATGAAGCGGTAGGTGATGCGCCCCTTGGTCAGATCGTAAGGGGTGAGTTCCACCAGCACTTCGTCGCCCACCAGAACGCGGATGCGGTTCTTGCGCATCTTGCCGGCGGTGTGGCCCAGGATCTCGTGATCGTTTTCCAGACGCACGCGGAACATGGCATTGGGCAGCAGTTCCACCACCGTGCCGCGCATCTCGAGGAGTTCTTCTTTCGCCATCGGCGGGGTCAGTAGCCTTTTGTCTTGAATGGCCGGAACGACAACCGGCACCGACGTGGCGCAAGCTGCATAGCCATGATCGAGGGGGTCGCGATAAAACGACGCGCGTGGCGCCCATAGCGTTCCGGCCGGCAAAAGAAAAGCCCCGCATTTGCAGCCAGGTTCCAGTGGTGATCCGGGCATCGGCACCGCGCCCGGCCAGCCGATGTTCATCCACGCTGGACGACAAATTGATACGATTTGTGTGTTGTTTCAATTTGTCAGGCGCGCCAGCAGGATCGCCTCGAAGCCATGATGGGGTTTGTTGCGCGTGTCTGTTCGTCTTGCCTTGCTGTGTGCCGTTTCCGCGCTTGCCGTTTGCGGGGGTGAGCGGGCCTTGGCCGCAGACCAGGCTGCGCAGGCGCCCGCTCCTGCCCCTGAGGCCGATGGCACCACCGGCGCAACCGCTGGCGGCAGCGGCCAGCAGATGGTCAATACCCAGGGCCAGTTGGGCGTGGATGCCAACGGTGACGGCGTGGACGACGTGACCGGTGAAATCCTGGTCAACGCCGCGCCGATCAAGGGCGTGGTGCAGGCCCAGCAGCCCCCGATCGTGACGCTGGATGAAGACGAAATCGCCGCCTATGGCGTCAATTCGATCCAGGATCTGCTGACCGTGCTGGCGCCGCAGACCGATTCCGGGCGCGGGCGCAGCAGCGACGGGCCGGTGATCCTGCTCAATGGCATGCGCATTTCCAACTTCCGCGAAATGCGTGGGCTGCCGCCCGAGGCAATCCGCCGGGTGGAGGTTCTGCCCGAGGAAGTGGCGCTGAAATACGGCTATCGCCCCGATCAGCGCGTGGTCAACTTCATCCTCAAAGACCACTACAAGAGCATCAGCAGCGAAACCGAGGCCAGCGTGCCGGGCAACGGCAGCTATACCGGGTTGAGCGAGGAAGCCACGCTGGCCAAGATCGCCAACAAGGCCCGCATCAACGTGACTGGCACGGTATCGACGCAAAGCGCGATCACCGAAGCCGAGCGCGGCATCAGCCAGGCCAGCGCGGCCACAGGCACTGGCACGGGCGGCAACAGCACCGTGGCGGGCGATCCCAACCAGGCCGATTACCGCACGCTGCAGGCCAAGGCCGATAGCGCCGCGCTCAACGCCACCTGGTCCAAGCCGATCGGCCTGGGCACCGGGTTGACGCTTAACGCGCTGGCGCAGCGTGATTACAGCCGCAGCTGGAACGGCCTCAATACCGTGACGCTGACCGATCCCGACAGCGGCAACAGCGTGACGCGCACCACCACCGCGCCCGAGCCGCTGACCACGCGCACCTATACCACCACGCTCTCGGCCGGCGCCGGGCTCAACACCGGCATCGGCGCCTGGCAGCTATCGGTGACGGCCGACGGCAGCCATGTTACCACCGATACGCGGATCGATCGCTCGGCCGATCTTTCGGGCCTGCAAACGCTGGTCGACGATGGCAGCCTGAGCGCCACGGGCGCGCTGCCCAGCGGCGCGATCATCGCTGGCGGGGCCGATCGCGCGCTGAGCCGCACCGACAGTCTGACCTCGCTGGCGACGGCCAACGGCCAGCCGTTCCGCCTGCCGGGCGGGGCAACTTCGCTCACAGTCAAGACCGGCTTTGCCTATTCCGGCATCCACAGCACCGATACGCGCACCGCCAACGGGGCGATCGATCTCAAGCGTGGCGACGCGCAGCTGGGTTTCAGCCTCGACGTGCCGATCACCAGCAAGCGCGAGAACTTCGGGGGTTTCCTCGGCAACCTGTCGCTCAACATGAATGCCGAGGCGCACACGCTGTCGGACTTTGGCGCGCTCTATGATTATGGCGCTGGGCTGACCTGGCGCCCCACCGACAAGCTGAGCTTCACCGGCACGTTCATCGGTGCCGAGACCGCACCGTCGTTGACGCAATTGGGCGCGCCGACGACCACCACGCAGAACGTGGCGATCTATGATTTCATCAAGGGCCAGACGGTGCTGGCTACGGTGACCAGCGGGGGCAACCGCGACCTGCTCAAGGAGCGCCAGCGCGACGTGAAGCTGGCCGGCAACTGGACCTTGCCGTTCCTGACCAATTCGACCTTCGTGGTGGAATATTTCCACAACCGCAGTTTCAACACCAGCAACAGCTTCCCCCTGCTGACGGCCGAGGTGGAAGCGGCCTATCCCGGGCGCGTCACGCGCAATGCTGCGGGCGATATCGTGTCGGTCGACGAAAGCCCGGTAACGTTCGCGCGCCAGGAAAGCGAAAGCCTGCGCTATGGCATCAACCTGGCGGGCAGTTTTGGCACGCCCGATCCCAATCTGGTGCGCCAGCGCGGCATGCGGGGCATGATGGGGCCGGGTGGGCCGCGCATGGGTGGCGGTGGACGTGGCGGGCATGGTGGTCCGGGCGGTCCTGGTGGGCCCGGTGGTCCAGGTGGTCCAGGTGGTCCAGGTGGCCCCGGTGGTCCGGGCGGCTTTGACGGGCGCGGGCGCTGGAACCTGTCGCTGACCCACACGATCATGCTGATGAACCGGGTACAGCTGACGCCGGGCGGGACGGTCTACGATCTGCTGGGCGGCAGCGCGCTGTCGAGTACCGGGGTGGCGCGGCACAGTATCGAGCTGGAAGGCGGCGGCTTCTATCGCAGCTTTGGCGTGCGCCTGACCGGCACCTACACCGGATCGGCCCACGCGGATTCGGGCACGACCAGCCTGGATTTCCACCCTATCGCCAAGTTCAACTTGCGCCTGTTTGCCGATCTTGGCCGCCGCCCCGGCGTGGTCAAGGCCGTGCCGTTCCTCAAGAATGCACGGCTTTCTCTGGCGGTGAACAACGTGTTCGATGCCCAGCAGAAAGTGACCGACCAGACCGGCGCGATCCCGCTGCGCTATCAGGCCGGCTATCTCGATCCCACCGGGCGGGTGTTCAAGCTGGAATTCCGCAAGATGTTCTGAGGGCCTAGACGAACCGCCGGCCCTGGACGAATTCTCGCGCCGCGGTGCGTTCCTGTTCGCGGCGGTGTTCGCTGAAATGATCGGCGAACTGGCGCAGGGCGATCACCTGTTCCAGCGCCAGTGACTCGTCAAAGTGAAAGCCGCAATGGCCGTCCCTGATCCACACGGCGGCGCCGAACCCTTCGAGGCGGTTGATTTCCAGCACCCCGGTTTCGCCCAGCGCCGGCGGGCATTGCAGGACCAGGCGCGCCCCGGTGCGCGACAGGTCTTCCACCAGGCAGGGGCACACGCCACGGCGCAAGATCAGGCGCCCGGGAATGTTGAGCCTTGCCCGTGCATCCGCGCGGCGGCCGCGCGTTGCACTATCACCGGTGACGGGGGCATTCACCATGGCTGCCACGTTTACCCCGGCATGGTAAAGGTATCATCTGCAATCATCTACGTAGATATACGGATGATACTTGTCCACGATCGGCATCCTTTCGGGCTCTCCCCAAACGGGGTAACAGCCACTATCTGGCAGGGATGGCCCGCAAGAGCGCATCTTCCCCTCCCGACCGTGATACCGAGCGCTTCCACGAAGACGCTGCGATCAGCACGATGCGTGGCAGCGATCAGCCCGATCTGGAACGCGGCGTGGAAACCATCCGCGACGTTGTCCGCACGCTCAAGCCCAAGCCCGGCGTCTATCGCATGCTCGATGCGCGCGGCGACGTGCTCTATGTGGGCAAGGCGCGCGCGCTGAAAAATCGCGTGGCCAATTACACCCAGGTTGATCGGCTGCCCAACCGCCTGCGCCGCATGGTCAGCCAGACGCGGTCGATGACGATCGTGACGACCAATTCCGAGGCTGAGGCGCTGCTGCTCGAAGCGCAGCTGATCAAGCGCTATCGCCCGCCTTACAACGTGCTGTTGCGCGACGATAAGTCGTTTCCCTTCATCCTGTTGCGGGCCGATCACGCGTTTCCGCGGATCATGAAGCATCGCGGCGCGCGCAAGGCCAAGGGCAATTACTATGGGCCCTTTGCCAGCGCCGGCTCGGTCAACACCACGATCAATGCGCTGCAAAAGCTGTTCCTGCTGCGCAGCTGCAACGATGGCTTCATGGCGCGGCGCGACCGGCCCTGCCTGCTCTATCAGATCAAGCGCTGCAGTGCCCCGTGCGTCGATCGCATTGCCGAGGCGGACTATGCCGAACTGGTGCGCCAGGCGAAGGATTTCCTCGGCGGCAAATCGGGCGCGGTGCAGCGCGAGATCGAAACCCAGATGAGCGAGGCGGCCGAGAATCTGGACTTCGAACGCGCGGCCATGCTGCGCGACCGCTTGCGCGCGGCCACGTTCATCCAGGGCAGCCAGGCGATCAATGCCGAAGGGGTCGGCAATGGCGATGTCTTTGCCATGGCCAGCAAGGGCGGCCAGATCGCCATCCAGGCATTCTTCATCCGGGGCGGGCAGAACTGGGGCCACCGCGCGTTCTTCCCCACCCACACCGAGGGGCTGGAAGAGGCCGAGGTGATGACCAGCTTCCTGGCGCAGTTCTACGAGGAAGTGCCGCCGCCGCGCCTGATCATGGTCGATCGCATTCTGCCCGAGGCGGAGTTGCTGGCCGAGGCCCTGCACGAAGGTGCGGGCGGCAAGGTGGAGATCACCGTGCCGCAGCGTGGCGACCGGCGCCGGCTGATGGAGCAGGCCAGCCGCAATGCGGTGGAGGCGCTCGATCGGCGGCTGGCGGAAACCGGCACCAAGGCCAAGATCCTGCGCGAACTGGCCGAATTCCTGGAACTGCCCGATGTGCCGCAGCGCATCGAGGTTTACGACAACAGCCATATCCAGGGCACCAATGCGCTGGGTGGCATGGTCGTGGCCGGGCCGGAAGGCTTTCAAAAGGGCCAGTATCGCAAGTTCAACATCAAGCGCGCCGAAACCCGGCCGGGGGATGACTTTGCCATGATGCGCGAAGTCATGGCGCGCCGCTTTGGCCGCGTGCAGGAGGAAGACCCCGATCGCCAGGGCGGCACCTGGCCCGATCTGGTGCTGATCGATGGCGGCAAGGGCCAGATGACGGCCGTGCGCGAGACGCTGGAGGAACTGGGCATCGAGGATGTGCCGCTGATTGCGGTGTCCAAGGGGCCGGATCGCAACGCCGGGCGCGAGCATTTCCACTTTCCCGATGGGCGCGAAAAGCTGCTGCCGCTCAATTCCCCGGTGCTGTTCTACTTGCAGCAACTGCGCGACGAGGCGCACCGTTTCGCCATTGGTGCGCACCGCGCCAAGCGCAGCCGGGCGATCACCGCCAGCCCGCTCGACGAGATTCCGGGAATCGGTCCGGCGCGCAAGCGTGCGCTGCTGTTGCATTTTGGTACCGCCGGCAAAGTGCGCGCCGCCTCGCTCGAAGACCTCATGCGGGCGCCTGGGGTGAGTGCTGCGGTGGCGCAAACCATCTATGATTTCTATCATCCCGGGGCGTAAACAGCTGCCCCAGTGGCATTTGTGGAAATTATCAGACAATTGTCGTGCTGGTGGCGTGCCAGCGTGAAGTACCGCAGTGGTTATTTGCGGTTTCCCTCAAATAGGGGATGACGAAAACACCCTTAATGCTCGATAACCGTGTTAGGCAACGTCTCTGCACATAGCTTGCGGCATGACAGGGATGACAAGCGTAATGTGGCAAGGATCGGCAGCCCACCAGGGGACGTGGTGGAGCAGGACCGACCGGCAGGGTGGTCCGTCGCTGCCTGGGGGGTACGATGAAGCAGGGGGTTGGGCGCGCGCCGCAGGTTGGCGCGTCGCACCGTAAGGAGTGGGGACAAGTCGTGGTGCCGGGTGTCGGTGCGGGGCGGCGGCCGGTTAGCCGGCTGGTGCTGCGCGTGGCGGCCTTGGGTGCCTTGGCGCTGGGGGCGCTGCCGCTGGGCACTGCGGCGGCCCTGGCGCAGGATGCGGCCGTTTCCGACAAGACGCTCGAACTGGAATTCTGGCGCTCGGTATCGACCAGCAGCGATCCCGAGATGTACGATGCCTATCTGCAGCAGTTTCCCAACGGTACCTTTGCCCCACTGGCCAAGGTAAAGGCCGCAGCGCTGCGGCGCGGGGCGACCAGTAGCCCGGCGGCAGCGCCGGCTACGCCGCCTGCGCCGGCGATTGCCGCGCCAGTGCCGGTTGCCGCCGCGCCGGCCGCAGTCACCCCGCCGCCCGCAGCTGCCCCAACCGCTGCGGTCGCTGCCACCGCGCAGGCCGGGCCCAACGAAACCGCCGCCGCCAGCCTGCTGGCGAGCCTGGCCGCCGCGCAGGAAACCCCCGCGGCACCGGCCGCAGCTGCCTCTGCTGCAGCCCAGGCTGCCGCCCCGGCACCGCAGGACATTACAGCCGGTCGGCCCCATCTGGAAACGGTGCCGGCGGTCGTCCTGCCCGCCCGTTTTTGCAGTGCCGAGGAACGCAACGCCTTCCACGCGCAAACCTATCGCCCGGCCAGCGAAGCGGCCGAGGCCAACAACGGCAAGGCCATCGCCTATCTGCAATCGATCCAGGCCCGCTATGACGCGATGGCCGCAGGCGATGCCGACATGCGCAATGCGCTGGCCAAGGAAGCACGCGATTACAAGCCGATAGCCGACGCTGCCTTTCAGGCGCAACAGGCGCTGGTGCGCCAGTTCGATGCGCTGATGGCGGTTCCGATCACGTCTTGCGGAGTGGCCAAATGATGCGACGCGTGCCCTTTGCCCTGGCGACCCGAGGCGTGATGCTGCTCGCCCTTTGCCATGCCCCGCTGGTCCAGGCCGCCGCGCCGCCGCCGATCTCGCCACCGGCCTCGTGCCTCGATAGCCCGACGTTCGAAGCCGCGCGGTTTCATCAGTTCCAGACGATGATGATGACCGTGTCGCTGCGCTGCAAGAGCCACGGCATGGATGTGGAAAGCAGCTTTTCGCGCATGATGATCGTGCACCAGGGCGTGTTCGCGGCCGCCGACAAGGCCATCCGTGGCTATATCAGCCCGGCCCACGGCTTTGCCGACAAGCGTGCCTTCGATAGCTATGCCACGCTTGTGGCCAATCGCTATGGCGGCGGCGCCACCAACCTGCAGGCCTGCACCGCGATCGACCGGGCGATCAAGACGGTGACGGCCGACATCACCGGCACCACGCTGCGCTTTGTGGCAACGGCCATGGTAGCCCACCCGGAAATGGAGCGCATGGCCTGCGCCCTGGTCGGTCAGCCTACCAGGCCTGGCACCACGCCCGCCCCGCCGGCCGCTGCCGGCGCGGCGACCATCGCAATGGCCAGCCCCGCAGCGCCGCGGCCCGGCAAGTAGCGCGGCGACGGTTCAGGCGCGGCGGCGCACCAGGCCTTCTTGCGCGGTTTCGGCCACCAGGCGGCCATCCTGGGTAAAGATGCGGCCACGGCTGAAACCGCGCATGTTCCCGGCCCACGGGCTGTCGCAGGCATAGAGCAGCCATTGATCGGCGCGGGCATCGGCGTGGAACCACAGCGCATGGTCAAGGCTGGCCACCTGGCCGCTGCCGGCCTTGCCGCTGATGCCATGGGGCAGCAGGCTGGTGCCGAGCAAGGTCATGTCGCTGACATAGGCGATCACCGCGCGGTGCAACCCCGGATCATCGGGCAGGGGCGCCACGCAACGCAGCCAGGTGTGCGCCACCGGTTCGGCCGGGGTTTCGCGGAGCCAGTTGAGCGGTTCGGCCGGGCGCATCTCGATCGCGCGCGGCCGCGACAGCAGGGCGCGGCGCTGCTCTGACAGGCGATCGGCATAGATCGTCAGCAGGTCTGCCTCGCTCGGCAGGTCATCGGGGCTGGGCACCGAAGGCATCGGCAGGCCGTGCTGCAGGGCAAGGCTCTCGCCGGCCTCGCTACGGCGGTGGAACGAGGCCGTCATGGTGAAGATCGGCGCGTCGCCCTGGCTTGCCACCACGCGGCGGTTGGCAAAGTTGCCGCCATCGAGATCGCGCATCACGGTATAGCGCGTGTCGGCATCCTCGCTGCCCGGGCGCAGGAAATAGGCATGCAGCGAATGCACCGGTCGATCGGCGGCGACGGTGGCCTGCGCGGCGGCAAGCGCCTGCGCCACGATCTGCCCGCCAAACACGCGTCCCACGCCCCCGGGCTTGCGCGGCCCGGTAAATAGATCGGCGCTGGCCTCGGGCTGAACCGTCAGCAGCCGGACAAGGCCGGCGGCCGTCGCGGCAGGATCATTGGAATCGGACATCAGAGTGGAAGAGAGCGGGTGCAGCATGATCGCGCGCCTATTCCAGGCGTTCCGCCAAGGTCAACGCATCGCGGCGGCTCGTCACAAATATGAAACCACGGGCAGGTGATGAACCACCCGGGCCAGGAAACAGGCCCCACCCAGCCTTGCGGCCAGACGGGGCCTGTCCTTCTCCTCCCCAACC
This sequence comes from Novosphingobium sp. GV079, assembly GCF_003058045.1. Classification (NCBI taxonomy): domain Bacteria; kingdom Pseudomonadati; phylum Pseudomonadota; class Alphaproteobacteria; order Sphingomonadales; family Sphingomonadaceae; genus Novosphingobium; species Novosphingobium sp. GV079. The sequence continues at coordinate 430,347 of NZ_QBUE01000003.1, read as the reverse complement.
TCGGGCCCATGCGGGCGGGGTTTTCCCCGCTTTTCCGCGTGTCTGCCGTGGGCCACCGGTCCAGCATGCCGGCAGCCCACGGAAGCCGGTTCAGCCTGCCGCGTGGCTGGCCAGGGCGGCCAGCAGCAGCAGGGCAACGATATTGGTGATCTTGATCATCGGGTTCACGGCCGGGCCAGCCGTGTCCTTGTAAGGATCGCCCACGGTGTCACCGGTCACCGCCGCCTTGTGCGCTTCGGAACCCTTGCCGCCGTAATGGCCATCCTCGATATACTTCTTGGCGTTGTCCCACGCCCCGCCGCCTGATGTCATCGACAGGGCCACGAACAGCCCGCCCACGATCACGCCCAGCAGCAGCGCGCCCAGCGCGGCAAAGGCATTGGCCTGCCCTGCCACCGCCATGATCACGAAATAGACCGCGATCGGCGCCAGCACCGGCAGCAGCGAGGGCAGGATCATCTCCTTGATCGCCGCGCGCGTGACCAGGTCCACCGTGCGGGCATAGTCCGGGCGGCTGGTGCCGGCCATGATGCCCGGATCGGCGGCGAACTGCTCGCGCACGTCCACCACCACGTCGCCAGCGGCGCGGCCCACGGCGGTCATCCCCATCGCGCCGAACAGATAGGGCAGCAGCGCGCCCAGCAGCAGCCCGACGATGACATAGGGGTTCTCCAGGCTGAAATCGACATTCAGATCCGGGAAGAACTCGCGCAGGTCGGTGGTATAGGCGGCAAACAGCACCAGGGCGGCAAGCCCGGCCGAACCGATGGCATAGCCCTTGGTGACCGCCTTGGTGGTGTTGCCCACCGCGTCGAGCGCATCGGTGCGTTCGCGCACGGTGTCTTCCAGGCCGGCCATTTCGGCAATGCCGCCGGCATTATCGGTTACCGGGCCATAGGCGTCGAGCGCCACGACCATGCCGGCCAGCGCCAGCATTGCCGTCGCGGCATAGGCAATGCCGATCAGCCCGGCGAGCTGATAGGCGACGATGATACCCGCGCAGATCACCAGCGTGGGCAGGGCCGTGGCTTCCAGGCTGACGGCCAGGCCCTGGATCACGTTGGTGCCGTGGCCGGTGACCGATGCCTTGGCGATCGATCGCACCGGGCGATAGCCGGTGCCGGTGTAGTATTCGGTGATCCAGATGATCAGCCCGGTGATCGCCAGGCCGACCAGCGCGCAATAGAACAGCGTGCGGCCGGTAAAGCCCTGGTCGCCGATCGGCGCTTCCATGCTGCCCAGCGCGGCCTGCGTGGCGAACCAGATCGCCGGGATCGAAAGCAGCGCGGTGACCAGGAAGCCCTTGTACATGGCGCCCATGATGTTGTTGCTGCGCCCCAGCTTGACGAAATAGGTGCCGATGATCGAGGTGACAATGCAGACCCCGCCGATCAGCAGGGGCAGCGACATGAGCGGCAGCAGCAGATCGCCCACGCCCTTGATCAGCAGTGCCGTAAGTACCATCGTGGCGCCCACGGTGACGACATAGGTTTCGAACAGATCGGCCGCCATGCCGGCGCAATCGCCCACGTTGTCGCCCACGTTGTCGGCAATCACGGCCGGGTTGCGTGGGTCATCCTCGGGAATGCCGGCTTCCACCTTGCCCACCAGATCGGCGCCCACGTCGGCCGCCTTGGTGAAGATGCCGCCGCCCAGCCGGGCAAAGATCGACACCAGCGAGGCGCCCAGCGCCAGCGTGGTGAGCGCGGTGACCACGGTGCGATCGCCCGGGGCATAGCCGGCTACGAACACCAGATACCAGAAGAAGCCCGCGATCGCGAGCAGGGCCAGGCCCGCCACCAGCATGCCGGTGATCGCCCCGGCGCGAAACGCCAGGGTAAGGCCTTGTTGCAGGCCGCTTTGCGCGGCAGCGGCGGTGCGCACATTGGCCCGCACCGACACGTTCATGCCGATGAAGCCAGCCACGCCCGAAAGCACGGCACCAATCACAAAGCCCACTGCCGGCAGCGGGTGCAGTGTCATCGAAACGATGGCGGCCACGACCACGCCCACCAGGGCAATGGTGCCGTACTGGCGTTTGAGATAGGCCTGCGCCCCTTCCTGGATGGCGCCGGCAATGTCTTGCATTTTCTGGTTTCCGGCCGGGCTTCCCAGCACCTGACGGCTGGTAATGAAGCCATAAAGCACAGCCAGTAACCCCAACCCGATTGCGGTTACGACAAGGTTCACGATGGCATCCCCCTAACTTCCCGTGCCCCGGCTTGTTTGTGTGCCAGGTACACCATGTCCCCGCACTTTGGTTGGGAACCAGATGGAAGCTAAATCATTTGCCGCCGCTCGCAAGCGGTATTGTACGGTTGTTCGGTTATTCCCGGCGACTACGTTTTAGCCGCGGTGTTCATAGCCCAGCGGCCCTTGCGGGCAGGCGCCATCGAGCAGCAAGGGTACGGGGCCAGCGGTCTGCGCCTCGCCGATGCAGGTGGCCGGGCAGGGGGGCGTGGTGCCCGCTGGCAGGGTGAACAGCAGTTCGTAGTCATCACCCCATGACAGCGCCTCTTGCCGGCGGGCAGAGGGAAGGTCTGGCGGCACGGGGCAGGCGGCGCTGTCGATCGCCAGGGTCACGCCGCTGGCACGGGCCATGCGCGTCGCATCGAGCAGCAGCCCGTCCGACACGTCCATCATCGCGCCGACCAGCGGGGCCAGCGCCCGCCCTTGGGCCAGGCGCGGCACCGGGCGGGCAAAGCGCGTGGTATCGCGGCCAGTGCGCCCCTCGCGCCCGTCACGCAGCGCCTCGAACCCCAGCATGGCATCGCCCAGGCTGCCGGTGACCCACAGCCTGTCGCCCACCTGTGCGCCGCTGCGCGTGGGCACGGGGCAATGCGTGGCGCGGCCCAGCGCAGTAAGGCCATGGGCCGCCGGGCCGACCCGGCGCACGGTGTCTCCGCCCAGCAGCGGCACGGCAAACGCCGCCAGCGCCTCCGCCAGCCCGGCCAGGAACCGCTCTTCGCCGCCACCCAGGCCATAGCCCAGCAGCACGCCGAGCGGCGCCGCGCCCTTGGCCGCCAGATCGGACAGGTTGGTCGCCACCAGTTTCCACGCCACGTCGGCCGGGTCCTGGCCCGGCAGCCAGTGCACGCCTTCCACCATCATGTCGTGGGTGAGCACGAGATGCTCCCCGCCCAGCGCGATCACCGCCACGTCATCGTCCAGCCCGCGCGCGGCAGGGTCTGGTGCCAGGGCGCGCAGGGCGGTGATGAAGGCTGCTTCGTCCATGGGTGCTGCGGTAGTGGCTGAAGCGTTGTTTGCAAGTAGCTTGACCCTGGCTGGCCGCGCCGCCTAATCGATCGGTTGAAGAGGACCACGGCGACATGACCAACGCAGGACCACAGACCGCGCACGACCATGCTGCGCCGCCGCCTGATGCGGCCGCTGCATCGGGCGGCGCACGCGATCTGCTGCTGGCGGCGGCCTCTGCGGTGATGCGCGAGGGCGACCTGGTCGATATCTCGCTGTCCGAACTCTCGCTGCGCTCGGGCCTCAATTCGGCGCTGGTGAAGTATTACTTCGGTAACAAGGCCGGGCTGCTCACCGCGCTGCTTGATCGCGACATGGCCGAGATCGTCCGCTCGGTCGACGCCCTGGTGGCCAAGGGCGACATGGCCCCGCAGGACAAGCTGCGCCATCACATTTCCTGCTGCATCGATACCTATTACCGCTATCCCTATCTCAACCGCCTGCTCATGCGCCTGGTGCGCGATAGCGACGATGCCGAGGCGCGGCGTATCGCCGACAAGTACCTGCGCCCGCTTAGCCGCGCCTATGACCAGCTGATCGGCGAAGGGGTGAAAAGCGGGGTGTTCCGCCCGATCGATCCGCAGATGTTCTATTTCACCGTCAGCGGCGCGGCTGACCGGTTCTTTTCCGCGCGGCTGGTGCTGCGCCACTGCTTTGGCCAGGATTCGTTGACCGAACAGCTGCGCGACCGCTATCGCGAACACACGGTTGATTTCATCATGGCGGGCATTCTTGCAGACTGAACAGGAAACCCAGGCGCCGGGCGCGCGCTGGCGCATCGGGGTGATCGGCGGCTCGGGGATCTATGATCTTTCGGTGCTGGACGATGTGCAGGAAATCGCGGTGCAATCGCCGTTTGGCGCGCCATCCGGGCCGGTTACGCTGGGGCGCATCGGCGGGCAGGAATTCGTGTTCCTGGCGCGCCACGGCGCCGGGCACCGGATTTCCCCCGAAGCCATCAACCACCGCGCCAACATCGACGTGATGAAGCGCTGCGGGGTGACCGACCTTGTCGCCATTTCCGCGATCGGCTCGCTGCGCGAAGAGCTGGCACCGGGCAGCTTCGTGGCGGTGGACCAGTTCATCGATCGCACCCATGGCCGCCCGCAAAGCTTTTTCGGGGAAGGGCTGGTGGCCCATGTCTCGCTCGCCGATCCGGTCTGTGCGCGCCTGTCGGGCCTTCTTGCCGATGCGGCCCAGGCCGCCGGGGCCAGCGTGCACCGGGGTGGTTGCTATCTGGCGATGCAGGGGCCGCAGTTTTCCACCCGCGCGGAAAGCCGCCTCTACCGCCAATGGGGTGCCGACGTGATCGGCATGACCGCCATGCCCGAGGCGCGCCTCGCGCGCGAGGCAGAGCTGCCCTATGCCCTGATCGGCATGGTCACCGATTACGATGCCTGGCGCGACGGCGATCATGTCGACGTTGCCCAGGTGCTGTCGGTGATGCGCGGCAATGCCGCAACGGCGAAGGCCACTGTCGTGGCGCTGGCCGGTCTTTTGCCGCAGCTGCGCACGCCCAGTCCGATCGACCGCGCGCTCGACGGCGCGATCATGACGGCGCCGGCGCAGCGCGATCCCGTGCTGGTCGCCCGGCTGGGTGCGGTGGCGGGCAGGGCGCTCAAGGCATAGCCGACAGGCGGCTGCGGTCTGTGATCCTGTTGCATCGCAGCGCGTATCGAAAGTTGCGCTGCGATAGCTTGTCTTGCACGATTGCAAGAGTTCATAGCGATTAAAGAGAAATATCGTTATTGCCATTGCCGCTGGTTTCCGTAGATACGAAACCATGCCCGGAACCCAGACCCGTCTTGCCGAATTCGTGCCTTATCGCATGGCCATCACCTCTGGTGCGGTGAGCCAGGCCATTGCCAACGAATATCGTATGCAATTCGGGCTCAAGATCTCGGAATGGCGGGTCATGGCGGTGCTCGGCGATGCCGGCCCGCTGACCCAGCGCGACCTGGTGCGCGCCACCCAGATGGACAAGGTTGCCGTCAACCGCGCGTGCAAGGTGCTGGAGGATCGCAACCTGCTGCAGCGCAGCCCGAATGTGGCCGATGGACGCTCCCACCATCTCGAACTTACCGCCGAAGGCCGCGCCATCCATGCCCAGATTTGGCCGCAAGCGCTTGAAATTTATGAGGAAATATTCTCCGCACTGACCCCGCGCGAAACGGAGAAGCTGCGTGCCCTGCTCGACAAGCTGCTGGGCGCGGTGCGGCGGTTCGAAGCGCGCGCCAAGTAACGTACAAGACAAAAACCATACCAGAATAGAACCGGGATAATATCGTCGCAGCTGAAACAGGAGAGGTGAACATGAAACTGGCATCGTTGCCGCAGGGGCGCGATGGGCGCCTGATCGTGGTGTCCGACGATCTCGCCTGGTATGCCGACGCCGATCATGTGGTGCCGACGATGCAGCGGCTGCTGGACGAATGGCACCGCCACGCCGATCTTCTCGAAAGCCTGAGCATCGAACTGGCGCACGGGGCGATCCCGCGCAAACGCTTTCACGAACGCGAGGCGGCCGCGCCCCTGCCGCGTACGTTTCACTGGACCGATTCGGCCGATGCCCTGCGCCACCAGCCTGGCGACGGGCTGATGGGCGCGCGCGATCCGCTGCGCCGGCCCGGTGCTTCGGCGGTGGGCCTGGTGGCGATGACGGCCGATGTGCCGCAAGGCGCCAGCGCGGCCGAGGCCTTGGGCCGGGTGCGCCTGGTCGGCCTGGCCCACGCGGTTGCCGTGCAGAGCGCGCCAGGGGCCACGGGGCATTTCTCGCCGGTCTTCGTTACGCCCTCGGCGCTGGCGGAAGCGTGGGTGGATGGCGCGTTGGCCGTGCCGCTCAAGGTGACGCGGGGCAGCCACACCCAGGACGTGATCCTGCCGCCCACCCTGGGCGATACCATCGCCGGTCTGGCCGCCGAACGCGCGCTCGCCGCCGGAACCCTGGTCAGCCTGTCGGCGCCGCTGCCTGGCGATCCGCTGGGGCCGGGCGAAACCCTGCGCGTCGAAGCCCGCAACAGCGCCGGGCGCAGCCTGTTTGGCGCGATCGAGCAGGCGGTGCGCGTTCCTGCTTGAGGTTTGGCGGTACAGTGTCAGGCCCAGCACCACCCCCCGACCCCCTCCTCTAAAGAGGATGGGGAATTAAAGCACTGACAATAAAAGCCCCCTCCTCTTCAGAGGAGGGGTTTTGGGGGTGGTGCGAAGCCCGGCACCAAGCCCGCCGCCCAAAGCCTTACGGCCCGGGCTTGCGGTTGATGAACTGGTCGCTGATCGCGCAGGCCGCCGGGCCCAGGATGACGATGAACAGCGTGGGCAGGATGAACAGGATCAGCGGCACGGTCATGATCGCGGGCAGGCGGGCGGCCTTTTCCTCGGCGCGCATCATGCGTTCGTTGCGGAATTCGGCCGACAGCACGCGCAGGGCGGAGGCCAGCGGCGTACCATAGCGTTCGGTCTGGACCATGGTGGTGGTCACGCCCTTCACCGAATCGAGGTTCACGCGATAGGCCAGGTTTTCAAAGGCCTGGCGCCGTTCGGTAAGGAACGACAGCTCGATCGCGGTGAGTGCGAATTCATCGCCCAGTTCGGGATAGGCGCGGCCTAGCTCGCGCGCCACGCGGCCAAAGGCAGCGTCCACGGTAAGGCCAGCCTCGGCGCAGATCACCAGCAGGTCCAGCGCATCGGGCAGGCCCTTGCGGATGGCATGGGTGCGCTTGGACACCAGGTTGGCGATCCAGATATCGGGGGCCTTGTAGCCGAAGATGACCATGACCGCGAAACCCATGAAGCGCTTGAACGCGCCCCATTCGGGAAAGAACTGCAGCACGTAGATCCACAGGATAGCGAGGCCGCCCAGCACGATCGGGCCGATCATGCGGCCAAAGATCACCGCGACGGCCCATTCCTTCTTGCGGATGCCGGCCTGGGCCAGCTTTTGCTGCACCACGGCCAACTGGCTGTCCTGCAGCACGCGCAGCTTTTCCAGCACGCCGCGGATCGTGTCGGTGGTCTGGTTGCGGCGCACGATCGAATGGCGCTTGCGCGCGGCCGAGGTGATGATCCCGGCCTTGAGCTGCTCGCGTCGCTCGCTCAACGCCTTGACCCGCTTGGCCATGGGATCGCGCACGGTGATCGCGGCATAGATCGCCAGGATCATCGCCGCGGCCGCGATCATCAGCATGATCGAGCCGGCATGGACGACATTGATGCCAAGCAGCGTGGGTGCGGGGTTCGGTTGCATCAGCGCGTTCCTTGGCTCAGATCTCGAAGCTGACCATCTTGGCCATGATGAAGGCGCCCAGGCCCAGCCAGCACAGCCCGCCCAGGCCGGCGATGATCAGGCGCTCGTCGACGAAGAACTTGCCCATGTAGACCGGGTTGATCCAGTAGATCAGGGCAAAGACGATGAACGGCAGGGCGCCGACGATATAGGCCGAAGCCTTGGATTCCGAACTCATCGCCTTGATCTTGAGCTTCATCTGCGCACGCTTGCGCAGCACGTCAGCCAGGTTGGCGAGGGTTTCGGCCAGGTTGCCACCGGTTTCGCGCTGGATCGCCAGCGTAATGCAGAAAAAGCTGAACTCGGCCATGTCGAGGCGGTCGGCGGTATCCTGCAGCGCCTCTTCCATGGTCTTGCCCACCTTGATGCGGTCGGTCACCAGCTTGAATTCTTCCCCCACCGGGCCGGGCAGTTCGCTGGCGACGACGCCCAGCGTCTCGGTGATCGGCAGGCCAGAGCGCAGGCCGCGCACGAGCAGTTCCAGCGCATCGGGAAAGCGGGTGACAAAGGCGTTGGCGCGCTTGGTGATCGCGCGGTTCACCACCATGTGCGGCAGCCCCGCGCCGACCAGAACGCCGGCCGGTATCGCGAGAAGCAGCGAGCCGGACTTGAGGAAGATCAGCGCGGCGATACCCAGCCCCAGGCCAAGCGAGGCATAGAGATACTGCGACAGGGTCCAGCCCTTGCCGGTGCGGTGCAGGCGCAGAGCCAGCGCCTCGGTGCGCGAGGCAGAGCCGGCGACGCGATAGGCGCGGGGTGTGCGCGAGGCGATCGCCTTGCGATACTGCGCCTCCACCTTGTCGACCGCGCTATCCGAATGGCGGAAGCGCACCTGTTGCAGGCGGCGTGCGCCTTCCTTGCCGGCGCTCGGCCCGCTGAACGCCGCCACGGCCAGCAGCAGCGCGATACCAAGCCCGCCAAAGAGCAAGATCAGCTGGGGATTGAGCATCGGGGAACCTGCCTACCTGAAGGAAACCGTAAACTGCATCGCGCGGTGACGGCGTGGCACGGGGCGTAAAGCGCCAGACCTGGCCAGCTTTAGACTGGGGCGCCGGTCTTGGCCTTGCCTTTTGCCGGCAACATCTTCTTGAGATCGAACTTGCCCAGGAGCGAGGTGGACTTGGCCTTGGGCTTGTCCGCCGGGCTGGCGTCGGTATCGGCGGCAAGGCTGGAGATGGCCTGCGCCACGTCCTTGATTGCCAGCGCCGCCTTGGTCGAGCGGTTGGCGCCGATGAACGTCTGCCCCAGCTTGGCGGCATTGGCTGCGGCCTTGGCATCGAACGGCACCTGGAAACCCAGCTTGCGCTCGATCGAGGATTCGAAATCGGCCCGGCTGATTTCGCCCACGCCCTGGTGCACCTTGTTGGCCACCACATAGACATGGGCGTGGCTGGCGTTGGACTTGAGCCAGGCCAGCAGGCGGATCGCATCGCGCGCGCCGGCCAGGGTCAATTCGGTGACCAGTGCCACCGCGTTCACATCGGCCAGCAAGTGCGGGAAGTTGATCAGCATGTTGCGCGGCATGTCGATCACGGTCATCTCGAACGCCTGGCGGAATTCCTCCTGCAACTGCACGAAGGCGCTGCCATCAGTCATCAGCGGCGCGGTGATCGGCGCTTCGGCCGAAAGGATCGCCAGGTTGTCGTTGGCCCGGATCATCGCGCGTTCGATGAACAGCCCGTCGATGCGGCTGGGGCTGTCGATCGCGTCGGTCAGGCCACGGCCGGGCTCGAGATCGAGCGTGAGCGCGCCGGTGCCGAAGTGCACGTCAAGATCGAGCAGCGCGGTCGACAGCTTGAAATCGGCGCCAAACGACCAGGCCAGCGAAGTGGCGATGGTGGAGGCGCCAGCCCCGCCGCGGGTGCCGACAACCGCAGTGGTCACGTGGCGCTTGGCCGCGCTGCCATCCTGGTTCTTTGGCGCATTGAAGATCGCCTGCGCCTGGCTCAGCGCGTCGCGCACCTGGGCGACTGACAGCGGCTTGAGCAGGTAATCCTGAATGCCCGAAGCGATGAGATCGCGATAGAGCCGCACATCGTTGACCTGGCCCACGGCGATGACCACCGTGCCGGGTTCGCATACTTCGGCCAGGGCATTGATATCGTTGAGGGGATCGCCGCTTTCCGACAGATCGACCATCAGGATCGCCGGGCTGGCGGTGATCGAGAGCGATTGCACGGCATTGCGCAGGCCGCCGCGCGCGCACTTTTCCGGCGCCCAGCCCATGTCGGCCGCCACGGCGCGCGCGACGTCGAGCGCCGCATCGTCGCACAGGAATGCTGCGAACAGGTCGCGATTGCCGGATTTCCAGGGTGCGCTCATGTCAGTTGCTCGCCGCTGAAGTGGAGGTGTTGACCTTCTTGACGGTGGCGCCCCCCATGCCGGAGGGTGCATTGTCGCGGTAGGCCTGGATCGCCTTGTTCGAGGTCATCACCGTGGTGCGGCCGTCGTCAGACTGGCCGTGCACCAAGTCTTCCTTGTTGGCCACCATCGCGGCCAGGTTGGAGTTGACCGCGCAGCCATAGTTGGTCGAGGTGGCGTTGTTGCCATTGCCATCGTTGTGGGTGGACCAATCCGGGCAACCCGGCACGGCAGCGGTGGTGCGCATGATTACCAGGCGCGCGATGCCCGGCGCCACGCTGCCAGCCGTAATCGGCGCGCCTTCGGCCAGGCTCATGCCGTGGCCGGCAAGCACCGCCTGCACGGCATCGTGCGTGGCCGGATCGCGGGCGGGATCATCCAGCGCCACTTTGTCGCCATAGCCAAGATCAAGCGAGTCGAACCATCCGGCCATGCGACGCTGTTCGCTGACCGAAACGCCGCCACCGGGCAGCGTATTGATGTCCAGCGTGTAGCTGGTGCGTTCGACCACCGGCTGGTGCACGCTGTTGAGCGAGCGGTTGGTCGGCTGGCCGCCGACGCAGCCGGCGAGGGCCGTGGTGAGGGCCAGGGCCAGGGCCACAGGGCCGATGCGATTGCGCGTTGTGGACATGGTCTGGTTCCTTGTCGCGTAGGCGGTCACAGGTTGAAGCCGGGTTTGGCGTCGGCCTTGGCCTGCTTGTTCTTTTCGGGCTGGGCGCCGCTGGCGTCGCCTACCTTCGGCGCTGGGCCGCCTTGCACGGTACCTTCGCGTTCGGTCGGCATCGGGCGACCTTCGCCCTTGGACGGTACGGTTTCCTGGTTGCCCAGCAATTGCTGCACGGCATCGGCGGCGCGGAAGCCATCGGTGGGCAGCTTGATATCCTTGGCATCCACCGGGTTGACCAGATACGGGGTAACCACGATCACCAGTTCGGTCTCGCCCTTCTTGAACGAGGTGGAGCGGAACAGCGAGCCCAGGATCGGCAGGTCGCCAGCGCCCGGTAGCTTGGTGATCGTGTTCTGCGCCGAATTGCTCAGCAGCCCGGCGATCATGAAGCTTTGTCCCGATCCCAGTTCCACCGTGGTTTCGGCGCGGCGCACCTTGAGCGCAGGGATGGAAAAGCCGCTGAGCGTGATCGCGCCGTCAGTGGTGAGTTCGGAGACTTCCGGCCGCACACGCAGCGAGATGCGGCCATTGGCCAGTACGGTGGGCGTGTAGGACAGGCTCACACCATACTTCTTGTATTCGATGCTGGTGGTGCCCAGGCCCTGCGAAAGCGGGATGGGAAATTCGCCGCCGGCCAGGAATTCGGCTGTTTCACCCGACAGCGCGGTAAGGTTCGGCTCGGCCAGGGTGTTGGACAGGCCGATCGTTTCGCCCAGATCCAGCGCGCCCAGCACATCCATGCCAAACAGCTTGCCGTTGCCGACCAGGCGGGTGCCTGTCGTGGCCGAGTTGACCACCGTGGTCGTGGCGTTCATCGCCACGTTGCCGCCAGCCAGTAGCGGCCCGCCCGCGACATACTGGGTGAACGCGTTGCCCTGGCCCACGCCGAACTTGAAGCCGCTGGTGGCATCGGCCGTGGCCCAGTTCATGCCGATCGCACGGGTCAGCGTGCGGCTGACTTCGGCAATCCGCACCTGCAGCATGACCTGCAGGGGCGTGGCCATCTTGAGGCGGCTGATCACCTGCATCTTGTCGCCCACGAAGGCCTTGACCAGGCGCTCGGCCTCGGCCGCATCTTCGGGGGCTCCCACCGTGCCGGTCAGCAGCACGGTGTTGTTCATCGTCGCGGTCTGCACCTTGGCGTCGGGCATGGCGAGGTGGAGCATCTGGTCGATGCTGTCGATGTTGGTGCCCACGCGCACATTGGCCGACCAGATCACGTTGCCCTTGGCGTCGCTGGCATAGACCGTGGTTTCGCCCGGGCCCTTGCCGAAGACATAGAGTTGGTTGGTCGATTTCACCTGCACGTCGGCGATCTTTTCGTCGGCGACAAACACATCGGCCATGCGCGAGGGCAGGGTGATCAGTTCACCCCGGCCGAGGCCCACCGCGATGGCGCGGGCCGGGCTGGTGACGCTCTGCGCCTGGGCCGCAGGGGCCAAGGCAGCGACGGCAAGGGGCGCGGCAAGCGGCGCGGCCACGATCATGGCGGTGCGCAGCGCGGAAACGAAGCGGTGGGACATGGCTTGGCCTTTGGCGCGATGCCGGAAGGGAATGGGCGGGCAGATCGTGGCAATCGTGCTCATCTCACTGCGCTCCCACGCTGACGGTGACAGTGTCCTTGCCGCGCGTGATGTTGACCACCGGGCCACGCGGGCGCGGCGGCACGGCCGGGCCGGCCATGGCCGCCACGGGCGCCGGGGCGGGCGGCGCGGTAAAGCCGCCGCCGCCACCGCCAGCGCCACCCATCGGCGGCATCGACTTGCGCTGGAAGCGCGAGACATCGCCACCCGTGGCAAAGCTGGTGCCGCCATCGAGCGGGTGGGCGAGGGCCTGCTTGAGCAGCTTTTCCTCGTCCTGCGGGGTGGCCCCGGCCGGAACCTTGACATCGCCCGAGGCGATCGCCTGCTCCAGCTCGGCCGAATTGTCGGCCAGCGAGCGCAGCGAGAGGCTGAGCGTGCCGATGGTCTGGGCCACGGCGATCTTTTCCGCGATCTTGGGCGTCACTTCCACGGTGACCGTGCTGAACGCCTTGACCTTGGTCTTGCCCTCGATCTGTTCCTGCGTGGCGGACTGGTCGGTGGCGAGCACGCGCAGGTTGCGGATGATGGTTTCCGATGCCTTGAGCGGCTGCGGATCGTTGCCCTTGACGGTCTGAGTCAGCACCAGGTCGATATGGTCGCCGGGAAAGACGAAGCCGGCCACACCGGTGCGGGCGGAAACCGGAATGGTGACGGCGCGCATGCCAGGCCCAAGCGCGGCGGCGAGGAAGCCGCGATCGCCCGGTGCCACCAGCGAACCCTGCGTAATCGGTTCGCCGGCGGTGATCGGGTTGCGCACCACGGTCCCGAGCATCTTCTGCATGTCGGCCTCGCCTTCCACGAAATAGGCGTCCTGCACCATTTCCTTGGGCCAGGCCTTGAAGCCAATCGAATCGGCGGTGATGATCGTGCCGACGGGCAGGGCGCGCTGGGCCACCAGGACCTTGGAACCCATTTCCACCTTGGCGGCAGCGATCGCCTGGGGCGAACCCGAGCCACGAATGAGGCCAAGGCCGAACAAGGCCGATGGAATGCCCAGCACCAGCGAGGCCCCCAACAACAGTAGCTTCTTCTTGTCCATCGCCAGTTTATCCCGCCCTTACAGAATAGCGCGCAGCCATCCGACAAATTGGTTAAGTTGGCCTTAGCCCGCAGCGAGCGCGTGAATGCCCGCGCCATAAGTGGTGCCAAGAACACACAGCCCCGCCGTGGCGATCGCCACGCCATAGGGAATCTTCAGCCGGTCCTTGCGGCGCCGCATCAGGTGCCACATGCCCATCCCCACGGTGAGCAGGCCGCCCACCAGGGCCATGATCAGCAGCAGCTTGGCAAACAGCACCGGCCGCAGCCACAGCGCCAGCGCGGTGAGCAGCTTGACATCGCCGCCGCCCATCATGCGCAGGGCAAACAGCCCCGCCAGCACCACGAAAGCGGCCAGCGCCACGCCCAGTTGCAGCACGACATCGGGCCACAGGTGCAGCCCGCAGGCCCACCAATAGACCGGGGCCAGCGCCGCGATCGCGGCGTTGAGCCAGTTGTCGATCTGTCTGCGGCGCAGGTCGGTAAAGGCTGCGATCAGCAGCGCGATTGCCAACACTCCGGCCAATCCGTAAACCATGGAAATCCCCCTCGATGATGTGGGGATACCGGAAAATCACTTACCAAACGGTAACCAAGCCAAGCGGCGGGATCGGGCGTGAAACAGGGCGTCGCAAGCAATGGTTAAGCATGTCTGGAAGGGCATCGGTGGGCGCGAGATCCCCGCTGGTGCGAGCGAATCGACCTGGTCCGCCAGCGATGGCACCGCCATCCGCCGGATCGACTGGCGGCGCGGCGATGGCCCGCCGAGGGGGTCGATCCTGTTCCTGCCCGGGCGCGGGGACTTTTATGAAAAGTATTTGGAAACGTTCGATTACTGGGCGTCTAAGGGCTGGTGCGTAACCGCCGCTGACTGGCGCGGGCAGGCTGGCTCTGCCGGGCCGCAAAGCGGGCCACCGGTGGGTGACATCGCCGATTTTTCGGTCTGGGTGGATGACCTTGCCCATCTTTACCAAATCTGGCGCGCGCAAACACCGGGGCCGCATGTGGTGATCGGCCATTCGATGGGCGGCCACCTGGTGTTGCGCACCTTGGCCGAGCAGCGAATCGCCCCGGATGCCGTGGTGCTGAGCGCGCCGATGCTCGGATTCGCCACCGTTCTGCCGCGCCCGGTGCAGCGCGTCTATGCCGCGCTGATGGTTCGCCTGGGCGATCCGGCGCGCCCGGCGTGGAAAAACAGCGAGAAGCCTGGCGCCCGGGTCGCGCTGCGTGCCAACCTGCTGACGCACGATGAAACCCGCTACGCCGATGAACAATGGTGGCGGGCACAGCGGCCCTGGCTGGCGCTGGGTCCGGCCAGTTGGCGCTGGCTGAAAAAGAGCAGCGAATCGTTCGACCGGCTCGATGCGCCTGGGATGCTGGAGCGCGTAACCACCCCGGTGCTGCTGCTTGCCACGCGCCACGATGCGCTGGTGTCGTGGCCAGCTATCGCGCGCGCCGCGCAGCGCCTGCCCAAGGCCCAACTGGTGGCCTGGGGGCGTGAGGCGCGGCACGAACTGCTGCGCGAATGTGACGCCGTGCGCGATCGGGTGCTTGCCTCGATCGACGAATTCCTCGAACGGGAAGCCCCACAGCGGCAAGACACGGCCGCCATGGCGGAATAAGGCAGGCAGGGGCGCGACCATGGACGAGTTCGACATCGCGATCATCGGCGCCGGCATGGCCGGGGCCAGTCTCGCCGCCGAATGCGCGCCCCATGCCCGCGTCCTGCTGGTCGAGGCGGAGGACAGCCCAGGCTACCACACCACCGGCCGCTCCGCCGCGTTCTGGGACGAGATCTATGGCGGGCCGGCGGTGGTGCCACTCACCCTGGCCTCGGGGGATTACCTGGCACAGCACGGCTTTCTGCAGCCGCGCGGCTCGCTGGTGATCGGGCGGACAGAGGATCGCGCCGCGCTGGAAACCTTCGTGTCCGACTATGGCGCGCTCGGCGCCACGGTGGACATGATCGATCGCGCCGGCATGATCGCGCTGGTGCCTGGCCTGCGCGAGCAATGGTGCCTGGGGGCCTGGCAGCCGGGCTGCGCCGATATCGACGTGGCCGGGCTGCACCAGCACTACCTGGCCCTGGCGCGCCGCACCGGAACCGTCGTCTGCCTGCGTGCGCGTATCGATTCGCTGGTACACGAGGGGGCTGGCTGGCGCCTGGCATGGCGCGGGGGGCAGGCGCGCGCCGGGGTGGTGGTCAACGCCGCCGGGGCCTGGGCCGACGAAGTCGCCAGGCTCGCCGGGGCGGCTTCCCTGGGCATCGCGCCGCTGCGCCGCACGATCACGCAACTGCGTGTCGATCCACCCGTGCCGGCCACACTGCCGCTCACCTTCGGGCTGGCCGGAGACTTCTATTTCAAGCCATCGGGCGATCGGCTGTGGCTTTCGCCGCACGATGAAACGCCCGACGTGGCGCACGATGTCGCGCCCGAGGAAATCGACGTGGCACTGGCGATCGATCGCCTGGAACAGGTGGTGGATTGGCGCATCGCCGCAGTGGAGCGGCGCTGGGCCGGGCTGCGCAGCTTTGCCCCCGATCGCGCGCCGGTCTATGGCTTTGATCCTGCCGTGCCGGGCCTGTTCTGGTTTGCCGGGCAGGGCGGCTTTGGCATCCAGACCGCGCCCGCCGCCGCGCGCCTGGCCGCGCAACTGCTGCTGGGCCAGTCGGCCGATACGATGACCGAACGGCTTGATCCGGCGCGCTATGCCCCGGCGCGCTTGTCGCCCGCTGGTCTTGCCCTGGCTTGAAGCGGGCCGGCGCAGAATGGTTATGTCATGCAGTTAACGCGGTGTTTGCGCTCTATTCCTTGATGCGCTTTTCCATCACCCGCTTGTCGTGCAGCGGGGGATGGCGTGGCGGCACCCGGCGCGCTGGGCGAACGGCCACATCCACCGTGCGCGTGGTGGTCACGGTGCGGGTTTCGCCACAAGGCTGGCAGCCCCCGGTACGCGGCAGCGGCACAGGCACCATGACCACCCCTGCCACGTAATAGCCCGGCGGCGCGATCCAGCTGCCGGTATAGACCGGCACTTGCCCGGCATAGCCCGGCGCGGAATAGGCCTGGGGTGGATGGCCCGGTGCATAATAGCCAGCGCCGGGATAGGCCGGAGCAGGCATCGCCTCGCATGGCGGCGGCCAGCCGTGCCGTTGCGGTTCGCCGCCATCGATGCCGGGCACGCTGCACGGGCCTGGCCCTGGGCCATAGGGAACCATCGCGGAGGGCGTTGCCGGCGTGGCGACCGGTGGCGGTGGTTGGTGCCGCGCCACGGCTGGTGATGCTGCCGCCGCCATCAGGCTGGCAGCCGCCAGCACCCACCCCGCACGGTTGACCGTGAACTGGCACACCATCGAACATCCCCCGCGATCGGCCGGCGCCAAGGCGGCCTGTGCGCGGCAGTTTACCATGAAGCGCCATGCCGCCAAACCGGATGGACCGCAGCTGAGTCCCGGAATGGATCAGGCTCGCGATGAATCAGGCGGCCTTGGCCGCGTCGCTGGCGAGTTTGTCCACCCGCTCGTTTTCCGGGTGGCCGTCATGTCCCTTGACCCACACCCACTCGATCTTGTGCGGGCGGGCAGCGGCCACCAGTGCGCGCCACAGGTCTTCGTTCTTGACCGGCTTGTTGTCGGCCGTTTTCCAGCCTCGTTTCTGCCAGCCAAAGATCCACTTGGTGATGCCGTCGAGCACATACTTGCTGTCGGTGTGCAGGGTCACCTGGCAGGGCTGGGTCAGCGCTTCCAGCGCGCGGATAGCGCCCATCATTTCCATGCGGTTGTTGGTCGTCTCGCGCTCGGAACCGACCAGTTCCTTTTCGTGCTCGCCCATGCGCAGCAGCGCGCCCCAGCCACCCTTGCCGGGATTGCCCTTGCAGGCGCCGTCGGTGAAGATATCGACCTGCTTCACAGTGCGAACACTCCACCATTCGCCGGATCGGCATAGAATTGCAGCCGGCGGGCAAAGGCCATCGGGTCTTTCCGCGTCACCAGGGCATCGGCCGGGGTGTTGAGCCAGTCATAGGCGCGGCTCATGGCAAAGCGCATCGCCGCCCCTTGCGCCAGCACCGGCAGCGCCGCCCGTTCTGCCCCAGACAGGGTGCGCACACTGGCATAGCCTTCAAGCAGCGCCGCCGAAAGATCGGCGCGGAACGCCAGGCCCGCCGCATCGAAACACCAGGCGGCATGCGTCACCGCCAGATCATAGGCGATCACGTCGTTGCAGGCGAAATAGAAGTCGATCAGGCCAGTGACCGTTTCCCCCTGCATCAACACGTTGTCGGGAAAGAGATCGGCATGGATCACGCCGGTGGGCAGGTCTTGCGGCCATTGCGCGGCCAGGCGAGGCAGGTGCTGCGCCACCAGGCTGGCCAGCACGGGATCGATGCTGGCCAGGCCCTGCGGCCCGCAGGCATCGGCGAGCCGCTGCCATTCGGCCAGGCCCATGCCATTGGCGCGCGTGGCCGGGTAATCGGCCGCTGCGCCGTGCAGCGTGGCCAGCGCCGCGCCCACTGCGCGCGCCTGGCCGGGCGTGGGTTCGTGCAGCGAAACGCCGGGCAGGAACTCGATCAGTGCCAGCGCGCGTTCCCCACGCGGGGTATCGACCACGCGATAGAGATTGCCCGCGCCATCGTGGATCGAGCGCGGCACCGGGCAACCCTTGGCCGCGAGGTGATCAAGCAGCCCGAGGAAATAGGGCAGGTCGGCGATCTCGATGCGGAATTCATACATGGTGAGAATGAAGCGCGTGGCCTTGCCAGGCTCTTGCGCGGTTTCGATCAGCCAGTTGCTATTGGAAACGCCTTCGGCAATGCCCTTGGCGGAAACCAGATCGCCCAGGTGATAGGGAGCGAGCAGCGCGGCCATGTCCTCCGCGCCGAGGTGGGTATAGACAGCCATGATGGGGTCTTTCAGCTCATCAACTGGCGGGGCAGCTTGAACACCATGTGTTCTTCCGTGGTGGTCACCGGCTCTTCGTGAACCTGGCGCCAGGTGCCAAGCTTGGCCACCACTTCGCGCACCAGCACTTCGGGGGCCGAAGCGCCGGCCGTCAGCCCCAGCGAGGTGACCCCTTCCAGCCAGGCCGGATCGATTTCGGTGGCGCGCTGGATCAGGCGGGCCTTGGAACCCTCGCGTTCGGCCACCTCGACCAGGCGCAGCGAGTTCGAGCTGTTGGGCGCGCCGATCACCAGCACCAGCTGGCAGCGCGGCGCGATGGCCTTGACCGCCGCCTGGCGGTTGGACGTGGCATAGCAGATGTCTTCGGCGCGGGGGCCGACGATGCTGGGAAAGCGCGCCTTGAGCGCGGCGATGATCTCGGCCGTATCGTCCACCGACAGGGTGGTCTGCGTCAGGAACGCCAGGCGCTGGTCGGCCGGGAAATCCAGCCGGGCCACGTCTTCCACCGTTTCGACCAGGGTCATCGCGCCTTCGGGCACCTGGCCCATCGTGCCGATTACCTCGGGATGGCCCTTGTGGCCCACGAACAGGATGTGGCGCCCGGCTTCCACCTTGCGTTCGGCCTGGCGGTGCACCTTGCTCACCAGCGGGCAGGTCGCGTCCAGCCAGTCGAGCCCGCGCTCGGTCGCGGCCATCGGCACCACCTTGGGCACGCCATGGGCGGAAAAGACCACCGGCTTGCCATCGGGCACTTCGTCCAGTTCCTCCACGAAGACGGCGCCCTTGGCCTTGAGCGTATCGACCACGAAGCGGTTGTGGACGATTTCGTGGCGCACATAGACCGGCGCGCCATAGCGTTCGATCGCCCGCTCCACGATCTCGATCGCACGGTCCACCCCGGCGCAGAAGCCGCGCGGGGCGGCAATCAGAAGGTGCAGCGGCGGCAGGCCCGTTTCGGGCAGGGTGGCGGCGGCGGCGGAATCCGGAAAGCTGGCGTTCATGGGCCTGTCCTTAGCAGCGCAGGGCCCACTCGTAAAACAACGCCGCGTTTAAAAGATGCAGCAAAACATCGCCGTCGCCCAGGCAGCGCCATTGCCCAAGCGCCAAGGGGTGGGTAGAGGATGCGCTGCATCCGCTGCTGTTTCAGATCGGGCGGCGCCTGTGCTGCCCCTGTTTGCGCCTTAAGGAAGTTGCCCTGATGATCGCCAAGAGCCGCCGTCTCTCGCTTGCCAAGGCCGTGATCGGCACACCGTTGCTGGCCGGGCTGCTGGCCGGTGCCCTGACGGGCTGTGCCAAGAACAAGGGCGAACTGGTGGTGGAAGATGGCGTGGGCGTGACTGCGCTGCGCACGGCATGCCCGACGGTGGAAATCCCTGAAATGACCGGCGACGTGACCGTGTTCACCGATCCGGCCCGCACCGATTCGCAGGCGATCGATCTGGTGGCCGCGATCACCAACCTGCGTTCCACCTGCGCCGAGGCGGCCGATCCCGTCACCAGCGAGGCGACCTTCGATGTCGAGGCGCGCCGCACCGACACGCGCGGGGCGCGCCATGTCGAACTGCCCTATTTCTCGGTGGTGATGCGTGGTGGCACGGCCGTGGTGGCCAAGCGCCTTGGCACGGTGGCGATCGATTTTGCCGATGGCCAGGATCGCGCCACTGGCCATGCCAAGGCCGGTGCCAGCGTCGATCGCGCCGCCGCCAGCCTGCCCGCCGATGTACGCGCCCGCCTGTCGCGCAAGCGCCGCGCCGGCCAGGCCGATGCCGCGATCGATCCGCTCTCGCTGCCCGAAGTGAAGAAGGCCATCGCCTCGGCCACGTTCGAGCATCTGATCGGCTTCCAGCTGACCAACGCGCAGCTGGAATACAACGCGCGGCGTTGAGGCGTCTGTGCGGTGACGGCTTAAGGTTTCCACCACCCCCAACCCCTCCTCTGAAGAGGAGGGGAGCTTTTGGTGATGGAAATCTGCCTTTAATTTTAGCGCGAGCCCAGCCCGCGCAGCGATACGCTGAACAGGAACGAGTTACCGGCCGTGGCGTCACCGGTCGTCACGTAGTCGCGCTTCCAGGTGATCGACAGGTCAAAGCAATCGTCGGTATAGGCCACGCCCAGGCGGTGGCGCAGCATCTGGAACCCGTCTGAACCATAGACCGGATCGCTGGCCTTGGTCGTCAGGTTGACCACGCCCGAGGCGAAGACCGAGAAATAGCGGGCAAAGCCCACCCGCGCCGCGGCGCGCAGTTCCTCGCGATCACGCAGGTCTTCGAACGTGATCGGGATATCGCGGTTGAGGCGCAGATAGCCGATCTCGGCATAGGTCCGGTGATCGCCGATCGTCGCATCGATTTCGTTGCGGCGCAGGACGAAGCTGTCCTTGTCCAGGCGATAGCGGTGGGTGAACTGGATGATGTCCTTGATCCGCAAGTCGGTACGCCCGACGATATCGGAAAAGCGATCGGTCAACCCGGTGCCCGGCGGCAGCAGGCTCTGCTCGTCCGACAGGCGATAGCTTTGCCCCACGGTGGAGGAAATGCGCCAGCCCGGCCGCGTCAGCTGCCAGTCAAAGCCATAGGTCACGCGCACGCCGTCTTCATAACGGTCATAGCCGTTGAAGCGGTTGAGCGAGAAGAGGTTGGAATCATCCAGGTCTGCGGCGCGCGAATCCTCGTTGGGGATCGAGGTGTTGCGCACGTGCGGCGTGGCCACCAGCTGCACCCGCGGGGTCAGCACCTGCGTTCCGCCGAACAGCGCGCCGACCAGCGGCCACTTCACGTCCACCGCCGCCGTGGCGATGCCGCGCGCCTGCCAGCCCGACACGCCGCGATAGATATCCACCGTGGTCAGCGCGTTGGCATCGCTGTGATAGACGTCGCCGCGCATCATCGCGGTAAATGTCACTTCCTGGCCAAGCCCTGTTACCGTGCGCAGATCCCACTGCGCGCGGGCAAAGGCGCGCTGGGTATCCTGCCCGGCAGAGCGGCTGATCGCCAGGGTATTGGCTTCCAGTTCCAGGTGCCCGCCAATGCCCGGCGTGGCGATGCGATAGCGCCAGTCAAGCGCGGGCAGGGCGAGCGGGACCTGGCCCTGGTTGTCACCCACGCGCAGCGTCTGCACCGCCCAGCCGGCCAGGCTGAAATAGCTGTCGTCGCCAATGCGTTCGAGGTTGATCGACGAGCGCAGCCGGTCATCGCGGCTGATGTCGTAACGGCGCAGGAACGTGCGGTCGCTGGCATAGCGGCCATAGGCGGTCAGGCTCCAGTTCTCGTCGAACTGCAGCTTGCCGTTGGCCTCGAGATAGCCGCGCCACTGGCTGGTGCCCACGCCCGAACCGGCGTCGATCGCCGAATAGACCGGAATGGCCGAAGAGCGCGTGAGGTAGCCGGTGATCTGGAACGCGCCCAAGCTGGTAAGCTGGCGATAGGTGCCCGAGATCATCGGCAGCGCACCGGTATAGAGGTGGCCGGCGATCTCCAGGTCCTTGTTGTCGCCCAGGCGCCAATAGAACGTATCGGCAAATTCTACGCCGTTGGCCGCGGTGGAGCGGATATCGGGGATCAACAGGCCGGTTTCGGCGCGAAAATCGCTGGTGTGGGTCAGCCCGGGCAACGGCAGCAGCGGAATGCCAAACACGCGCAAGGTGGCGCCGGAATAATGGACCTTCTTGGTTGTCTGGTTCCACGTTACCTTGACAGCGGTAACTTCCCAGCTCGGCTTCTTGGGGCAGCCATCCTCGTTTTCCACGGCGCAGCCGGAAAAGGCGGCATCGTGCAGGGTAAGGTTGCCGTTGGCATCGCGCGTGCCCTCGCGTGCGGCCAATCGCCCACCTTCGCGCAGCACCACCAGCAGATCCTGCATGGCGCCGGCCTTCAACTCGTCGGTCAGCTCTACCTTGTCGGTATAGAGCACGTTGCCGCCTTCATCGACCGCGCGAATGTTGCCGGTTGCCTCGATCTTGCCGGTCTTGCGATTCCACGTCACGGCATCGGCGCGCACGGTCTGCTCATCGCGCCGCAGCACGACATTGCCGGTGGCGGTGACCACGTCGGGATCGCTGGCATATTGCAGCTTGTCGGCCTCGAACCGCACCTGGTCGCTCTGGGCGGCGTTGGTTTTCGTCGCATCACCCTGCGCGGCATCGCTGCCCGTGGCCGTACCAGCAGGGGCGGCGATCACGCTGCCGGCGTTGGTGTCTTCGGCCACGGCATTGGGCGGCGTTACCGGCGCGGGCGCCTTTTCCGTCACCGGTGCCATGCCCACAGGGGCATCTTGTGCCAGGGCCGGCATGGCCCAGACACTCGCGCCAAGGCCCATGGCCCCGGTCAACAGGGCATGCCGGGCGCTGCCCAGCGACAGGCAATGGGAAAACTGGCGCCGATTTCGAGCGGAGAAGGCGGCGGAAAGCGGCGTAACGGGGGACATGCGGTTGCCTATCGCACTGGTCGGTCGTAACTGCAAACCCACAATTGCGGCGCGGTTTCCCTTGTGGGCAACGTGTTGCCGCTTTCGGACAGGAGTTTGCTGATGAACATCGTATTTGCCCCGGGCCGAACCGATCTGCCGCGCCTGGTGGGCCGGATCGTGGGCGAAGGGCCGCTGCCTGAAGGCACGCCCGCCCTGGTGGCGCAAGGCGCCGCTGCAGCCCGCTTTGCGGGCAAGGTGGGGCAGACGTTCGAAGCCTTTGTCGATGGCCCCGCAGGCCTGGCGCGCCTCGCCTTTGCCGGCGCGGGTGATCTTGCCGCCGGCGCCGCGCCGGCCGATCGCCGCGCCGCGCTGGAGCGTGCCGCCGGCGCGCTCGTGGCCAAGTATCTCACCTCGGGCGAAGAAGCCCTGGCGATCGATTTTGCCGACAGCGGCCTCTCCGCCAATGAAGCGGCTGCTGTCCTGCTGGCCGCCCGGCTGCGCGCCTGGCAGTACCTGGTCTATCGCACCCGCCTCAAGGACGAGCAGAAGCCCTCGCTCAAGACCATCGTGGCGATTTCCGCGCCTGAAGGGACCGAGGCGGTGTGGGCGGTGGAAAGCGCCGTGGCCGAAGGCGTGGAATTCACCCGCGAGCTGGTGACCGAGCCGGCCAACGTGATCTATCCCGAAAGCTTCGTCGCCCGCTGCCAGGAACGCCTGGCCGGCACCGGCGTCGAAATCGTCGTGCTTGATGAAAAGCAGATGGCTGACCTGGGCATGGGCGCGCTGCTCGGCGTGGCGCAGGGCTCGGTCAAGACGCCGCGCCTGCTCGCCATGCGCTGGAAGGGCAAGGCCGGCACCAAGCCCACCGCGTTCGTCGGCAAGGGCGTGTGCTTTGACACCGGCGGGATCAGCATCAAGCCGGCCGCCGGCATGGAAGACATGAAGTGGGACATGGGCGGCGCTGCCACCGTTGCCGGCACCATGCTCACCCTGGCGCGGCGCAATGCCGCAGCCGACGTGATCGGCGTGTGCGGCCTGGTGGAAAACATGCCCGATGGCAATGCCCAGCGTCCCGGCGACGTGGTCAAGAGCATGAATGGCCAGACCATCGAGGTGATCAACACCGATGCCGAAGGCCGCCTGGTGCTGTGCGATGCGCTCACCTGGGTGCAAAAGGAATATCAGCCCGCCACGATCGTCGATCTGGCGACGCTGACCGGCGCCATCATCATTTCGCTGGGCCACGAGCATGCCGGCATGTTTGCCAACGATGATCTCCTCGCCAGCCAGCTCGACGCGGCCGGCAAGGCGGTGGGTGACATGCTGTGGCGCATGCCGATCGGCCCGGCCTATGACAAGCTGATCGACAGCCCGATTGCCGACATGAAGAATGTTGGCCCGCGCGGTGGTGGTTCGATCACGGCGGCGCAGTTCCTGGCCCGCTTCATCGACAAGGGCGTGGCCTGGGCCCACCTCGACATCGCTGGCACGGTGTGGATCGACAAGGCCGGCGCCACCCACGACAAGGGCGCCACCGGCTTTGGCGTGCGCCTGCTCGACCGCTACGTGCGCGACGTGCTGGAAGGCTAAGAGCCATGCCCAAGATGCGGCGCAAGTCTGACCTGCCAAGCAAGACCTGCGCCGCATGTGGCCTGCCGTTCACCTGGCGCAAGAAATGGGAGCGAGACTGGGACAATGTGAAGTATTGTTCCGACCGCTGCCGGCGCGGCAAGGGTGGGGCTGGGGCGGCTTAGGCCTCCACCACCCCCGATCCCCTCCTCTGAAGAGGAGGGGGAGAACAGCGCTTCTCTCAGCCCCCTCCTCTTCAGAGGAGGGGGTTGGGGGTGGTGCGAAGCCAAGCGCAAGCCAAGAAGGAACCCCATGCGCGTCGATTTCTACCAGCTGTCCCGCGATCCGGCCGAACTGGTCTTGCCGCTGATCGCGCGCAACACGCTGGGTGCGGGCGAGCGCCTGCTGGTGGTGTCCGAAGACAAGGGCCAGCTTGATCGCATTGGCGAGGCGCTGTGGACGCGGCTGCCCGATACCTTCCTGGCCAATGGCCAGGCCGGCGGACCGCACGATGCGCGCCAGCCCATTCTCCTGTCCACCACGGTCGCGCCGGCCAATGGCGCGCAGTTCCTGGCACTGGCCGATGGCGGCTGGCGCGAGAGCGAGGCGGCCCGCGTGTTCCTGCTGTTCCCGCCCGATCGCATCGACGACGCGCGCGCCACCTGGCGCCTTTTGGGCCAGCGCGAAGGCGTGGAGCGCAAATATTGGCGCCAGGATGGCGGGAAATGGCGTGAAGGCCCGTAAGATTGCCGGCGTGCCTTGCGGTTGCGCCCCTTTCCCGCTAGGGGCGCGCCCAACAAAACCAGCATTCTTCTTTCGCTAAGGAACGCATCATGGCGGTTACCCGCACCTTCTCGATCATCAAGCCCGACGCCACCCGCCGCAATCTGACCGGCGCGGTCACCAAGATGCTGGAAGAAGCCGGCCTGCGCGTCGTTGCTTCCAAGCGCATCCAGATGACCAAGGAACAGGCCGAAGGCTTCTATGGCGTGCACCGCGAACGCCCCTTCTTCGGTGACCTGGTCTCGTTCATGACCAGCGGCCCGGTCGTGGTGCAGGTGCTCGAAGGCGAAGACGCCGTGAAGCGCAACCGCGACATCATGGGCGCCACCAACCCGGCCAACGCCGATGCCGGCACGATCCGCAAGGAACTGGCCGAATCGATCGAAGCCAACACCGTCCACGGTTCGGACTCGGAAGAAAACGCCGCGATCGAAATCGCCTTCTTCTTCAAGCCCGAAGAAATCGTCGGCTGATCCCATCGGATCACCGCCTGAAAAGGGCCGGAAAGCAGCGCGCTTTCCGGCCCTTTTTTATGGGCTTCACAACAGCGGGCTCATCATGGCCAGGGTATTGCGCCACAGTCGCTTGATCAGCGTGGTGCGCGCCGCCATTGCCGGGGTGATCGCCAGGCACTGTTCCAGCCATTGCTGCTGCCGCGCGGCAAGGTCGCGTGCCAGGGTGGCATCGGCGAACAGGATGTTGTTCTCGAAATTCAGCTCGAAGCTGCGGCGGTCGAGATTGGCCGAACCGATGATGCCGGCATTGTCATCAGCCACCATGGTCTTGGCGTGCAGCAGGCCGGGAAGGAATTCAAAGATTTCCACGCCCGCTTCCAGCAGCGATGGATAATAGCTGCGGCTGGCGGCGGCCACGAACCGGCTGTCGTTGCGGCGTGGCACGATCAGCGTCACGGCAACGCCGCGCCGTGCGGCGCTGACCAGCGCGGTCAAGACTTGCTCGCCCGGCACGAAATAGGGCGTGGTGATGGTCAGGCTGCGGCGGGCGGCGTGGATCAGGGCGGCAAAGCAGGCGTTCATCGCGCCATAGGCCACGGTCGGCCCGGTGCCGATGCCCTGCGCCACCACGCCTTCACCGCACAGCGCCAGCGGGGCGGTGAGCAGGGCAGACAGATCGTCGCCGCCTTCGGCCATCCAGTCGGCCGCGAACAGGAATTGCCAGTGGCGGGCGATCGGGCCGTTCCAGCGGGTCATCACGTCAACCCATGGGGCAAAGCGTGGCTTGATGCGGAATTCGGGATCGGCGGCGTTCTGGCTGCCGCACCAGGCGATGGCGTTGTCCACGATCATCGCTTTGCGATGGTTGCGCAGGTCGACCCGGCCACGGATCATCGTCCACACCAGATTGCCCACCGGCAGCGCCTCGCGCGCATCGACGCCGGCCTGGCGCATCGCCGCCCAATGGGTCGAGCGCAGGAAGCGGCGCGACCCCAGCGCATCGGCCAGCACCCGCACCACCACGCCGCGCCGGGCCGCGCGGATCAGCGCCTGGGCCAGCGCAACGCCGCTGTCATCATCGAGCCAGATGTAAAAGCACAGGTGCACGCTGGCCTGCGCCGCGTCGATATCGGCGATCATGCCGGCAATCGCGGCGCGGTTATCCGGCGCGATCGTGGCGCGGTTGCCGGCGGTGGGGGCAAGGCCGTTGATCGCCGCGGCCAGGGCAAAAGGCGGCTGCCACGGGCTGGCCGCGACCATGGCCGCGCCGCCGGGATCGACCGGCGGGCGGGGCAGGGCGGCCTCGATCGCCAGGCCGTGCAGCCGGCGGCGGCGGATCAGGCGCGTATCGCCCCACAGGATATAGGCGGGAATGCCCAGGCCCGGCAGCACCATGACCGCGACCAGCCACGCGAGGCGCGCCGCCGGATCGCGATGGGGCCGCAGGATCACCCGCAAGAGCGTGACCACTTCTGCCACGGTGGCCAGGGCCAGGAATATCCAGTGGTACGCGGTCATGCCCGGACTACGTCCCACCCCGGCGCGGGTTTGTCCAGCGCCGGCGCTGCGCGATCAGGCGGTTACGCCCTGGCGGCCATACCACAGCGCCAGCATGCGCCAGATCGCCGCCACCGCGATCAGGCCCAGCAGGATCGGCAGACGAAAGCCCGCGCCTGCTTCCAGCAGCCCCGCCGCGATCAGGCAGGCGAGCGAGCAGCCCAGGTCCCAGCCACCCTCGGTGGCCATGTTGAAGCGCAAGGTGCACGACGAGGCCCGCGCCATGGCATAGAGCGGCGCCAGCATGGCCGTGGCCGCCATCGGCGTGACCAGCGCGCCCAGCGCCGTGGCGCCCACTGCGGCGAGCGGCGTGGCGAAGGCCAGGGCTTTGGCCACCAGCGCCAGGATTGCCGCGCCATAGGCCAGCGCCAGCGAATGGAGCGGCCGCCCGCCGTCAATCAGGTGCCCGATCAACAGGCTGCCAGCCGCCGCCGCGACGCCGGCCACGGCAATCGCCCCGCCAAAGGCATCGAAGTGCTGGCCCAGCGTGACGAACAGCGCCAGGTTCCAGATCACCGTGGCGCAGCCGGCGTGAAACCCTTCCGACAGGTAGAGCCGGCGGGCAAAGGCGGTGAGTTGGCGATCGAGCATCGCCTCGCGCGCGACATGCGGATTGGGCGCGCCGATCAATGGCAGCACGGCCGCGAGCTGCACCAGCGCGATCGTGCCAAAACCGATCATCGGCCCGGCGCGGTCGACCAGCACGCCGCCCACCAGGGGGGCGACGATGCCGACCACGGCGGTGGTGGCCTGCTGGATCGAGACCTGCCGGCCGCCACGGTCGCTATCGGCCAGCGCCGAGACAAAGCTGTGCCAGCCGGTCCAATAGAGCACACTGCCCAGGCCCGTCACGAGGATGAACAGCGCCAGCATGCCGGCCGCTGGCACCGGCCCGACGCCGGGCACCAGCGGCAGCAGCAGGAAGCTGACCACCCGCACCAGCACGCCTGCCAGCACCACGGTGCGCAGGCCTGCTCGCCACGCCAGCGGCAGGACCAGCCCGCGCAGGGCAAAGCGCGCCAGCAGCGTGCCGGCAAAAGCGGCCAGGGCCATGCCGTTGGAAAAGCCCTGGCTGACCAGGAAGCCAGCGATGAACAGCCCGCCGCTCGATTCAACAAACGATTGCAGGCCGACGTGGATATAGACCCGGCGCATGGGATCGGCGGCCATCGGTCTCAAAACTCCAGCATGGCCGCCAGCCGGCGCGGCGCGATGGCCATCCAGCTACGCTGCAACCAGGCGGCGATATCGTCCCAATCCACTGCGCCGGTATCGAGGCGGATGGCGATCCAGCCGTCGCCGAAATAGGCCGGGCGGTAAAACCGGTCGGGATCGTTCTCGATCAGTTGCGCCTGTTCCTCGATCCCGCTGATCTTGACCAGCAGCGCCACGCGCCTGTCGCCATGGTGATCGGCGCTGACATAGGCAAACTTCTTGCCCTTGGTCACGCCAAAGCAGGCCATGCCATGGCTGCTCACTTCATCAGCTTCGGGCAGAGCCATGGCGCGGGCACGCACTTGCGCCGTCAGCCATTCGGGGCTGGTCTCGCGCGTCACCAGGCGTTCGAGGCAACGGGAATAGAGCTGGTGCTCTGCAAACAGCACGCGCGCGGCCAGGGCTTCGGGCGTGTCGCCCGGCAGGATCGCCACCGGCGTCTGGCCCAGGATCGGCCCGTCGTCCAGTTCGGGCGTGACCAGGTGCACGGTGCAGCCGCCATGGCTGTCACCCGCCGCGATCGCGCGTTCGTGCGTGTGCAGGCCCTTGTAAAGCGGCAGCAGCGAAGGGTGGATGTTGAGCATGCGCCCCTCCCACCGCGCCACGAATTCGGGCGAGAGGATACGCATGTAACCCGCCAGCGCGATATAGCGCGCACCGGAGGCCAGCACTTGCGCTTCCATCAGCGCATCATGGTCTGCGCGGGGGATGCCCTTGTGCGGCAGGGCAAAGGTGGCCACGCCCTCGGCCGCAGCCAGGGCCAAGCCCTTGGCCGCCGGATCGTTGGATAGCACCAGCACGATCTCGTACGGGCAATCCTGGGCGCGGCTGGCATAGAGCAGGGCAGCCATGTTGGTGCCGCTGCCCGAAATGAAGACCGCTACCTTTGCCTTGGCCACTTTGCTCATTCCTTGGCACGCTGAGTTGGCGCTGCGGCCTTCGACAAGCTCAGGCCGAACGGAGTGTGGGGTAGGGGGGAAACGACATCTATCCCGTTCGGGCTGAGCTTGTCGAAGCCCCGCGCAGCCCGAAGCCTCAGCCGATATGCACCGCTTCCCACGGTTCGCGCGCAGACCAGGCCTCGGCGCTGCCGAATACGGTGCAGCCCTTGTCGCCTTCCACCACCGTGCCGATAGTGAACACGGTTTCACCCGCCGCAGAAAGGTCGGCTGCCAGGCTTTCCGCCTCGCTCGCTTCTACGGCCAGCACCATGCCGATGCCGCAGTTGAACGTGCGCGCCATTTCGCCCGGCTCGATGTGCCCCTGTGCCTGGAGGAACGCCATCAGGCGCGGCTGTTCCCAGCTGTCGGCATCGATCCGCGCATGCAGGCCCTTGGGCAGCACGCGCGGCACGTTTTCGAGGAGACCGCCGCCGGTGATGTGCGCCAGGGCATTGATCCGGCCCGACCGGATGAACGGCAGCAGCGTCTTTACATAGATGCGCGTCGGCTCGATCAGCACGTCGATCAGCAGGCGCTCGTTGTCGAACAGGGCAGGGCGATCGAGCTTCCAGCCCTTGTCGGCGGCCAGGCGCCGCACCAGCGAATAGCCGTTGGAGTGCACGCCCGACGAGGCCAGGCCGAGCAGCACGTTGCCCGCGGCCACCTTGTCGCCGGTCAGCTGTTCGCCGCGTTCCACCGCGCCCACGCAGAAGCCCGCCAGGTCATAGTCGCCATCGGCATACATGCCGGGCATTTCGGCGGTTTCGCCACCGATCAGCGCGCAGCCAGCCAGCTTGCAGCCATCGGCAATGCCCGCCACGACTCGTTCGGCCACGCCGTTGTCGAGCCGGCCGGTGGCGAAGTAATCGAGGAAGAACAGCGGCTCGGCGCCCTGCACGATCAGATCGTTGACGCACATCGCCACCAGATCGATGCCGATCGCATCGTGGCGGTCATGGTCGATCGCCAGCTTGACCTTGGTGCCCACGCCATCGTTGCCGGCCACCAGCAGCGGGTCTTTGTACCCCGCCGCCTTGAGATCGAAAAAGCCGCCGAATCCGCCCAGTTCGGCGTCTGCGCCGGGGCGTGCGGTGGCCTTGGCGAGCGGGCCGATGGCCTTCACCAATGCGTTGCCGGCGGCGATGTTCACGCCTGCCTGTTCGTAGGAATAGCTCTGGGGCTTGGAGGTGTCGTTGGCCATGATGATCGGCGCCTAGCCGTTTCCGGCTTGGATTTCCACTTGCCTTTGGGCAAAAGCGCCCGGCACCCTTTGTCCGGAGTTCCCTTGGCCGTTCTGCGCCTGTCCCGCTCGACCCGTTTTTCCCGCTCGTGGCTGGCATTTGGCGCCGGGGCTGCGGCGCTGGCCGTGGCCGGTGTCCTGGCCGGGCCGGCGATCATGGCCCAGATCGAGGGCGATCGCGGCATCGCGCCGATCGCCAGCACCGGCGATTTCGAGGTGAGCGGGATCGAGGTCAACGTATCGGGCAGCTCTGCCGCCGATGCCCGCGCCAAAGGCTGGCAGGAAGCGGAAAAGCTTGCCTGGCAAAAGCTTTGGAAAACCAACGGGCTGGGCGGTGGCACGGCACCCGCGCTCGATGCTGGCACGCTCGACGCGATGGTCGCGGCCGTGGTGGTGGAACAGGAACAGATCGGCCCGCACCGCTATATCGCGCGTCTGGGCGTGACATTCGACCGGGCCCGCACCGGCGGCTATCTCGGCATGCATGGCCAGATCGCGCGGTCGGCACCCCTGCTGATCGTTCCCGTGCTGTACGAAGGCGGCGTGGCCTCGGTCTATGAAACGCGCACGCCGTGGCAGCGCGCCTGGGCCGAATTCCACACCGGCGAAAGCGCGATCGATTACGTGCGCCCCAATGGCGGCGGCGCCGATTCGCTGCTGCTCACCGAGGGCCAGCTATCCCGGCGCAGCCGCAACTGGTGGCGCTTGGTGCTCGATGAATTTGGCGCAGCCGACGTGATCATGCCGATCGCGCGGCTCACCCGCGAATTTCCCGGCGGGCCGATCCACGGCACCTTCACCGCGCGCCACGGGCCTGACAACCGCTTCATCGGCCAGTTCGAACTGACCGCGCCCAGCGACGAACAGCTGCCGCTGATGCTGGCCGATGCGGTGCATCGCCTCGACGCGCTCTATACCGGCGCGCTGCAACAGGGGCAGCTTTCGCCTGATCCCTCGCTCAACATGGCGCCGCAGTTCGATGCCAAGCTGATCAACCAGATCCTCGATTCGCTCGGCCCGGTGCAGCAGACCGCGCCCGGTACGGTGGCACAGCCCGGCGCCCCGGCAGCGGTCGGCGCGGCCCCGGCAGCGCCTGCCGCCACGGTCACCGTGCAGGTCGCCACGGCCGATGCCGCCGCGCTCGATGCCGGCATGGCGGCGGTGCGCGGCGTGGCTGGCGTGCAGGGCGTGGCCACCAGCAGCGTGGCGATGGGCGGCACCTCTGTCCTGCGCGTCACGTATGCCGGCGATCTTGATGCGCTGGCGGCGGCCCTGCGCGCGCAAGGGTGGAAGGTAACCACCGGCGCTAACGCGCTATCGATTCGGAAATAGCCGTTTATCCCCACCTGCGGCACCGCGATCCACAGGGTAACCCCCAGATTCGCGCTTGTTTCGCGCGGCGGGGGGCGCTCTTGCCGTTCCCTTCCCGTTCCCGCCTCCCTATATGACCGCCATGACAAGCCAGATTGCCCTTCCGCTTTCGCCAGCTAACGGCGCCGAAAACATCGTGGTCGGCCCTTCGCTGCAGCCGGTGATCGATGGCCTGATGGCCGGCCATGACTGGCCCTATCGCAGTTGCATCCTGTCTGGCCCGGCGCGCTCGGGCAAAAGCCTGCTGGCGCGCTGGTTTGTGGCCTCGGACCTGGGCGATGCGCTCGATGGCGCCGATCGCCTGCCCGAGGACGAGGTGTTCCACGCCTGGAACCGCGCCCAGGCCAGCGGCCGCCCGCTGCTGTTGATCAACGATGCCGGGCCGGGCCAGTGGCGGGTGACGCTGCCCGATCTCGGCTCACGCCTGGGTGGATCGATGGCGCTGACGATTCCCCCGCCGGACGAGGAATTGCTGATCCAGCTGCTGGAAGAGCATGCCGCGCGGCGAGGGCTGGCGCTGGGCGATGCCGCGCTGGCGTTCCTGCTGCCGCGGATCGAGCGCAGCCACGCTGCCGCCGAGACGCTGGTGGAAACAATCGACCGGCTCAGCCTTGAGCGCAAGGCGCCCGTCACCATATCGCTGGTGCGCGATGCCCTGGCGCAGGTGCAGGGGGCGGATTGACCGATCCTGTCGGGATAAGGGATAAGAGGTGATGGTTTCAGGCCTGATTGCATACCTGGATTCCATCCGCGCCCGCGACCCGGCACCGCGCTCGCGGTGGGAAATCCTGCTCTATCCCGGCCTTTTGGCCGTGGGGCTGCACCGCGTGGCGCACTGGCTGTTCGAAGGGCGGATGTTCTTTGCCGCCCGGCTGGTCAATCACCTTTCGCGCTTCCTTACCGCGATCGACATCCACCCCGGCGCCACCATCGGCCGCCACCTGTTCATCGACCACGGCTTTACCGTGATCGGCGAAACCGCGCAGATCGGCGATGATGTCACGATCTACCAATGTGTCACGCTGGGTGGCACCAACCCGGCCAATGGCATTCCCGGCAAGCGCCATCCCACCCTGGCCGATGGCGTGATCGTCGGCTCGGGCGCGCAGATCCTGGGGCCGATCACCGTGGGCCCCGGCGCGCGCGTGGGCGCCAATGCCGTGGTCACCGAAGACGTGCCCGCCGGCGTTACCATGGTGGGCATCAAGTCGCGCCCCACCCACGTCTCGATGGAAACCTGGCTGCGCGATTTCGTGCCCTATGGCACGCCGTGCGATGAGCCTTGCGATGCGGCCGACGTCGCGCGCGTCGAAGCGCTGGAGGCAGAGGTCGCCGCGCTCAAGGCGCAGGTTGCCGAACTGCTCGCCGATCGCGCGGTGAAGCTCTGAGCGCGCCAGGCAAAGGACCGGGCGATCTGCCCGGCAATGTGGTGCCGCTGGTGCCCGTGGTCCCGCTGGCTGCGCGCCCGGTGCTGCAGGTGGCGTTCGATCGGCTCGAACTGCTGCGCATCCTCGATCTCTATGGCCGCATGGTGGCGGCCGGCCTGTGGCGCGACTATGCCATGGATTTCGGGCGGGAAGCGGCCAGTTTCTCGGTCTTTCGCCGCACGGCCGAGCGGCCCACGGCGCGGATCGAAAAGCGCCCCGCGCTGCGCGGCCGCCAGGGCATGTGGGCGCTGTATGGCGAGGCGGGCCAGGTGCTCAAGCGCGGGCACGAACTGGCCGGCGTGCTTTCGCCGCTCGAACGCCGCCTGCTCAAGGTGGTGGAAGATTAGCGGCATCGCGCGGCCAGTGCGCCTTGTTCTGGCCCTAGGTCCGCTGCTGTGGCTCCCGGCCTGCAGCGACGCCCCGGCCCACCGCGCCGCCAACCGCCACGAAACCCCGGTGATGCGCGTGCTCTATCGCGATGGGCATGACAGCATGCTGCTGACTTTTCCGCGCGATGGCCATGCCATGCCGGCAGACGAATGCCACGCCGCGCTGCTGATCGACGGGCAAAGCGGGGCCGCCCGGCAGATATCCCCGACCGAAGCAGCGGCCCGCACCCGCACCATGCAGCTTTCGGGGGCCACGCCGGGCGTTTGCCCGGCATAGCTGGATTCAGTTCGCGTCGGGTTGCGCGCCGATGGCCTCTGCCGCCAGGTCGCGGATCGGCACGCGCGCGCGCATGCGAACGGCCAGCAGCGCCGTGCCGCTGACCTTGCGCTGCACCAGCAGGGTTTGCACCGGCGGCACGTGCCAGGCGCTGCGGTCCTCGGCAATCGGGCGGCCGATGCGGCGCAGGTCTTCGACAAAGGCACGGTCGGAAAAATCGAGCGGCCCGGGGCGCGAGAGATGCGCCATCAGCACCGCGATCATCGCATCGATGCGTTCGCCATGCCGCTGCAGCAGGGTGGGGGAAACAAACCCCACCGCCAGGATCGCGTCGCGCAGCGCCTGAGGATCTTCGGCCAGGCCCGCTGCTAGCACGGCGCGATAGGCGGCTGCAGTTTCCGCCGGAACTGGACGCGCTGCCCCGAAATCGAGCAGCACCAGCTTGCCGGTTTCGGGCTGCCAGCGATAATTGGCAAAGTTCGGGTCGGTCTGCATGTAGCCGAACACGAACAGCTCGTGCAGCGTCAGGTTGAGCAGCGCGGTCAGCATTGCGTCGCGCTGTTCCTGCGGCGCCTGCGCCAGGGTATCGATCGCACGCCCCGCCACATAATCCATCGCCAGCACGCGGGTGGTGGTCAAGGCATCAACCGGGGAGGGCACCAGGAACTGCGGGTCACCAGCCAGCAGATCGCGATAGTGGCGCATCTGCGCGGCCTCGCGCACATAGTCGGCCTCTTCGTGCAGCTGGCGCTTGGCCTCTTCCAGCAGCGGCGCGATGTCGAGCGAGCTGGGCAAGAGGTTAGACAGGCGCAGCAGCGTGGCCACGTTGTCAACATCGGCATCGATGCTGGCGGCCACGCCGGGATATTGCACCTTGATCGCCAGTTCGCGTCCATCGGGCAGGCGTGCGCGGTGCACTTGCCCGATCGAGGCGGCGGCCAGCGGGCGCGGATCGAAATGGACAAAGCGGCGGCGCCAGTCTGCGCCCCATTCGGCGTTGAGCACCTGTTGCAGTTGCGCCGGTGGCATGTGGTGGGCAGAATCGCGCAGCCGCGCCAGGATCGCTGTCAATTCGGCCGGCAGCATGTCTCCGGCATCGAGCGACAGCATCTGGCCCAGCTTCATCGCCGCGCCACGCAGGCGCGAGAGTTGCTCGGTCACGCGCATGGCATTGGCCGGGGTCAGCACCAGATCGCTCAACTGCGGGCGCTCGCCGCGGGCCAGGCGGCGCGCGCCTTCTGCCACCACGCCGCCGGCCAGGCCGCCAGCCAGTTGGCCAAACGCGGCCAACCGTGAAAACCGCCCGCTTGGCACCTTGCGTCCTGCCGAATCGCTCACGCCGGTTCTTTCAGCAACAGAGGCAGCAAGGCGGGGATCTCCTGTTTCAGGACAAAGAAACCGCGCCGGCAGTGCGGCCATACGGTGTTGTCCCAGGTGCGCAGATGTTCGGCCAGGACCAGGCCCTCGCTTTCGACCAGCGCGCGGATGACGGGCAGGGCATCGGCCAGCGGGCCGACAGGGACGAAACCGGTCACGATCTGGCTGGTTCCAGCAGCGCGCGCGGCATCGGCCAGATCGGCCGGGCTCTCGATCCATTGCGCCGGTGCCTGCCAGTGCGCCGCCGCGCGCGCCAAGGCATCGTCCAGCGCGGCGGCATCGGCAGCGTCGCCGGCATGGCTGCGGCAGGCGACCACGCCGCGCACTGGCAGGCGCGATAGCGCCGGTTCCTGCTCAAGCCCCGCATCTTCGGGCGTGATCCACACCAGCGTCGCTTTGCCCGAATGGGGAGCAAGCGGCGCGCGCCAGGGTGCAGCGGCGGGCGGCGGCGCTTCGGCCGGGATCGTGGCGGTGCTGGCCAGGCCCTTGGGGGCAAATCGGCCGCCGGTCATCGCGGCAATGCGTTCGGCATCGGCCAGATAGGCCTTGCCGGCCGTGTGCAGGCCCGCCACCCAGCGCCACGACAATGTGTTGGATGCCGGATCGCCATCGCGCAACTGGTCGAGGAAATGCGCCGCGCCCAGTTCCCACGGCAGGCCCAGGGTAAAGATCCAGATCGAGGCGACCTGCATGCGCGCCCAGTTGTGCAGGTATCCGGTCTGCGCCAGTTCGCCCATCCAATGGTCGAACGCGTCGATGCCGGTATGGCCGGCCACGGCATCGCCATGGCGCTCAGCCAGATCGGTATCGCGGCGCAGCGCCTGCCGTGCCGCATCACGCCCGGCCAGATAGCGTGCCCAGATCGCCGGGCGCTGTTCCAGCCAGCCTTTCCAATAGGTGCGCCAGAACACCTCGCTGATGAAGCTGGCCGCCGCATCGGGGCCATGGGCCGCCACCACCGCGTCGACCACGTCCGCCTCGCTCAGCACGCGGCGGCGCAGCGCGGCCGACAAGCGCGAGACGGCGTCGTGATGGCCTGGTCCCTGATCGAAATTGCGCCGCCTGGCATAGTCCACCCCGGCATGCGGCACGAACTGCGCCAGGCGTTCGAGTGCTGCGGCGCGTGTGACGGGGAAGATGGGGGTATCGGCCATGTCCAGCCTATCGGCGCGATTGCCGATGTGGGCGAGCCGTCCCTTAGTTCAGTACATGCGGCCGGCGTGGTCAGGCAAAGACGGTGGCCTGCGCCAGGCTGGCCTGCGCGTGGTTCACCGTGCGCACCAGGCTGCGCAGCA
This sequence comes from Novosphingobium sp. GV079, assembly GCF_003058045.1. Classification (NCBI taxonomy): domain Bacteria; kingdom Pseudomonadati; phylum Pseudomonadota; class Alphaproteobacteria; order Sphingomonadales; family Sphingomonadaceae; genus Novosphingobium; species Novosphingobium sp. GV079. Next base: position 393,964 of record NZ_QBUE01000003.1, on the reverse strand, counting down.
AGATGCACGCCGCGAAACCCGCCACGGCCACCACCGGCACCAGCACGAAACGGCCAAACTCGGTGGCTTCGATCCCGGCGCGGTTGCTCAGGTTCATGCCGATCATCGCCACCAGCCAGGCGCCCCACCATTGCGGCAGCGTGGCGGTATCCTGCCCGGTGGCCTGGCCATCGTGCAGCACGCTTTCGCGCCAGATCTCGCGCATCACGTCATAGGGCTTGAACAGCCCGGCCACCGGCACGAACGTCCACAGCCAGGCCATGACGGGCCCGTGCTTCAGGTTGCGGCCAGCCGCGCGCAGGTTGGCATTGGCGCGCGACAGCCACATGCTGGAAAGGATGATGGCAAGCAGCGCGGCGATCACCCCCAGGATGGCGGCCGGGGCCATGACCGAGGGGAGGGTGCGCATGCCGTCGATGGTGCTGGTGCCAACCAGGGCAATGGCCATCATCACGCCGCTCACCGGCAGCAGCCAGGATAGCACCGCCGTCAGCCGGTTGAGCCGGAAAAGCCCTTGTTCCAGTGTCAATTTCGCCACGCGCATCCCCCGCCGTTTCCTTGGGGGATAAGCGGGGGCTGGCGCGGCGGCAAGCGCGATCAGGCGATCTTCTTGACCCAGCCGTGGCTATCGGCCGCTTCGCCGCGCTGGATCGAGACCAGGCGCTGGCGCAGCTTTTGCGTCAACTGGCCGGGGCCGCCCGAACCGATGGTGAATTCGCCGTTGTGATCGGCCACCTTGCCCACCGGGGTAACCACCGCTGCGGTGCCACAGGCAAAGGTTTCCACCAGCTTGCCCGATGCGGCATCGGCGCGCCACTGGTCGAGGCTATAGCGTTCCTCGCGCACGGTCAGGCCTTCCTCGCGCGCCAGGGCGATCAGGCTTTCGCGAGTGATGCCGGGCAGGATCGTGCCGCCCAGCGGCGGGGTGACGATCGAGCCATCGTCGAACGCGAAGAACAGGTTCATGCCGCCCAGTTCCTCGATCCACTTGTGCTCGGCCGCATCGAGGAACAGCACCTGGTCATGGCCGCGCGCAAAGGCTTCGGCGGTGGGCACCAGGCTGGCGGCATAGTTGCCACCGCACTTGGCTGCGCCCGTGCCGCCCGGCGCCGCGCGGGTATAGTCGCTCACCCAGATCGACACGGCGGGCGAGCCCGACTTGAAATAGTTGCCGGCGGGGCTGGCGATCACCATAAAGCGATAGGCCTTGGCCGGGCGCACGCCCAGGAATGCTTCGGACGCGAACATGAACGGGCGCAGGTAGAGCGAGCCGCCTTCGACCGTGGGGAACCAGTCCTGGTCGGTCAGCACCAGTTGCTCAACTGCGGCGATGAACAGGTCTTCGGGGATTTCGGCCATGGCCAGGCGGCGCGCCGAGGCATTGAAGCGCGCGGCGTTGGCTTCCGGGCGGAACAGGGCGATACCGCCATCGGCCAGGCGATAGGCCTTCAAGCCTTCAAAGATTTCCTGGGCATAGTGCAGCACAGCGGCCGCCGGATCGAGCGCGATCGGGCCATAGGGCAGGATCTGCGCGTTGTGCCAGCCTTCGCTTTCCGACCAGTCGATCGAGACCATGTGATCGGAAAACTTGGTGCCAAAGCCGGGATTGGCCAGTACCTGCGCGCGCACATCGGCCGCAGCGGGTGCGGGATGGGGAACGCGGGTAAAGCGCAACGCAGGCGCGGCGGTGGTCGCCATGGCACAATCATCCTTGAAGATAGGGAATCGGTGATTCGCCCGTTGAACGATTGTTGCGTTTAACGCAAGGAAAAAGAAATAAATGTGAAGGGCCGCCTCGGCAATCCGAAGCGGCCCTTCGCATGGTCAGCGGCCGGAAGTGCCGCTCACGAAGCCTTTATCGCTGTGCTGGAAATCAACGATAATGCCTCGCGCTGCGGAATGCCGACCTCTCTGCTGAACCATGAGACATCGGATCACCTCCTTTCGCGCTGTTGAGCCAAAGTCGCTGCCCGGGGCGTTCCGAACAGCTGGGCCGGGAGGGTTTCAGAGCCGCTCACCAACCTTGTGATCTATGTGCGCAATCAGAGGCCAAACAACAAGACTTGCATTCATTTATTTTGCCGTCAAAATCGTCGCTTCGCGCCTGCGTCGAGACGGCCAGGATAAGCGTCAAAGCCCCGGTTTTGCGGGGTTTCAGCGGCAATCCTCGATCACCCGGCCCACTTCTGCCCATGCGGGCAATACCAGGGCGGGCAGGCCGTTGACATCCACCATGAAGCGCCCCCGGCTGAACGCCATGGCATCGAGCAGGTTGTCGCGCGCGGGCAGGGTGATCGCCAGGGTCTGCGTATCGAGCGGCACCGCGCTCATCGCGCGCTGCTGGCTGGTGGTGGTGATCGTGGCGGGCACCGGCTGGCTGGCGGCGCCAGCGATGCGCAGGGTGACCTGGCCCTGGCGGCATTCCATGGCAAAGACCGCGCCCACGCCGGGCTGGCCGAACTGCGCCAGGCCATTGGCATAGCGCCAGGTGCCCGGCGTTTGCGGCAGATCGCGCCAATCGGCCGGCGCACTGGCCATGGGCGGCGGGGCATAGGACGGCGGCGGTGCCGGGGCAGGGCGCACCGGCGCAGGCGGAATCACCGCTTGCGAGGCGCAGCCGGCGGCCAGCAGCGCCAGCGTGGCGGCGCCAAGCCCGGCCCAAGGGGAATTTCGCGGCGGAGAATTGCGCCCTTGCCGGGCGGCGCGGTTGATCTTCATGCCCGGCTTATGGAAGGAAGCGGGCGTGACCACAACCCGAACGCCCTCGCCCGATCCGGCACCGCGTGCCAAACCTGCGTCCAAGCAGCGCATCGACCAGTTGCTGGTCGAACGCGGCCTGGCGGAAAGCCGCGCCCGCGCCCAGGCCCTGATCCTGGCTGGCCTGGTCTATGTCGGCCAGGCCAAGGTGGCCAAGGCCGGGCAGGCCGTGCCCGCCGATGCCCAGATCGAGGTGCGCGGCCGCGATCATCCCTGGGTGTCGCGCGGCGGAATCAAGCTGGCCCACGCGATCGACCATTTCGGCCTTGATCCCGCCGGGGTCATCGCGATGGACATCGGCAGTTCCACCGGCGGCTTTACCGATGTGCTCCTGCAAAAGGGCGCGGCGCATGTCTTTGCGGTGGATTCAGGCACCAACCAGCTGGCCTGGAAGCTGCGCCAGGACCCGCGTGTCACCGTTCTGGAGCAAACCAGCGCGCGTATCCTGACACCCGCGCATATCGACCGGCCCGCCACCTGGGTGGTGTGCGATGCCAGCTTCATTGCTCTCGCCAAGGTGCTGGAAGTGCCACTGGCGCTGGCGGCGCGGCCCACCCGGCTGGTTGCGCTGATCAAGCCGCAATTCGAAGTGGGCCGGGCCGAAGTGGGCAAGGGCGGGGTGGTGCGCGATCCCGCGCTGCATGCCCGCGTCTGTGCCGAGGTGCGCGATTGGCTGGAAAGCGGCGGATGGACCGTGGAGGGCATCGTCGAAAGCCCGATAACCGGGCCAGAGGGCAACGTAGAATTCCTTATAAATGCGTTTCGGAATGAGATTCCCTCGCCAATTGCCTAGAGCGACGACACTTGCCATACCGTTCACGGGGCCGGGCACCTTCCGGAACCATTTGCTTGAGGCAGACGTAAAACCACACCATGCGTTACCTTGCTTCACCCGCGCAGCTTCGCGCCAGCCTCGTGCGCTGGTCGCTGTTCACCATTCCCCTGGTGCTGGGGCTGGGTTTCCTGTCCGGCCGCTCGGCTGGCAGCGGGCCTGACAACCCGTGGTTTGCCGGGCTGGTCAAGCCGGCGATCTTTCCTCCGCCGGTAACCTTTGGCATCGTGTGGAGCCTGCTGTACCTCGCCATGGGGCTGGCCTTGGCCATGGTCCTGTCCGCGCGCGGCGCACCGGGGCGCCCAGTGGCGGTGGTGGCCTTCATCGTGCAATTGCTGCTCAACCTGTCGTGGAGCCCGGTGTTCTTTGCGCTGCATCGCATGGTCGTGGCCCAGGGGATCATCCTGGCGCTGATCCCGCTGGTGGCGCTCACGCTCTATCTGTTCTGGCGCGTGCGGCCTGCGGCGGGGTGGCTTTTGGCGCCCTATCTTGCCTGGGTATGCTTTGCTGCGTTTCTCAATTTCCAGTTCATCCAGGCCAATCCTGGTGCCGATGGGGCAATGGCGCCAGCACCGGCCGCCGTGCACATCGATTTCCAGCAGGGATAACTGCATTGGGCGCTTGCGGTTCGTCGGCGCCCACACCATGTAGACGGCAAGACGTTCAACCCCAGGATGGGCCGCCATGCAGACCGAAAACCCGATGATCGCCGATTTCGTCAAGGTGCTGAACAGCGCCGCCGGTACGCTGGCCGGGCTGGGCCGCGAAGCGGGCGAAACCGCCCGGGAAAAGGCGCGCGAGGTTTTCGGCGGCTTTGACTATGTCACCCGCGAGGAATTTGCCGCGGTCAAGGAAATGGCCGCAACCGCCCGTGAAGAGGCAGAAGCGCTCAAGGCCCGCATCGCCGCGCTCGAAGCGCGCCTTGCCGGCAACTCCGGCAGCGCCGACCAGGCCTGACCGCGCAAGGCAGTGGCGCGCCCAGTGTGCCACTGCCACGCCAGCCCGGTAAGGGCTGGATCAGGACGTGAGGGTGCGTGCCAGCGTCGCGTCGCAGTCCAGGCGCCAGGCCAGGCCATCGGGCGCGTAATCCAGCGTCACCTCTGCCTTGAGGCTGCGCGACGGGATATGCCGGATCAACGTGGTGCCAAACCCTGAATTTTCCGGCGGTGTCACCCGTGGCCCGCCGCGTTCGCGCCATTCCACCACGAACCGGTCGGCGCGATCCTCCCAATAGAGCCACACCTGCCCACCGGGCTGTGACAGCGCGCCATATTTGAGCGCGTTCGTCGCCAACTCGTGCAGCGCCATGCCGATGATCTCGGCCGTGCGCGGCGAGAGCAGCATGTCTGGCCCACAGACCTTGACCAGCGCGCGGCTGTCGCGATCGAGGATCGCCAGTTGCGCGTCGACCAGCTCGGCCATGGGAATGTGCTGCCAGCCGCGCTTCACCAGCAAGTCCTGATTGGCCGACAGGCTCGACAGGCGGTTTTCAAAGCGGCGCAGGAATTCAGGATCACCCCCGCCCGAGCGGCGCGCCAGCGCCTGGACCACCGCCAGCATGTTCTTCGACCGGTGGTTCACTTCCATGAGGAGAAGGCGGATCTGCTCTTCCTTCTCCAGCATTTCGGTCACGTCGGTGTTGGTGCCGAACCAGTTGACGATACGGCCGGTCTCGTCGCGAATGGGCTTGGCCCGCGAAAGGAACCAGCGATAGCTGCCATCGCGCCCGCGCAAGGGATAGGTATCCTCCCATTCGCGGCCGGCAGCGATATCGCCGTAGAATTTCGAGACGACGCGTTCCAGATGATCGGGATGGTGCACCGAAAGCCGGCGCTGCCCCACGCACTGGTCCTCGCTCAGCCCGGTGTAATCGTACCACCGCTTGTTGAACCACAGCAGGGTGCCGTGCGGATCGGTGACCCAGGTCAACTGCGAGATGTTGTCGGCCAGCATCTGCAGACGGTGTTCGCGCTCGGCCAGGGCAGTAAGCGCAGCGTGGCGCCGGGTCACGTCGCGGGCGATCTTGCTGGCGCCCACCACCGTGCCATCGGCGGCCAGGATCGGCGACACGGTTAGCGAGACGTGGAACTGGCTGCCATCCTTGCGCTGGCGGATCGTCTCGAAGCTCTGCACCTGTTCGCCCCGCGCGATGCGGGCGATGATGTCGTCTTCTTCGGCCTGGCGATCGGCCGGGATCACGCGGCGTATCGACTGGCCCACCATCTCTGCTTCGCTAAACCCGAAGATGCGGGTGGCCGCCGGGTTCCACGTGAGAACGGTGCCATCCAGCGCCTTGCTGATGATGGCATCGTTCGATGATTGCACGATGGCAGAAAGGTGGGCTTCCGCCAGCACGTTTTCGCTCCGGTCCAAAGCCCCGTTGGCGGGCACCTTAGGCGGCAACGTCAGCATGTCAAACGGCCGATGGGACAGGGAAAAAAGGGTTGATCACAGCCCCACCGCCCTGAGCGCCTGGTCGAGATCCTCGATCAGGTCATCCGGGTCTTCCAGGCCGACGTTGAGGCGCAGCATGCCTTCGCCCACGCCCATGTCGGCGCGGCCTTCGGGGCCCACGCCGTGGTGGGTGGTGGTGGCGGGGTGGCACATCAGCGAGCGCGAATCCCCGATGTTGTTGGAGATATCGATCAGCTTGAGCGCGTCGAGCAGGCCATGGGCCTGGCTGCGGCCGCCATCCAGCACGATCGAGAAGATCGTGCCGCCCGCGCTCATCTGGCGCATCGCCAGGTCATGCTGGGGATGGCTCTTGAGGCCGGGGTAAAGGATCGTCGGCACGCGCGCTTCGACGAATACGGCCACTTTCTGGGCGTTCTGGCTCTGCCGCTGGATGCGCAGGTCCAGCGTCTCCAGGCCCTTGAGCACGACCCAGGCGTTGAACGGGGCGCAGTTGGGCCCGGTGTTGCGCTGGAACGGCAGCAGCACGTTGTCGATGAAATCCTGGCTGCCGCACACCGCGCCGGCCAGCACGCGGCCTTGGCCGTCCATCATCTTGGTGGCGGAATAGGCGACCACGTCGGCGCCGAATTCCATCGGGCGCTGCAGGGCATAGGTCGCAAAGGCATTGTCCACCACCGTGGTGATGCCATGGGCCTTGGCCAAGGTGCAGACATATTCCATGTCGACGATGCCCATGGTCGGATTGGCCGGGCTTTCAAAGAAGAACACCTTGGTGTTGGGCCGGATCGCCGCTTCCCACGCGGCATTGTCGGTCGCGTCGATCAGGGTGCCTTCCACGCCAAAGCGCGGCAGCAGGCTTTCCACCAGCCAGCGGCACGAACCGAACGCAGCCTTGGCCGCCACGATATGGTCGCCGGCGGAAAGCTGGCAGAGCAGGGCCGTGGTCATCGCGGCCATGCCGCTGGCCTGGGTGCGGCAGGCTTGCGCCCCTTCCATCAGGGCAATGCGCTCTTCCAGCATGGCCACGGTGGGATTCTGCAGGCGGGAATAGGTCATGCCCGGTTGTTCACCGGCAAAGCGCGCGGCCACCGTGGCCGCATCGTCATAGGCATAGCCCGAGGTCAGGAACAGCGCCTCGGACGTTTCGCCCATTTCCGAACGCCAGGTGCCACCGCGCACGGCCTTGGTGGCCGGGCGCCAGGATTGGGTGATCGAGCGGTCTTGTCCGGTGGTGCGTTTCATGGCCCGCAGCCTTAGTTTGGCCGGCCCGACCATGCAAGGCGTTGCAAGAGCAGGGGCCATTGCACCGGCGGGGCCATTTGGCGTATCGCGCCCGGTCAATGACCCAGCCCATTCCGCTGCCCCCGCGCGCATCCGAACCCGATCCGATCCGCGCCGTGCTGGCGATCGTGGCCTGTTTTGCCGTCCTGGTGTTCTGGCGCCTGGGCACGCCATCCAAGATCATGTTCGATGAAGTGCATTACCTGCCGGCAGCCCGCCATCTCATCGCCCTGTCCAGCCGGCTCAATCCCGAACACCCCCTGCTGGGCAAGGAACTGATCGCGCTGGGCATGATGACCTGGGGTGACAACCCCTTTGGCTGGCGGTTCTTCAACGCGCTCTACGGCGTGATCGGGCTGTATGCCGCGATTCGCGCGTTCTGGTGGGCCAGCCTCTCGGCGCGCGGCACCGTGCTGTTCGCGCTGTTCATGGCCACCAACTTCATCTGGTTCGTGCTGGCGCGCATTGCCATTCTCGACATGGCCATGGCCGCCTCGCTGGCGCTGGCGTTCTGGCAGTGGGCGCTGGCGGCGCGGCGCGGCGCGCGCGTGCACCTGGTCTTGGCCGGCCTGTTCATGGGCCTGTCGATGGGCGGCAAGTGGACTGGCGTGCCGCTGATGGTCTTTCCCGGCCTGTGGTATGCCTGGGCCCGCTGGCAGGCCAGCGCCGGCGTGACCGGCCTGCGGCGGGGCCTGGCCTGGCTGATCGGGCGCCAGGGCGGGCCGGTGCCGGGCGTGTGCCTGGCAGAAGCGGCGCTATGGCTGGGGATCTGGCCGGTGCTGGTCTATTTCGCCACCTTCATCCCGGCGATGTTCTACCAGATCAACCCACTCAGCCCGTGGCACCTGATCGAATGGCAGCAGACCATGCTGAAACTGCAGGACAGCGTGGTGAAGCCGCACCGCTATATGAGCCATTGGTACCAGTGGATGTTCAACGCGCGGCCGATCTGGTTCTTCTATGAAAAGTGGGACGGCGCGCAGCGCGGTGTGCTGATGATCGGCAATCCCTACAGCATGTGGGCGGGCCTGCCCGCGCTGCTGTGGTGCGCGGCCGATGGGGTGCAGGCGCTGCTGCGGCGCGGCCTGGCCCTGCCGGGGCGGTGGTGGCCCACCGGGCGCGACCGGCTCTCCGCGCTCTCGGGCATGGCGGCGCTGCTTTATGTCGGCGCGCTGTTCTTCTGGGCGATCAATGGCAAGCCGGTGCAGTTCTATTACCACTACCAGCTCGCCGCGGTGTTCCTCGATGCCGCTCTCGCCCTGGTGCTGGCGCAGTTGTGGCGGCGCGGATTGCGCTGGCCGACCTGGGCCAGCGTGGCGCTGACGCTGGTCGGCTTCGTCTATTTCTTCCCGATCCTGGCCGCCCTGCCACTGCCCGGCGTCAAGTCGTTCCGGCTGTTCACCTGGCTGCCGGTGTGGAAGTCATGATGGGCGTTGTGTCCTGACGGCACGGGGCTTCGATGCCAGGCGCCGCGCGGCGATGAGCGCGGCCGCCACAATCGCCCCCACGCAGGCGCAGGCCATGTCCTTTTGCGAGTCCCACAGATCGCCCTGCTGCCCGTTATAGGCGTCGGCGTCCTGGCCAGCGAGGAACACGGTGAGCAGCCATTCGAAAATCTCGTAAAGGCAGCTTCCGGCCATCACAAACTCCACCGCGACATAGAGCGACAGGCGCGGCCCAACGCCGCCTTGCCGCATCAGCGCCTGGCGAATGGGGTGGACCATCAGCAGGCCGAACGAAAAGTGCACCAGCCGATCATAGGAATTGCGCGGCAGGCCGAGCAGGTGGTTGGGGCTAGGCAGGCCCAGACCCTGCGCCCAGTGTTCATAGGGCACGTAGGAATAGATGTATTTGCCGCCCAGTGCATGCAGCGCGAGAAAGCCGCAAAGGCACGCCAGGGCCGATGTCGGCTGCGGGCGTCGCCACGCCCACATGAAAACGCCGCCCAGAATGGCCAGTGTCGGGCCATTCTGCAGCGGCGCATAATAGGGATAGGGTGAAGTCAGCAGGCAATAGATGGTCCAGATGCCCGTTGCCGCCACGATCGCAATCTGCAAGCGGGGCAGCACACGGGCACCGGTTTCATCAGCCATACTTGCCCCAGACGAACTTGTTCGACAGCGCGAAGTTCCACACCGATGCCAGCACGATGCCGACCAGCGCGGCCGAGATCGGGTGGAAGCCCACGCGCACAAGGGCGGTGGATACGCCGATATTGGCGAGCATGCCGAACGCGCAGGTCGCGGCAAACTTGAGCCAGCCGCGCGCCAGCGGGAAGAAGCCGCGCAGGCGCTTGTCGGCATAGGTGAGTTCGTTGTTGAGCACGAAATTGAAGGTCATCGCCGTGATCGCCGCCAGGGTCTGGCCAACGATGAACGCGGTTTCCTTGGGATAGTGGCTCAGCGCCAATTCCCGGCCGAACAGGTGTAGCACCACATAGAGCACGGCCAGGTGGACTAGCGCACCCAGCGCCCCCACCGTGCCGAACAAGGCAAAGCGGGTGGGAATGATGCGGCCAAGCCACTTGTCGTAAAGGCCGATGAGAAATTCAAACACTACGGTCCGATCCAGTTTCGATTCGCCTTCGGCCCGTGCGGCGAAGTTCAGCGGAAATTCCTTTACCCGCAACGGCGCGTCAACCGTGGCGAGAATGTCGAGCAGGATCTTGAAGCCCACGCCCGACAGGCGATGCGCATCGGCGCGCAGGGTGGCGGCCGGCAGCATGAAGAACCCGCTCATCGGGTCAGACAACTGCACGCCCGTCACCTTGCGGGCGATGGCATTGGCCAAGCCGGATGCCTTGACCCGGTCGGGCCGGCCCCAGGCTTCGGTGCTGGCGCCTTCGGCAAAGCGCGAGGCATAGGCCACATCGCATTCGCCGCTGGTGATCGCTGCCAGCATCTGCGGCAGCAGCGCCGGATCGTGCTGATGGTCGCTGTCCATCACCGCGACGATGGGGGCGGCGCTGGCGCACATCCCCTCGATCGCGGCAGAGGCCAGGCCCCGGCGCCCGATCCGTTCGATCACCCGGATGCGCGGATCGGTGCGGCCGATGGCCCGCGCCACATTGGCGGTGCCATCGGGGCTGTTATCATCAACGAAGATCGCTTCCCAGGCGATGCCGGCAAGCGCCTTGTCGAGCCGTTCGACCATCGAGGCAATGTTCTTGCTCTCGTTGTAGGTCGGGAGAATGACTGCCAGTTGCAACATGGGGCGCGCGCTTACAGCTTTGCGAGCACCGCGTCACCAATTTCCGCAGTCCCGGCCGTTCCGCCCAGGTCTCCGCCCAGCACGCCATCGGCCAGCACGGCTGCCACGGCCGCCTCGATCCGGTCTGCTGCCTGGGCCAAGCCCAGCGAATGGCGCAGCAGCATGGCGGCCGACAGGATCGTCGCCATCGGGTTGGCCAGCCCCTTGCCGGCGATATCGGGTGCCGAACCGTGGATCGGCTCGTAGAGGCCGAACGTACCGTGCGCGGTCTGACGCTCGCCCAGCGAGGCCGAGGCGAGCAGGCCGATCGACCCCACGCACATGCTCGCCTGGTCAGACAGGATATCGCCAAAGAGGTTGCCGGTAACGACCACGTCGAACTTGCCGGGCGCGCGCACCAGCTGCATCGCCGCGTTGTCGACATACATGTGTTCGAGTTCGACCTGCGGATAGTCCTTGGCCACATCCACGATCACGTCGCGCCACAGCTGCGAGGTTTCCAGCACGTTGGCCTTGTCCACCGAACACAGGCGCTTGCCCCGGCCCATGGCCGCGCGGAACGCGACGTGGGCGATGCGGCGCACTTCGCTTTCGCTGTACGACATGATGTCATAGCCTTCGCGCTCGCCCTTGGCGTTCTGGCGAAAACCCTTTTCGCCAAAATAGACGTCGCCGTTCAATTCCCGCACGATCAGCAGGTCGATCGCGCCGGCCACTTCCGGGCGTAGCGCCGAATGGCTTTCCAGGCCGGCAAAGACCTTGGCCGGGCGCAGGTTGGCAAACAGGGTCAGTTCCTTGCGCAGGCCCAGGATCGCCTGTTCGGGGCGCAGGTGGCGTTCCAGCGCGTCGCAATCGGGATCGCCCACCGCGCCAAACAGGATGGCGTCGGACGCGCGCGCCAGGTCGAGCGTTTCGGCCGGCAGCGGGTGGCCCTTGGCCTTGTAGGCGCAGCCGCCCACCAGCGCTTCGTCCATCGCGATGCCAAGGTCGAGCGCCTCGATCACGCGGACCGCTTCACGCGTCACTTCGGGGCCGATGCCGTCACCGGGCAAAACCGCAATTTTCATGGTATAGGCCTTTTCAATCCGATCCGATGCGCTTCAGCCTGTCGAGCAGAATCGCGCGGGCCGCCATAACATCGCGCCGCCGTTCGGCAAGCAGTTGGCTTGCGATCGCCGGCCCCTGGGCATCGAGCAGGGCGAGCAGGCCGGGCCAATCGCCCGTGGCGGCGCGCGCCGGGGCCAGGCCATGGCCCGCCTCGCGCAGCAGCAGCGCTTCATAGCCGGCCAGCGCCCGCGCCCAACCGCGCGCCGACGGCGCCAGGCAGATGGCATCGAGCAGCGCGGCCAATGCGCCGTGGATCGCGGGCAGGGGCAGGCCTTCGGGCAGGGCGGCGGCGGTCAGCGCGCAGGCCCAGGCGATGCCGGCGCTGGCCAGCGGTTCGCCCAGCCAGGGGCCACGGCTGGTGACCAGTTCCACCCGCGCGGTGGGCAGGCGGCTTTCGCTGCGCCGCACCAGGTCTGCCGCCACCAGGTTGCCCGGGATCAGCACGGGCCGCAGCGTGCGGCCCCGCGCGCCGGCAACATAGGCTGCGACCAGGCCCGTCTCGCTGCCCAGCAGGCGCACCACCGCGCCGGTTTCGCCATGCGCCAGCACCGCGCAGACGATCTGCGGCACTGGCCCGGCATCGGGAAGCGAAGGCGGCGTTGCGTCATCCATCACCTGCCTGCCTGTGCCGCGTGGCGTCGCCCAGGGCAAGCGTCCTGCCGGGAAAGTCCATTTCGGGCATTGGAACAAAGGCGCAAGTGCGTTAGGTTGCCAAGGATGAAGCAGCTATTCCAGCATGCCGCGATCACGCAGGGAATGACCGTCCGGGTGGCGGTCAATTTTCTGCCGGAGCAATCGCGCGTGGCGGCCGGCAAGTGGTTCTGGGTCTATCACATCCGCATCGAGAACGATTCGGCCGAGCCGGCCCAGTTGATCACCCGGCATTGGCGCATCACCGATGGGCGCGGCCATGTCAGCTTTGTCGATGGCGAAGGCGTGGTGGGCGAACAGCCCCGCCTGCTGCCGGGCCAGGCGCATGACTATGTCTCGGGCTGCCCGCTCGGCACGCCCACCGGCAGCATGGAGGGGCACTATACCATGCGCCGTGACGATGGCAGCGTGTTCGACGTGGCCATTCCGTTCTTTCCGCTGGCCGCCCCGGCCACGGCCAACTGACCGCCAAGCGAAGGGCGATACCACCAATGAAGCGGACCCATCTCCCGCTCAACGGGCTGCGCGTGCTCGACGCGGCCGCACGCCACTTGTCGTTCACCCGCGCGGCCGACGAGTTGGCGGTGACGCCCGCCGCCGTGGGCCAGCAGATCCGCGCGCTGGAAGACCTGCTCGGCGTCGTGCTGTTTCGCCGCACATCCAAGGGGCTGGAACTGACCGACGAGGCTGCGGCCGGCCTCGATGCCATCCGCGAGGGCTTCCTGCGCTTTGAAGAAGGCGTGCAGGCGATGCAGGCGGGGCAATCCAGCCACGTCTATACCATTGCCTGCCCGCGTGATTTCTTTGCCGCCTGGTTCAGCCAGCGGCTGGCCGCGTTTCGTGCCGAAAACCCGGCATTGCGCTTTTCGCTGGTCGGCGGCGATGGCGATATCGATTTTACCGAGGCCAATCTCGATCTGGCCGTGCGCTGGGCCGAAGGGCCGGGCGAACTCGAAGGCATTCCGCTCGGCGCGCCGCAAACCGTGATCGTCGCCGCGCCCGGCTTTGCCGAGGTGAGCGGCGAAAACGGCGATGGCGCCTGGATCGGCTGGCCCGGTGATCCGGTGCCAGCGGGTGAGGGGCGCGAAGTGGCGTTTTCCGTGGGCGACGCCGGCACTGCGATCAGCGCCGCTGCGGCGGGCCTGGGCAAGGCGCGCGTGCCGCTGCTCCTGGCCGAATATGCCCTCTCGACCGGCCGCGTCGTCGCCCTGGGCGAGGTGGAGAACAGCCGGCGTGGCTATTGGCTGGTCGCTCCCTTGCCGCAGTGGCGCCAAAAAAAGGTCAAGGCCCTGGTTGCGGCCCTGGCGGAGACCTGAATCCGCGCGATCCCGGCGTGACAGCGTTGGCAGACAACCTGCTGTAACAAACCGTGGAAACGCCGACGCATACCACCTGTTAACCGCCTGGGTCCTATGCCCGCGAGATGGAACCCCTTAGTGGAAACCCTCAGGCGGAACAGGTTGGGATGGTCGCTGCCATCGCGGCCGAATCCTTGCCGCTGCGTCCGCGCCTGCGCGCCCGCAGCCGGGTGATAGGGGCCCTGCTGGGCGCGATCATGGATGGGGCCCACCGGCGCGCTTACCGCGGCGAGGCGATGGTCGCGGCCTATACGCACAATCTCTCCCGCCGCCTGCCGCTGCTGTCGTTGCTGGCGTTGCTGGCGGTCGGGCTGGTGATCATGCGGGTGGCCGGCACCGTGCCGTGGCCGGTGCTGGTGCCGGGCGTTGTCATGATGGTGTTCGTGGCAGAGCGCGGCTGGCACTGGCTGCCTGTGCAAGTGGAGCGCCGGCCCCTGGCGCTGCGGCGCAAGGATCTCGATGCGCTGCCAACCAGCGTGGGCCTTTCGGTGCTGTTTGCGGTGCTGTGGGCCCTCTATCTCTATTGTGTCGGCGGCGAGGCGCAGCGCGCATTGCTCTGCGTCTTGCTCTCGGTAATTTCCGTGGCAGGGGTGCTCGGGCTGGCGCATGCTCCAGCGGCGGCGCTGCGGCTGGTCTTTGCCTCCACCGTGCCGGCTTGCACCGTCTATCTCGTGGTGGATGGCACGCACCTGTGGCCGGTGGTCCTGCTGCTGGTCATGGCCAATCTCACCGTGCTGGCCATGACATTTGGCTTCCATGCCGATTTCGTGCGGCTGGAACTGTCACGCCAGCAATTGGCGCGGCGCGAACGCCTGGCGGCGCGGCTGGCGGAAAGGAATTTCGAACAGGCCTCGCGCGATGCCTTGACCGGGGCGCTCAATCGCCGGGCAATCCTGGCGCGGTTGGATCAGGATGTGGGCCGGCATGAATTGGCGGCCCCGTGGCTGGCCCTGCTCGATCTCGACGGGTTCAAGCACGTCAACGACACCTATGGCCATGCCGCCGGTGACGATGTGCTGCGCGCGGTGGCCACGCGCATCGGTGCGATTTCCGGCGTCCTCGCGCATGGGCGCTTGGGCGGCGATGAATTCGCGATCCTGTTTGATGGCCGGCTCGATGCCACCGGCGTTACCGCTGCCGCGCAAGACCTGGCGCAGTCGGTGCGCGCGCCGGTGCTTCACAACGGAGTCAGCCTGCGCCTGCACGCTTCCACCGGCCTTCATCGCGTGCGCGGGCCTAGCGTGGGCGCCTGCCTGGAACGCGCCGACGCCGCGCTCTACAAGGCCAAGAAGCGGGGCGAGGGTGCCATCGTGCTGTTCGGCCCGGACGACGAAACCGCCCTGCAGCAGCGCAGCGCGATGACTCGCCAGTTCAACGATTGCCTGTTGGATGATCGGCTGCGCCTGCTCTACCAGCCCTATTATGATGTCGACAGCCTGGCGGTCGTCGGGTTCGAGGCCTTTGCCCGCTGGTCGCCCGATGGGCAGACCTGGCTGGCACCGGGCGAGTTCATCGATCTGGCCGCGGCGACCGGCCGCACCGGCGAACTGACCCAGGCGGTGATGGGCCGGACGCTGGCGGAATGCGATGCCTGGCGCCAGGGGCTGACGGTGGCGATCAACCTGACCCCGCGCGATGTGACGCGCGAGGGCGCGGTCGACTCCCTTGCCCGGCTGGTGCGCGATGCCGGCGCCGACCCGGCGCGCTTCATGCTGGAAGTGACCGAAGCGGCGCTGATCGCCGATCCGCGCCGCGCCCACGCCCAGCTCGAGGCATTCCGGGCGGCGGGTTTCCGCCTCGCGCTCGATGATTTCGGGGCGGGCTGGTCAAGCCTGTCGCAATTGCGCGATCTGCCGCTCGACATGGTCAAGATCGATCGCGGGCTGGCCGCCGCGCTGTCCAGCGATCCGGGCGCGCGGGCGATCGTGGGCACGATCGTCTCGTTTGCCTGGCAACTGGGCATCGAGTGCATGATCGAAGGCGTGGAGGATGAAGCGCAGGTCGCTACGGCCCGTGCGCTCGGCATCCGCCTGATGCAGGGCTATCACTTCGCCCGGCCCGAACGCGCCGGCGTGGCGCTGGCTGCCATCGGCCGTGCCGTGGCCTGACAGGCGATCAATGCACGTCCACCAGCACCCGCTCCCCGCCCGGCGGAATCAGGCGGCGGAACAGGCGGCCGCGCTCGGAATAGAGCACGAGGCACAGCGATAGCAGCCCGCAGGTGACGAATGCCAGCGACAGGGGCCGCGCCGTGCCGTCATAGACCTGGCCGATCGCGATGCCGATCAGCGAGCCGATCAGCGTGCGCATGAACATCTGCATCGAACTGGCCGCGCCTGCGGTGCGGGCAAAGGGCTGCAGCGCGATCGAGCTGAAATTGGCGCCGATAAAGCCCATCGCGCAAATGTTGGCGGCCATCACCGGCATGAAGCGCAGCAGCGTCTGGTGCGGGCTGAAGGCGAAATGCACCTGCAACAGGCTGAGGCAGATGCACGCCAGCAGCGCCGTCTGCGACACGCGCCGCGCGCCAAAACGTTCGACGATGCGGGCGTTGAAGAAATTGGAGAACGATAGCGACAGCGCCGTGGCGCCAAAGATCAGCGGGAAATAGTGCCCCGCGCCAAAGTGTTCGGCCACCAGCTGCTGCGAGCAGTTGATGTATCCGAACATCGCCCCGAACACGAGCGCTGCCCCCAGGACATAGCCGGCCGAAGACCGCTCGATCGCCGAATGGGCCATGTTGCGCGCGATGGTCATCGGCATGATCGGCTGGCGGTTGGCCGGGTCGAGCGTTTCGGGCAGGCGCATGAACACCCACACGCCCATGATCGTTGCCAGCACCGCCAGCACCCCGAAGATCCAGCGCCAGCCGGCAAACAGCAGCACGAATTGCCCCACACTGGGCGCCAGCATCGGCACGACCATGAACACGGTGGAGACGGTCGAGAGGGTGCGTGCCATCTGGTCTCCGGCAAAACGATCGCGCACGATCGCGGCCGGCAGCACCGCCACACCGGCACTCGACACCGCATGCAGTGCGCGCAGCACCAGCAGGGTATCGAAATCAGGCGCCATGGCGCAGCCCAGGGCCAGCGCGACATAGAGCACGATCGTGACCAGCAGCACCGGGCGCCGGCCGTGGCGATCGGCCAGCGCGCCAGGCACCAGCGCGCCCACGCCGGCCGAAACCAGGAATATCCCCACCACCAGCTGGCGGCGATTGGGATCGCTGACGCCCAGGTCTGCGGCGATCTGCCCGAGCCCAGGCAGCATGGCATCGATGGCCAGCGCCTGAAGCGCCATGAGCAGCGCCATCATGGCAATGAATTCGCGCCCACCCAGCGCCTTGATCGGGCGCCGTCGGGCTGGATAGTCAGGTTGCATAACGATCCTATGGCAGGCAGGGCGCGGCAATCCAAGGTTTTGTTGCAGCCCTTGACCGTTGTTTGTGGCATGACGGACGCCGCATTCATGCCGATGTCCGAATCCCCGCCTTCGCCCCCTTTTCCCGTGCCCGATGCCGATGAGGCGCCGGGCCTGCGCAAGATCATCCATGTCGACATGGATGCCTTCTATGCCAGCGTGGAGCAGCGCGACGCGCCCGAGCTGCGCGGCAAGCCTGTGGCCGTGGGCGGCAATGCCGCGCGCGGGGTGGTGGCCGCGGCCAGCTATGAGGCGCGCAAGTTCGGCGTGCGTTCGGCCATGCCCTCGGCACGCGCGGTGCAGCTGTGCCCTGATCTGATCTTCCGCCGGCCGCGCTTCGATGTCTATCGCACGGTGTCGCAACAGATTCGCGCGATCTTTCTGGATTACACCCCTGATGTGGAGCCGCTGTCGCTCGACGAGGCCTATCTCGATGTCACGCGTGACTTGCGCGGGATCGGATCGGCGACGCGTATCGCCGAACTCATTCGCCAGCGCATCCGCGCGCAGACCGGGCTGACCGCCAGCGCCGGGGTGTCCTACAACAAGTTCCTGGCCAAGCTGGCGAGTGACCAGAACAAGCCCGATGGCCTGTGCGTGATCCGCCCGGGTGAGGGGGCGGCCTTCGTCGCCGGCCTGCCGGTAGCCCGGTTTCATGGGGTGGGGCCGCGCGGCGCGGAAAAGATGGCGGCGCTGGGCATTGCCACCGGAGCAGACCTGCGCGCGCAAAGCCTGGCCACCTTGCGCCAGCATTTTGGTGCCCAGGCCGATTATCTCTATCGCGCCGCGCGGGGGATTGATCTGCGCGCGGTGACCGCCGATCGGCCGCGCAAGTCTGTGGGGGCAGAGCGCACGTTCGATCGTGACCTGTCGTCGGGCCCAGTCCTGCGTGAAACGCTGGAAACGATCATCGACCTGGCGTGGGATCGCGTGGCACGGGCCGACGTGACCGGCCGCACCGTGACGCTCAAGCTGAAGTTCAAGGACTTTACGGCGATGAGCCGTGCCCGTTCGCTGGCAACCCCTGTGGCGAGCCGCGATGCACTGGCCGATGTGGCGCGCGGCCTGCTCGACCAGGTCTTGCCGCTGCCACAGCCGGTGCGGCTGATGGGGGTAACGCTCTCGGCACTGGAAGAGCCGGGCCAGCCAGCCGCTGTTGCCGCGCCGCCGGGGCAGGCGCAGCTCCCTTTTTGACGCCTATTGCTGCTGCTGGCGCGCGTAATCCTGCCACAAGGCGATCATCTCGCGCGTGGCGGGGCTGGTGGTCTCGGGCAGCGCTTCAATCGGAAAGAACGTTGCCTCCAGTAGCTCGCGTCCATCGGCGCGCGGACTGCCCAGCGCGGTTCCCGCCACCAGGGCGATCTGGTTGAGCCAGCCGCCGCGATCGCGCAGGTGATCGGTAAAATGCACCGCATCGTGCAGCGTGCAGCCGGTTTCCTCGGCCAGTTCACGCGCGGCGGTTGCCACCGGGCTTTCCCCGCGCGCCAGGCCTCCGCCGGGCAGCATCCAGGCATGGCTGTGGTGATAGCTGTGCCGCACCAGCAGCACGCGGCCTTGCGCATCGCGTGCCACCACCATGCAGCCGGGCACCGGCACGCGGCGCCAGCGCCACCAGGCCACGCGCAGCCGATGGGCCAGCCGCAGCAGGGCGCGGTGCCAGGAAGATGGAAACCAGGCGGGCATGCCCTTGGCCTAGCGGCTAGAGCTACCGAAATCGAGCCTTTCGCGCATCCTGCGCGCGGGCCTGTGGCTTACCCTGGCTGCGGCAATGGGTGGGGCAGACAATGGGCAAGCAGGCGCAGGGCATGGCGGGATCGGCATCGTTGGCGGGGCAGGCCTTGTGGCGCTGGCGAGACTGGCGCTGGCGCATAGCCTCACCGCGCTTTGGCAGACTACCGCTGGCCGCGCTTGTTGCCGAAGTGGCGCTCCTGGGCAGTGTGGCGGCGCTGCTTGCCATGCTCGGCTGGGTACTCTTGGCGCCGCTCACGCCGGCGACGACGGGCGACAGCGCCGGCCTGGTGGTGCTCGATGCCCCGGCGCGCGCCGCGCTTTTTGCCCAATTCGATCCATTTGCGCGCGATGTGCCAGATGGCGGTGGCGGGGGCGGTGCGGCGGGTGCTGCGCTGCCGTTCACTCTGCTCGGCACGCGATCCACGGCCGATGGGCAGGGCGGCGGCGCGATCCTGGCCGGCGCCGACGGGGTGCAGCGCGCGGTGCCGCAGGGGGCGGACATCGCGCCTGGCGTGCGGCTGGTGCAGGTGGCATTCGATCATGTGGTGCTGCAGCGCGCCGGGGGCACGCTGGTGCTGCGCGTCGCGGGGCAGGATGGCCGGCCGGCTGACAGCACCGGCGGCAAGCCGCCGGCGCCCCACTTCCGCCTTGCCGATGCCGCGCACGGCGCGCCAGGTTTGGTAGCGTCTGGCGCAGTGGGCGAGGCGCAGTCCCTGGGCCTTTTGCCGGGAGACCGGATCGTGGCGCTGCGCGGCAAGCCCGTGCGCGACGCACGCGATGCCCGGCAGATCGAGGCCATGCTGGCGGCCGGTCAGGCCGTTGCGGTAACGGTGCGCCGCGCCGGGCACGATCTGGCGCTCTCGCTTGGCCCGGCCGGCGGGGGACAATGATGGGGCGGCTTTTGAAGTGTGAGGGCTTGGCCCGGCTCGCCGCACTGGCGCTTGCGCTGGCCTGGCCGCTGGCAGCGCAGGCGCAGTATCGCCTCAACGTGCGCGAGGCGGATATGCGCGCCTTCATCGCCGACGCCGCCGAAGTGACCGGGCGCACGTTCATCGTCGACGCGCGGGTTGCCGGCAAAGTCAGCGTGGCGAGCGAGCGGGCCTTGAGCGCCAGCGAATATTTCGAGGTGTTTTTGGCCACGCTGCGTGCCAACGGCCTGGTTGCCGTGCCCACCGGCAACGGCGCCTTTCGGATCCAGCCGGTGGAGGGCGCAGCCAGCCAGCCCACCGCCGCACCCGCCGGGCGCGGCATGGCGGCGCGCAACCAGATGGTCACCGAAATCGTGCGCCTGCGCGCTGCCGATGCGGTCCAGGCACTCGACACGCTGCGCCCGCTGGTCAGCAAGGATGGCGCGCTCACGGCCAACAAGGCGGCCAATTCGCTGGTCGTGGTCGATTATGCCGACAACCTCGCTCGCATTCGCGCCTTGGTACGCCAGATCGACCAGGACCGGGCCACCGTGCTGACGCTCGATCTGGCCCATGCCGGCGCGCGTGAGGTGGCAAGCGCCCTGGCCCAACTGGTGGCTGCGGGCGAAGGCGGGCGCAGCGCGGCGAGCGTCGTGGCCGTGGACAGCGCCAATGCCGTGGTGCTGCGCGGTGACCCCGCTACCCTGGCGCGGCTGGCCGATGTGGCGCGGCGGCTGGATGCGCGCGCCGGGCAGGGCGGGGCGATCCGCGTGATCTGGCTCGACCATGCCGATGCCGCGCTGCTCGTGCCCGTGCTCGAACGGCTGGTGGGCGGCAGCGGCGGAGAGGCCAGCGCCGGATCGGCCGCGCCAGTATCGCTGGGCAACATGGGCAGCGGCGCGTCGGGCGGCGTTGCGGGCAGCGCGACGGCGCCGGGCCAGGAGGCGGGTGCGGCGGTTAATCCCTCTGGCGGCACCACCAGCGGCCTGGGCAATGGCCCCATCCGCCTCGATGGCGGGCGCGGCACCGCCACGATCACCCGCTATCCCGGCGCCAATGCCGTGATCATTGCCGCCCCGGCCGATGAACAGCGGCGCCTGGCCGATCTGGTCCATGCCCTCGATCTGCCGCAGCAGCAGGTGCTGGTCGAGGCGATCATCGTCGAAGTGTCTGACGATGTGGCGCAAAAACTGGGTGTGCAACTGCTTGTCGGCGGCAAGCATGCGCCCTTTGCCGTCACCAGCTTTTCCAATGGCGCGGCCAATATCCTCGATCTGGCTGGCGGTGTTTATGCCGATCGGCTGGATCAGACGACCACGGTGATCAACGGCGCCACCGTCACCACCAGCACGTCGGGCGGCACCGCCGATCTCTTGCGGCAGAATGCCGCGCAGGCCGCGCTTGCCGCGCGCGGCGGCATTGCCGGTTGGGCCACCAGCCTGGGCGGATCGGGTTTTTTCGGCACCCTGATCGATGCGGTGCGGGCAGACAGCAAGTCCAACGTGCTGTCCACCCCGCATATCGTCACCAACAACAACGTCCCGGCCTCCATCCTGTTTGGCAAGGAAATCCCGGTGGCCACCGGCGAGGCGCTGTCCAATTCGCTGGCCGGCGCATTCCGCACGATCCAGCGCCAGAACGTGGGGATAGAGCTGGACGTGACGCCGCAGATCAACGCGGGCAATGCCGTGCGGCTCGATCTGCGGCAGCAGGTCAGTTCGGTGGCCGGGCCGGTCTCGTCCAGCAACAGCGAACTGGTGGTCAACAAGCGCGAAATCCGCACCACGGTGACGGTTGGGGATGGCGAGATCATCGCGCTGGGCGGCCTGCTCGACGATGCCGAGCGGCGCACCCTGGAAAAGGTGCCGCTGCTGGGCGACGTGCCACTACTGGGCGAACTGTTCCGCTCGCGCAGCAAAAGCCATGTGAAAACCAACCTGATGGTGTTCATTCGCCCCACCATCCTGCGCGACGGGGCAGGGCGCGCGGCGCTGACGGCGCGGCGCATGGATGCCGTGCGCGGCGCGCAGGTGGCCTATGCCCCGGGGCAGGAACCGTCGATCGATGAACTGGTCCGCGATTACCTGGGAACGGCACGGCCGGCAGCAAGCGGGGCCAGCGACACGGTGATCCGTCCGCCCGATCCGGCCGCAGTCCCAACCGGGGCGCAGCCATGACGCCGAAGCAAGACAGCGCCACCTGGCGCCCTGATTACGCGGCAGCGCGCACCATGGGCCTGCTGGTGGAAGGGCGTGAGCCAGGCGGTCTGGCCGTGGTCCTGCGCGAAGGGGCTAGCGCATTGGCCCTGCTCGATGTGCGGCGGCTGGGTGGGCCGATCGCCAGCTGGCGCCGCGTGCCACACCCAGCGTTCGAGGCGCTGCTGGCGCAGGTCTATGCCGATGGCGCCATGGCCGCCGCCGATGCCCTGGCCCGCGACGATGCCGCGCTGCCGGCACTCGATCTGCCCAGCGCCGAAGACCTGTTGGGCAGCACCGACGATGCCCCGGTAATTCGCCTGATCAATGGCCTGCTGGCCGAAGGGCTACGCCAGGGCGCATCGGATATCCATCTGGAACCCTATGAACAGGCGCTGGTCGTGCGCCTGCGCCGTGATGGGCAACTCGCCGAAATGCTGCGCCTGCCCGCGCATGTCGCGCCGCTTCTCGCCAGCCGCATCAAGGTCATGGCGCGGCTCGACATCGCCGAACGGCGCCTGCCGCAGGACGGGCGCATGGCGCTCGATCTCGCCGGTAGGCTGGTTGACGTGCGCGTGTCCACACTGCCTTCGCGCGCGGGGGAGCGGGTCGTGCTGCGCCTGCTCGACAAGGCGCGCGCCGGCATCGATCTGGCGGCGCTGGGGCTGGACGCGGCGGCCGATGCCGTGCTGCGCCGGGCGTTGACCCAGCCTAATGGCATTGTGCTGGTCACCGGCCCAACCGGTTCGGGCAAGACCACCACGCTCTATGCCGCGCTTGGCCTGCTGCGCGATGGCGCACGCAATATCCTCACGGTCGAAGACCCGGTGGAATATGCCGTCGATGGCGTGGGGCAAACCCAGGTCAATCCGCGCCTGGGCCTCACGTTCGCGGCCGGGTTGCGCGCGATCTTGCGGCAAGACCCGGATGTGGTGATGGTCGGCGAAATTCGCGATGCCGAAACCGCGCAGATCGCCGTGCAGGCGGCGTTGACCGGCCATCTCGTGCTGGCAACGGTGCATACCAACGATGCGGTTGGCGCGGTCACCCGCCTGCGCGACATGGGGGCGGAACCGTTCCTGCTGGCCGCCACATTGCGCGCTGTGCTGGCGCAGCGGCTGGTGCGGCGGCTATGCCCGCAATGCCGCGCCCCGGCACCGGTCGCACCGCACCTGGCTGCGGCGCTGGGCCTGGCCATCGGCACCATGGTCAGCGATACCCCGGGCTGCGCGGCTTGTGGCGACAGCGGGCACCAAGGCCGCGTCGGCGTGTTCGAGGCGCTGTGGGCTGATGACAGCCTGCGCCGCCTGATTCACGATGACGCCGGCGAGGACGCGCTTGTTGCCCATGCCTTTGCGACCAACCCGCGCCTGGCCGATGCGGCGCGGGCCTTGGTCCTGGCCGGCATGGTTGGCGCGGCAGAGGCAGCGCGCATCCTGCGGCAGGACCAGGGATGAGCCGCACGGCGTTCATCTATCGCGCGCTCGATCGCAAGGGGCGCGAGCGGCAGGGCCGCCTGGCCGCGCCCGATCCGGCGGCGGCGCGGCAGAACCTGGCGGCGCGCGGCTGGCATGTGCTGCGCGTCGATCCTGCACAACCGCGCGACGTGCGGCCGGTTGCCCGGCTGCGGCTGGGCCTGGCCCGGCGCGCGCTGCTCACTCGGCAACTGGCTGCGCTCGTGGCTGTCAGCCCGGTGGAAGAGGCGCTGCGCACCATGCTGCGCCAGGCCGGCGCCACGCGGGAAGGTGCGGTGATCGGCGCAGTCCACGCCGGAGTGTGCGAGGGGCTGGGCCTGGCCGAGGCGATGGGCCGCGCGCCGCGCGCGTTTCCGCCGGTCTATCGCGCGATGATCGGCGCGGGGGAAAGCGCTGGCCGCCTGCCGCAGATCGCCACGCGCCTGGCCGATCTGGCCGAGCGGCAGGCGCAGGTGCGCGCGCGCCTGGCGGGTGCGCTGGCCTATCCCCTGGCGTTGGCAGCGGTGGCCGTGGCGGTGGTTACCGGCCTGATGGTAGCCGTGGTGCCGCGCGTGGTGGAGCAGTTCGACGCGGCCAGCCGGCAACTGCCATGGCTGACGCGCGCGGTCATCGCGGTGTCGGGCTTTCTCGCCACCTGGGGCTGGGCCATGCTGCTGGCGATCGTGCTGGGCGGGCTGGCGTTTGTCCGCGCGCTGGCATGGCTGCCGTTTCGCGCGCGGGTGGATCATGCGCTGTTGCGCCTGCCCGTGCTCGGGCCGCTGTGGCGCGATGCTCAGGCCGCTGCCTTGGCGCGCACGCTGGCGACGATGATCGCGGCGCGCCTGCCGCTGCTCGAAGGCTTGCGCCTGTCTGCGCGTACGGCGGCCAATCACAGCCACGCCCGTGCCCTGGCACAGGTGGCGCAAGGCGTGCGCGAGGGCGGCTCGCTCGCCGCAGGGCTCAGCCAGGCCGGGCTGTTTCCGCCGCTGCTCATAGCCATGGCTGCTAGTGGCGAGGCATCGGGCCAGCTTGGCCCCCTGCTGGAAAGCGCGGCCGAAGCGCTGGATCGCGCGTTCGAGGCCACGGCGGCCACCGCGCTCGCTCTGCTGGAGCCAGCGATCATTGTGGTGATGGGCGCGATCGTCGCGCTGATCATCCTCGCGATCCTGCTGCCGATCCTGCAATTGCAAACCCTTGTTGGAAATTGACCCATGGCTGTCGTGCATGCTCACCCCCGTCGCCCCGCGCCCAACGGGTTCAGCCTGGTGGAATTGATGGTGGTGATCTTCATCCTGGGCCTGCTGACTACGGTCGTGCTGATCAACGTGATGCCCAGCCAGGATCGCGCCATGGCGGTGAAGGCGCAAAGCGATATCGCCACGCTGGAGCAGGCGCTGGAGATGTTCCGGCTGGACCAGGGCAGCTATCCCAGCCAGGCGCAGGGGCTGGCTGCGCTGCGTGAGGCGCCGCCCGATCTTGCCGTGCCGGAAACCTGGCGCAAGGGGGGCTATATCCAGCGCTTGCCCAATGACCCCTGGGGCCGGCCCTATCTCTATCGTGTGCCTGGCCGCGATGGCGCGCCGTTTGCGCTTATGTCGCTGGGTGCCGATGGGCAGCCCGGCGGCAGTGGCGCCAATGCCGATATCGTGGCGCAGGGGCAGGGCGGCTGAGGTGCCGGATCACGGCCTGATCCTGTTGCTGGCCGAAACCGGCGGGCCGCCGGTTGCCGCATGGTGCGTGGGCGATGGGCGTATCGATGCCTTGCCGCCTGGGCAAGACCTGGCGGGCTGGCGCGGCCGCATCACCGCGCTGGTTCCCGCCGCGCAGGCACCCGTGCTGGCCCTGACCGCGCAGGAAACCGCCACCGCCGACCAGGCCTTGGCCGTGGCGCGGCTGGCGGCGCAGGATCATGGCCTGGCGCCCGGCAGCACGGTGGTGGCGGGCCGGGACGATGGGCAGGTCGTGACGACGCTGGTTGCGCAGCAGGCCCTGGCCGCTTGGCAGGCGCAGGTTGTAGCGTTGATTGGCCGCAGTGCCGATGCATTGCTGCCAGCCGGATTGCTGCTGCCGCCGCCGCCAGCGGGCACGGTCCACCGCGCCAGCCTGGGGCGCGGAATGGTGCTGGCGCGTACCGACCAGGCGGCCTTTGTTGCCGAAGCGCCGCTGTGGCAGGCGCTCGTGCCCGATGGCGCCCGGGTGGTGGATTGGGCAGAGCGAGACCTCGGCCCGCGCTTGCTGCAGGCACATGCGGCGCCCTGGCTCGACATGCAGGGTGGCGCGGCGGGGCAGGCCGCCTGGCCGGTACGCCGGTTGGCGCGCCTGGCAGTGCTCGTCAGCGTGCTGGCGCTGGCCGTGCCCGTGGCGCAGATCGTGCGTTGGCGCGTGGATGCGGCGCGGATCGCGGCGGCCAGCGTGGCACAAGTGCGCGCGCGCTTTCCCGCCGTCACCGATCTGGCCAGCGCAGAACAGGCGGTCAATGCGGCGCGCCTGCGGGCGCAGGCCGGAGCCGATGGCTGGGCGCCGCCCACTGCTGCGTTGTGGCAGGCGCTGCGGGCAGCGCCGGGGGTGCGCCTCGCCGGCCTGCAGCACACGGCGCAGGGTAGCTTGCGGTTCACCCTCGCGGCGCGGGAGATCGCGCCGGTCGATGCGGTGCTGCTGGCCTTGCAGCGCGATGGCTGGCGCCTGGCCCAGCCACCGGCACCGGTGCGCGATGGCGCCGGCATTGTCGCCACTATCACGATGCGGGCGCCATGATGGCGCAGGTGCAGGCGTGGCTCTCCACACTGACCGCGCGCGAACGCGGCATGGTTAGCCTGGCGGTTGGCCTGGCCATGGCTCTCGCCCTGGCGCAGGGCGTACTGGTACCGCTGGCCCAGGCCTGGCAGGCGGCCCGCGCGCAGCATCAGGCAGCCGCGCAACGCAGCGCGCACCTGCTGCGCCAGCTTGCCGATCTGGACGACGGCGCGGGCGCGCCAGCCAAGATCGATCCTGGCCGCCTGGTGGCATTGGCGGGCCAGGGTGGGGTCAGCCTCGCCCCGGCGGAGGCGCAGGGGTCATCGGTGCGGCTGGTCGGCCAGGGATCGAGCGGTGCAGTGCTCGCCTGGCTGGAATCCCTGCGCGGGCAGGGCCTGATCGTGCAGCAGGTCACGCTTGCGCCATTGCCCGAAGGCGGCGTGAGCGTGGACGTACGCGTGATAGTAGCGCCCTAGGCGGCGCGGTCTTCCTTGCTGCGGGTATAGCCCACTTGCGGCACGTCGAGGTGGAAGGGGCGCAGCGGCTTGCCGAGGTTGCGTTCCATCGCCGGCACGATGCGGTTGCGGGCCTGCGCGGCGATGGCCTTGCGGCCGGGGCAATCGCGCGGATCGAACGGATCGAGGAAGTGGATGTCGAGCCGGAACGACCCGCGCCGCGCCAGGATGCGCAAGGCATTGGCGATGCCGCCCTCGGTGCCGATCCAGCCGATCCATTCCGCCACGGCGCCGTAATCGAGCACGACCGGTTGCACCAGCACGCCCGGTGGCGGCGGCTCCAGCACGCGCAGCATCGATGTCTTGAACGGCAGCAGCGACTGACCGTCGGTGGTGGTGCCTTCGGGAAAGACGGTGATGGCCCAGTTGTCGGCCAATGCCTCGCGCAGGCGGTTGATCTGGTCGGCCACGCCCAGCCGGTCTTCGCGGCTGACGAAGACCGTGCGGTTGAGCCGGGACAGCCAGCCCACCACCGGCGCCTGGCCGATTTCAGACTTGGACACAAAGGCCGTGCCGCTGGCGCCGCCAAGGGCCAGAATATCCACCCACGACAGGTGGTTGCTGATGTAGAACACATCGCGGCGCAGCGGCGTGCCGTGAACTCGCACGCGCGCGCCACACAGGCGTGCCGCCAGATAAAGGAACACGCGCGGCAGCGGCGAGCCATAGTGCACCGTGCGCCACACATAGTGCAGCGGCACGCAGATCAGCAGGGCGAGCAGAATGCCCACCGCGCGCCAGAACACGCGGAACTTGCCCAGCAGGCTGATCGGGGCATCGCGCTCGGGGCCGACGCTGCGCTGGCGGACCATGGTGCTGCTCAGCTTTCCCGGCCGAGCTTGACGCCGTAGAGTTCCATGCGGTGATCGACCAGGCGATAGCCCAGCTTTTCCGCAATCTGGCGCTGCAACTGTTCGAGTTCGGGATCGACGAATTCGATCACCCGCCCGGTTTCCACGTCGATCAGGTGATCATGGTGCGCTTCGGGCGTGGCTTCATAGCGGGCGCGGCCATCGCCGAAATCGTGGCGATCGAGGATGCCGGCCTCCTCGAACAGGCGCACGGTGCGATAGACCGTGGCGATCGAGATGCGCGGGTCGCGCGCGGCGGCGCGTTCGTGCAACTTTTCCACGTCGGGGTGGTCGCTGCTTTCCGACAGCACTTGCGCAATCACGCGGCGCTGGTCGGTAATCCGCAGGCCGCGTTCGGCGCAAAGGGCTTCGAGATCGATCACTCGGTGCACGCTGTTCTCGTCATTCTGGAAAGGTCAGTGCCCAATATAGGCGAATTGGCGTGGCTTGTTAACCGGCCAGACGCGGCGAAACCCCACGGGGAGGCTACGGCGCTGTGGATGACCGGGCCAAGGCCCACGGCATCACGCCGATCGGGCATGCAAAGGCCCGGCAAGCATAGCGCCTGCCGGGCCGAATTGCAGGTGCGGCGCGCCGGGATTGCTCCCTGTGCGCCAGCGCGCCTGATCAGGCCGATGCGGCAGCCTTGCCGCGACCGCGCTTGGCGGGGGCAGCGGCGGGCTTGCGGCCCAGGCCGATCTTCTTGGCCAGTTCACGGCGCTTTTCGGCATAGGCCGGGGCGACCATCGGATAGTCGGCCGGCAGGTTCCAGCGTGCGCGATACTGTTCGGGCGTCATGTTGTAGCGGGTGGCAAGATGGCGCTTGAGCATCTTGAGCTTCTTGCCGTCTTCCAGGCAAACGATGTGGTCATTCTTGACCGAAGCGCGGATCGATACTGCCGGTTCGGGCGCGGGTTCAGCGACCGGTTCAGACGGCTTGAGCCCGGCGAGCGCCGAATAGACATTGGAAATGAGCACCGGAAGATCACCCACCGCAACGCTGTTGTTGCTCACGTGGGCGGCCACGATGTCCGACGTCAGCGTGATCAGGGTTTCACGCATATCGTTTTCGATATCACTCATTGCGATCCGGCTTTCGTTCTATGTTGCTGTGCGACACGTTTTTAGACGACATCCCGCTTTGTCGGGAGCGTTGGTTGTCTATACGCTTTTATATTCGATAAACAACCGCGGGAAGATGCGGTATTCGATAAAATGACCGAAATTTCATAAACAGCTGATTTGCCGGAATTTCAAATCACAGTTTAAGTTCCTGGCTAATTGCCGCAATCCTTTCGCCAGTGGTGCTGCGATAGTAACCGGGCCTAATTCCAATGGGTTGGAATCCGTGTTTGCGGTAGAGGTTCCCGGCAGGATTGCCTTCGCGCATCTCCAGAAACAACCGCCCCATGCCCAAACTGCGCGCCTGGGCGATGAATCGTGCCAGCAGCGAGTCGCCCAGACCCTGCCGCCGATATTGCGGTGCAACAGCGAAGAGCAGCAGTTCTTCTTCGTCGAATATACTGCGCGACAAGAAGAACCCGGCAGTCGAGGCGAGGTCTTGGGGATGCTCGCCGCCATCGGCACCGATCAGGCCATAGCGGGTGCGCCCGATCAGCAGCGCGTCGCCCACCTGGCGGCGGTTCCAGGCTTCGCCATAGTCGGGCGGAAAGGCCGTGGTCATCACGGCCATGATGCGGTCGAGATCCTCGATCTGCTCCATCACGCCGGCAAGGCGCCGCCCGGCAACCGGGCGTCCGGCGCGCGGCCATAGGCAGGCGCGGCGCCATCGGTAAGGGCTGATGAATCGAGCAGATGGGCGCTGCGGGCATCGGGCCACAGCGGGCAGACCTGCACGGGGGCGTGCCCATCTGGCCGCGCGGCGGCGCAGGCAGCGGCCTGGCTGCCGGCCACCAGCGGCGCGGTCAGTCGCGCCAGCGCCAGGTCGGGTGACAGCGAGGCAAGCGGCGCGGTGGGCCGGCCGGCCGCATCGAACGGGCGGAAGAACCATTCCCCGTGGCCGCCGGTCATCACCACGTCGACCGGTTGCGGCGCCGGCCCGCCCTGCTGCGCGCGCGCCATGGCTGCCACCAGTTCCAGGCTCTGATAGCCCAGCACATGCGCATTCCAGGCAAGCGCCAGGGCACGCGCCGCGGCCAGCCCCACGCGAATGCCGGTAAAGCTACCTGGCCCGCTGTCGACCAGGATCGTGGCGGCGCGCCCCTTGTCGGGCAGCGCGGCAATCATCGGCACCAGCCGTTCGGCATGGCCACGGCCGAGCATCAGGCATTCGCCCGCGATCAGCGCGTCGTCTTCGTAGAGGGCGACCGAACAGCTTTCCGTGGCGCTATCGATCACCAGGCGGCGGCGGGAAAAAGGGGCAGCCTGGGGCACGACGAGTCCCGTTCCGATCAGGCCGCGCGCACTTCGGTCACTTCGGGCACATAGTGCTTGAGCAGGCTTTCGATGCCGTGCTTGAGCGTGGCGGTCGACGAAGGACAGCCCGAGCAGGCGCCCTGCATCTTGAGATAGACCACGCCTTCGCGAAAGCCCCTGTAGATAATGTCGCCGCCATCGTTGGCCACGGCTGGGCGCACGCGGGTTTCGATCAGGTCCTTGATCTGGTCGACGATATCGGCGTCGGCCGGATCATCGCCGAAATCCTCGTCCTCGTCGGGCACCATGATCCCTGCCGCGCTGCCGGCGGCAAACAGCGGCGCCTGCGACACGAAATGATCGAGCAGGATCGCCAGCACCTGCGGCTTGGCATCGGCCCATTGCGCGCCCGGCGCAATCGTCACTGCGACGAATTCCTGGCCGAACAGAACCTCGGTCACGTCGCCCAGCGAAAACAGCGCCTGCGCCAGCGGCGAGACCTCTGCCTCTTCGGGCGAGGTGAACGACCGCGTGCCGCTGGTCATGACCCGTTCGCCCGGCAGGAACTTGAGCGTGGCCGGATTCGGCGTGGTTTCGGTTTCGATGAACATGATTGTTGCATTTAGGACCGGGGGGGCGGGGGTCAAGGGGCGAGAAGGGCCGGCAGGCCGGCATGGGCCATGTATTTCGCTGGAATGGGCCTGTCTGGCTGCTATGAACCGGGCCATGATCACTGCTTCTTCGCGCGCCGCGCGCTTCGCCATGCTTGTTTCGTCTGCCGTGCTCGCCGTCTCGGCCCTGGCTGCACCGGTTGCCGCTGCCCCGGTCAAGCGGGCGGCTGCACCGGCTGCTCGCCCGGCCGCGGCCGCGGCGGCGCTGTCCACCGCCATCCTGCCCGTGCCGCTGATGCCGGTGGTGCCGGCCGGTCAGCGCCAGTGCAGCGCCAAGACCGCTTCGGGCCTGGGCACGCTGACGCTCAAGCCGTCGGCCGATGCCGCCCATCCGGCCAAGGGTGACTATGTGCTGGTCAACTATATCGGCTACCTTGCCGCCGATGGCCGCGTGTTCGATCAGAACACCGCCGCTGCCTTTCCGGTCGAAGGGGTGATCCCCGGCTTTTCCGAAGGCCTGCAACTGATGGCCAAGGGCAGCACCTGGCGGTTCTGCGTGCCGGCCACGCTGGGCTATGGCGCGCAAGGTGCGGGCGAGACCATCCCGGCCAATGCCGATCTCGTATTCCAGGTGGAACTGGTCGATTACAAGACCGCCGCCGACGTCGAAAAGATGCGCGCGGCGGCCGCCGCTGCAGGCCAGCCGGGCGCCGATGGGCAGCCTGCCACGCCGGCCCAGCAGGCGGCCCCGGCCGCCACGCCCAAGCCATAACGGCGTAATTAAGCGATATGAACGTGGTGAAGGGCCGGTCTATTCACTGGCCCTTCACAAACCCCCTCCCTATAGATGGGAAATGCGATCGAACACCTGGCGCTCGCGGCGCTTCGCTTTTCTCGTTCTTTCCCTGCTCGCCACCACGGCGCCCGCCGGCATTCCGGCAGCGGCGCAGGCCAGGGCCGCCCCGGCGGCGACGGCGGTGGACAACACGGCGCAGAACTGGCTCTACGTTGGCAGCGACGTGCCGCAGGACAAGGAATGGATCTTTGGCCGCCTGCCCAATGGCCTGCGCTATGCCGTGCGCCACAATGGCGTCCCGCCCGATCAGGTTTCGGTGCGCGTGCTGGTCGATGCCGGATCGTTTTATGAAACCGATGCCCAGCAGGGCTTTGCCCACCTTATCGAACACCTCACGTTCCGCGATTCC
Source organism: Novosphingobium sp. GV079 (assembly GCF_003058045.1). NCBI lineage: Bacteria > Pseudomonadati > Pseudomonadota > Alphaproteobacteria > Sphingomonadales > Sphingomonadaceae > Novosphingobium > Novosphingobium sp. GV079. The sequence continues at coordinate 362,351 of NZ_QBUE01000003.1, read as the reverse complement.
AAGTATCTCAAATCGGGTGAGGCGATCCCCACCTGGCAGCGCCTGGGCGCCACGTTCGGCAGCGATACCAATGCCGAAACCAGCGGCACACAAACCGTTTACAAGCTCGACCTGCCCGATGCCACGCCGGCCAAGCTGGATGAAACCTTCAAGCTGCTGTCGGGCATGATCGCCGCGCCGATCTTCACGCCGCAGGGGGTGAAAACCGAAGTGCCGATCGTGCTGGCCGAAATGCGCGAGCGTTCCGGCCCGCAGACCCGCGTGATGGACGCCACGCGCGAGTTGTTCTTTGCCGGCCAGCCTGCTGCCACGCGTTCGCCGATCGGCAAGGTCGAAACGCTGCAGGCGGCCACGCCCGAAAGCATCAAGGCCTTCCACGACAAGTGGTATCGCCCCGACAACACGATCATCGTGGTGGCCGGTGATGCTGATCCCCAGGCGATGCTGGCGCAGATCACCAAGTGGTTCGGCCCGTGGGCCGGCAATGGCCCCAAGCCCGCGCCGGTCGATTTCGGCAAGCCGGTGGCGCCCAAGGGGGCCAATCCCGCCAATCCCGTCGATGGTGCCCGCGTGCTGGTCGAACCCAGCGTGCCGATGCAGTTCAACTATGCGGTGGTGCGGCCGTGGAAGCGCCATGCCGACACCATCGCCTATAACCAGGGGCTGATGATCGACCGCTTGGCCATGGCGCTGATCAACCGCCGCCTGGCCGTGCGCGCCCGCGCTGGCGGCAGCTTCCTGTCGGCCTCGATCGATCAGCAGAACTATGCCCGTTCGGCCGATACCACGCTGGTGTCGGTCACGCCGCTGGGCGATGACTGGAAGGCCGCCGTGGCCGATGTGCGTTCGGTGATCGACGATGCACTGGCCTCGCCGCCCTCGCAGGCCGATATCGATCGCGAGGTGGCCGAGTTCGACCTGTCGTTCAAGGTGCCGGTGGAAACCCAGCGTACCCAGGCCGGATCGGACCTGGCCGACGATATCACCCAGGCGGTCGATATCCGCGAGACGGTGGCCAACCCCGAGACGGTCTATACCATCTTCAAGAAGTCAGTGCCGCTGTTCACCCCGCAGGCCGTGCTGGCGCATACCCGCGCGCTGTTCAAGGGCACGGTCGTGCGCGGCATGCTGACCACGCCGCGCGATATCGGCGCGACGGCGGCCGATGTGCGCGCCGCGCTGATCGCCAAGCCGGTGCCAACCGGCAGCGTGCGCCTGCCGACCGACAAGCTGACCTTTGCCCAGTTGCCGCCGATCGGCACGCCGGGCACCGTCGCCCAGGCGCAGCCCACCGGCGTGCTCGGGATCGAGCGGCTCACCCTGTCGAACGGGGTCAAGGCGCTGCTGTGGGCCAATGATGCCGAACCGGGGCGGATCATCATCCGCATTCGCTTTGGCGGTGGCCTGGCCGCGATCGCGCCCAAGGATGCGGTCTATGCCTCGCTCGGCGATATGGCGCTGATGGAAACCGGCTTTGGCAAGGTGGACCGCAACGCGCTGGATGAACTGGCCACGGGCCGCAAGTTCAACCTCAACTTCAAGCTCGACGATACCGCGTTCGAGTTTTCGGCCGATACCCGCCCGTCCGATCTCAAGGACCAGCTCTACCTCTTTGCCGCCAAGCTGGCCGCGCCGCGCTGGGATACCAACCCGATCCTGCGCGCGGTGGCAGCGGCCAAGCTGCAATATGCCGCCAGCGGCTCTTCGCCCCAGGCAGTGTTGCAGCGGGACATGGGCTGGCTGCTCAAGGACAAGGACCCGCGCTACAAGGTGCCCGATCCGGCCGCGCTCGACACTGTGACGCCTGCCGATTTCCGCCGCGTGTGGGAACCCCTGCTGGCGCAGGGCCCGATCGAGGTGGACATGTTCGGCGATTTCACGCGGCAGCAGGCGCTCGATGCGCTCAACGCCACGTTCGGTGCGCTGCCGGCCCGCACTGCGGCCAACCCGCCGCCGCTCGATCCGCATTTGCCCGCGCACAATGAAACCCCGGTGGTGCTGACCCACACGGGCGATGCCAATACGGCCGCAGCCATGGTGGCCTGGCCCACCGGCGGCGGGCGCACCGGCGTGCACGAATCGCGCCAGCTCGAAATCCTGGCGCAGATTGTCAACAACCGCCTGTTCGACGAGATGCGCGAAAAGATCGGCGCGTCCTATGCCCCGCAGGTTGAATCGGTCTGGCCGATGGATCTGCCCTCGGGCGGTTATCTCGGCGCGACAGTGCAACTGCGGCCGCAGGATCTCCCCGCGTTCTTTACCGCGACGGACAAGATCGCCGCCGATCTGGTGGCCGCGCCGCCCACGCCCGATGAAATCGAGCGCGTGACCGAGCCGCTCAAGCAGCTGATCACCCGCGCCAGCACCGGCAACGCCTTCTATATGTCGCTGCTGGAAGGCGGAGCGCAGGAGCCGGGCAAGTTCGACGATATCCGCTCGATCCTGGTAGATTACAGCAAGACCACGCCCCAGGCGATGCAGGCGCTCGCCGCGCGCTATCTCCAGCACGATCGCTCATGGCGCGTCGAAGTGGTCCCCGAAGCCAAGAAATAACGTGCAAAATCCTCCCTCCGCAAAGCGGGGGGAGGTGGCGGCCGCACGCCGCCGGAGGAGGTGTTTTTCTTCCCCCCACGCAACAAAATGTCGATCACACTATGCGAAAGGCTTTCTTTGCAATCCTGCGCGCGTGCGCCTATGTCCGCCGGTCTTGAAAGGAATGAGGACAGTGGCACAGAACTGGAATGCAAAGAGCTGGCGGGATCAAGAGGCGCGGCATCTGCCGGTCTATCCCGACGCGGACAAGCTGAACGCGGTGGAAGGCACCCTTGGCAGCTTTCCGCCGCTGGTCTTTGCCGGCGAGGCACGCGCGCTCAAGGCCGATCTGGCCCAGGTGGCGGCGGGCAAGGGTTTTCTGCTCCAGGGCGGGGACTGCGCCGAAAGCTTTGCCGAATTTCATCCCAACAACATCCGCGACACGTTCCGGGTGCTGTTGCAGATGGCCGTGGTCCTCACCTTTGCCAGCAAGCAGCCGGTGGTGAAGGTTGGCCGCATGGCCGGCCAGTTCGCCAAGCCGCGCTCCTCGCCGGTGGAGCGCCAGGGTGATGTGGAACTGCCCAGCTATCTGGGTGACAACATCAACGGGATCGATTTCACGCCCGAACAGCGCATCCCCGATCCTGACCGGATGCTGCGCGCCTATAGCCAGGCGGCCGCAACGCTCAACCTGCTGCGCGCCTTTGCCGGCGGCGGCTATGCCAACCTGCGCCAGGTGCACGGCTGGACGCTCGACCATATCGCCAAGAGCCCCTGGGCCACCAAGTTTGGCGAAATGGCCGACAAGATCGGCGAAGCGCTGGACTTCATGGAAGCCTGCGGGGTCAACCCGTCGAATGTCCCGCAACTGCAGGGCACCAGCTTCTATACCAGCCACGAAGCGCTGCTGCTGCAGTATGAAGAGGCGATGACGCGGCAGGATTCGCTGACCGGTGACTGGTACGATACCAGCGCGCACATGCTGTGGATCGGCGATCGCACCCGCTTCGAAGGTTCGGCCCATGTCGAATTCCTGCGCGGCGTGGGCAATCCCATCGGCATGAAGTGCGGCCCCAGCCTGACGCCCGACGCGCTGCTGCGCATGCTCGACACGCTCAACCCCGCGCGAGAAGCCGGCCGTATTACCCTGATCAGCCGCTATGGCCACGACAAGGTGGAAGCCGGCCTGCCCGCACTGGTGCGCGCGGTGAAGCGCGAAGGGCACCCGGTGGTGTGGAGCTGCGACCCGATGCACGGCAACGTGATCAAGGCCGACAACGGCTACAAGACGCGGCCGTTCGACCGCATCCTGGCCGAAGTGAAGGGCTTCTTCGCCGTGCACCGCGCCGAAGGCACGCATGCGGGCGGCATCCATATCGAGATGACCGGCCGCGATGTGACCGAATGCACCGGCGGCGCCGTGGCGATCACCCAGGAAAGCCTGGCCGACCGCTACCACACCCACTGCGACCCGCGCCTCAACGCCGCGCAGTCGATCGAACTGGCGTTCCTGCTGGCCGAAATGCTCAACCTGGAGCACGCCGACAAGAAGGCCGAAGCGGCCTGAGACTACCAAAAGCCCCCTCCTCTTCAGAGGAGGGGGTTGGGGGTGGTGCGAAACCAGGCGCTAGATCCCGAACAAGCGGGACCCCGGATCAAGCCCTGGGTGACGTTAAACTGACGTTATATGGTTCGTCACCCCGGGCTAGACCCGGGGTCCCGCTTTCCTTCGAAATCGGCCGCAACGTGCGTTGACGCTCCGCATGTGTCTGCGCGACGATCCGCCCATGGATCGCGAAACCTATAGCGGCTGGGTCTATATGATGGCCGATCGCTATCGCGGCACGCTCTACATTGGCGTGACAGCGGACCTCGCACAACGGATCGATCAGCATCGCAAGGGCGCCGGATCAGACTTCTGCGCGCGCTACGGTTTGCATCGGCTGGTCTGGGCGGAGCGCGGGGAGCCGATCGACGCCTGCATCGCGCATGAAAAGCGGTTGAAGCGCTGGCGCCGGGACTGGAAGTTTGCGCTGGTTGAAACGGCCAATCCAGAGTGGGACGATCTGTTTCGGTTTCTGGTGTGACTGTTTTCCAAGGAAAAGCGGGACCCCGGGTCAAGCCCGGGGTGACGTTGTAAATTGATGCTATCGTGTTCGTCACCCCGGACTTGATCCGGGGTCCCGCTTGTTGGCGGATAGCACGGCGTACGCCACTTTTTCCGGGCACAACCCCACGGCGCCACTTCCCCCCGCGCACGCCATCGCGCACAGTGGCAGGCATGAGCCAGCCCAACGCCCAAAAGCCCATGGACCCGCTTGCCCAACGCGCGCTGTTTGCCAGGGCGGTGGACCTGCTCGGCGGGATCAAGGCCGCTGGCCAGGCGATCGGGGAAAGCGAACTGGGCATGGCCGCGCTGCTTTCGGGCGCGGAGCCATTGCATCCGCGCGTGCTGGAGCGGGCGAGCAAGGCCTTGATCGCCCATGCGGACGCCTGCCGCGCGATGGAGCGGCGGATTTCGCCGGCCTTTACTGCCAACCTGACCAACGCGCAGATCGGCAGGGGCTGAAGACCACAGCGGGCTGCCCCCAAGGCGGCCGAACGGATACGGTATAACGCTGATCGGCGCGGGTTGGTCGTTCGTCGAACGGTTGGGAACCTTTGCTTGACACCATCGCGCCCGCGCGCGTTCGATGCGGCCGCCAAACCGGTTTCGCCTGTAAAGGAATTCACCCTTGCGCTCCGCCCTGTCGCTTGCCGCTGCCGTATCCCTGCTTGCTCTCAACCCCGTGCTGGCCCTGGCCAAGCCTGATGACGCCGCCAAGGCGGACAAGGCCGACAAGGACGCCAGGTCTGATGCCGCGCGCAACGATCCCGATGGCGTGCCCGATCCCGACAGTGCCACCACCACGCGCTTCTTCAAGGCGCGCAAGGTGCTTTCGTCCGGCATGGTGACCGTGGGCGGCCAGAAGATTGACTACACCGCCGAAGCCGGCACCGTGGTGGTGCACCAGGCCGATTGGGACGATACCGATTGGCGCGAGACCGCCGCGGCCGGCAAGACCAAGGACGATGCCAAGGACGCGCCGGCCGAGGCCTCGATGTTCTACACCGCCTATTTCAAGAAGGGCGCGCCCTCGGCCGATCGGCCAATCACGTTCCTGTTCAACGGCGGCCCCGGTTCGGCCACGGTCTGGCTGCACATGGGCGCATTCGGCCCGCGCCGGGTGATCACGGCCAACGACAGCCACACCCCGCCGGCACCCTATAACCTGGTGGACAACGCCTATAGCCTGCTCGACGCATCGGACCTGGTGTTCATCGATGCACCGGGCGCTGGCTGGTCGCGCATTGCCGGCAAGAACAAGGAAAAGGCATTCTGGGGCGTGGACCAGGATGTCCATGCCTTCCGCGAATTCATCAAGGCGTTCCTGTCTGACCATGGCCGCTGGAACTCGCCCAAGTTCCTGCTGGGCGAAAGCTATGGCACGCCGCGCGCCTCGGCCCTGGTCAACGCGCTGCAATCAGACGATTCGATCGATTTCAACGGGGTTGTCCTGCTTTCGGCGATCCTCAACTTCGATCTTTCGGCCGATGGCCCGGAACACAACCCCGGCGTGGACAGCGCCTATGTGGTGAGCCTGCCCACCGTGGCGGCAACGGCGTGGTATCATAACCGCCTGCCCGGCACGCGCCCGGCTGACCTGGAAACCTTCCTGCGCGAGGTGGAGCACTTTGCCACCACCGACTATGCCATGGCCCTGATGCAGGGCAGCACGCTGCCCGATGCCCAGCGCCAGGACATGGCCAAGCGCCTGGCCGGCTATACCGGCATTCCGGCCGAATACTGGCTGCGCTCCAACCTGCGGCTCAACGTGGGCCAGGTGATGCAGCACCTGCAGGAAGAGCAGGGCCTGACCACCGGCCGCCTCGATTCGCGTTTTTCGGGCCCCACGCTCGATCCCACGGCCAAGGAAGCCGGCTATGACCCGCAGAGCGCGGCGATCAGCTCGGCCTATATCTCGGCGTTCAACGCCTATGCGCGGGACAGCCTGCACTATGCCACGCAGGCGACCTACAAGCCGTTTGCCGGGCTGACCGAATGGGACATGACCCACCGCCTGCCCGATGGCAGCCGGTCGGAAAGCGGCCCGCTCAACGTGATGCCCGATCTGGCCAACGCGATGAAGCAGAACCCGCAGCTCAAGGTGCTGCTGGCCGGCGGCTATTACGATCTCGCCACGCCCTATTTCGAAGGGCTGTTCGAGACGCGCCACCTGCCCATGCCGCAATCGCTGCAGGGCAACATCAGCTTTGCCTATTACCCGTCGGGCCACATGGTCTATGCCAACGAGGCCTCGCTCAAGGGCTTCCACGATGCCACGGCGGCGTTCATCGCCCGCAACAGCGGCAAGCACTGATCCCGTTCAATAGAACGCGGTCACGTTGAACGAACCATAGGTGGTGGATTGCCCCGGCTGCGCATTGGGCGCGGTCTGCATGAAGCCACCTTTGGCCAGATAGACCCCATCGAATTCCAGGCGCAGCCGGCGGGGCACCGCCCAATAGCGCAGCCGGGAATCGAACTGGTGCCCGGCAAACCTGCCGCTGGTGCCCGCCGCATCGCGCACGCCCGAACTGCCAAACATATCGTGCGCATTGGCCAGCCACATCGGGTGCCATGTCAGCAGATAGTCAAACCGCTTGGACGGCGCGCCTTCCAGCCGCAATCCGGGGGCGATGATGTTAGCGCGATAGGGCACGTTATAGAGCCCGGCCGGGGCGAAGTCGTTGCGCCGCGTGGCGTAGAGCGGATCATAGCGGGTGATCGTGCCGCCGGGCGTATCGCCGGTGGCAAAGTCCAGCTCTGCCGTCAGATGCGTTTTCGCCCTGTCGGCAAAGGTATAGCCCAGGCGCACGTGCAGGTTGCTGGCGCTGACGGGCAGCAGCGGCGCATTGGGCGCCATGACCATGGCTTCCTCGCCCCACTGGTAATTGCCTTCCAGCTCGTAATCCAGGTGCGCCGGCGCGGGCTCTGCCGCCAGGCGCAGGCTGGAGGTGTTGAGCGAGCGGTCGCGCGTCGGGGTATCGGGCCGATCGCGTTCGCCAAGGTGCAGCAGTCCGGCCTCGATTAAGGTGACCGGCGCCCCCTTGGCCGAGATCACCTTGCCGACAAAGCCGCCCCACAGCATCAGGTCAAAGCCCTCATGGTCCCAGGCAAAGCGGTGGACATGCATGCCGCGCCGGTCCAGCGGCAGGCGCTGGTCGGGCAGGGTGAAGACGAGTGACGCGCGCCATCCGCTGGGCCATTGGGCCTCGGCATGAAGGCCGGTATAGCTGTTGATGGTGTTGCGATAATCGTCGGCCGCGATCAGGCGGCGCGATCCGATGTTGAGCGTTTCGCGCCCCACTCTGACATTGAGCTTGCTGCCCTTGCCGAGGCGGCCGGGCAGGTCCAGCCCGACATAGCCTTGCACCAGCTCGAAAGCGTTGATCTCTCCGGTGGTGATCGGCGTGCCGGGATTGTCGTTGAACACGCGCGCGTCCCACAACTCTCCCACCACCTGCCACGGGCCCTTGGTCCACGCGGCCTTGATCGTGGCGCGGGTGTTGATCAGCTGGTCGGTGCGGTTGGCGTTGGGCCGCGCCTGGCCATCGATCGCTTCATAACGCAGGCGGATCTGGCCAGAGATGGCCAGGCCATCGGCCGGCGGTGCCTCTCCCGCCAAGGCCGGCGGGGCGGCTGCCAGGGCCGTGGCGGCAAGCAGCGCAGCGCCCGGCAGGCGGGCGCGGTGGCAAAGGGCGGGCATCGGCGGTTTCCCTTGTGGCACAGTGATGCCACCGGGATTAGCGCCGCGCCCGCCAAGCCGGCGTGAAAGCGGCCTTAAGCGGAACTACGCGTCGTCGAACAGCACCACCGCGCGGGCGCCATCGCCACGGCGCAGCGCGGCAAAGCCATCGTTGACCTGATCGAGCGTGATCCGCGCGGTCAGCATCGTGTCGAGCTTGAGCTGCCCACCGAGGTAGAAATCAACCAGGCGCGGCAGGTCGATCGGAAAGCGGTTCATGCCCATCAGCCCGCCTTGCAGCGTCTTGCCCGACAGCAGGTCCATCGCCGAAAGGCCGACCTTGTGATCGAGCGGCATCATGCCCAGGATCGTGGCCGTGCCACCCCGGCGCAAGACCTGCACCGCCAGATCGGCCGAGGCCGGGCGGCCCACGGCCTCGATCGCATGTTCCACGCCGCCGCGCGTCAGTTCCATTATCGCGCCGGCGGCATCGTCGGCACTGGGGTCGATCGTGTCGGTCGCGCCCATTTCCTGCGCCAGCGCGCGCTTTTCGGGTGAAGGGTCGGCGGCGATGATGCGGCCGGCCCCGGCAATGCGCGCGGCGTTCACGGCCGCCAGGCCCACGCCGCCGCAGCCGATCACCGCCACGCTGTCACCCGGCGTCGGCTTGCAGGCATTGAACACCGCACCAGCCCCGGTGGTGACCGCGCAGCCCAACAGCGCCGCGCGATCGAGCGGCATGTCGGGCCGGATGGCGACGCAGGCGTTTTCGTGCACCAGCATCATTTCGGCCAGCGCCGACAGGTTGAGCATCTGCTGCACCGGTGTGCCGTCTGGCCGGGCGAGGCGCGGCGCCGCGCCGCGCGGGCGGCGGGTGCCGCTGCCCAGGCACAGCGCCATGCGGCCCGACAGGCAGAATTCGCAGGTGCCGCAAAAGGCCGAAAGGCAGGTGACCACGCGATCACCCTTCTTCACCCGCCGCACTTCCTCGCCCACGGCCTCGACGATGCCGGCGGCCTCGTGCCCGGGCACGGCGGGCAGCGCGTGGGGATAGGCGCCGTCGATGAAATGCAGGTCGGAATGGCACAGGCCGCAAGCCACCGTGCGGATCAGCACCTCATGCGGGCCGGGCCGGTCAACCACCAGATCGGCCAGGGTCAGCGGCTGGCCCGCTTGTTCGAGAACGGCAGCTTTCATCGGTGGTCCTCTTCGTGGCGCCGGCGGATCGTGTCGCGGCTGCGCTGGTTCATTCGCGCAAATGCGCGGCCGGTCAACGCCCGGTAAGGGTGATCATCCAGAAATCGGGCCGCGTGCCGATGCGCAAGGGAAAGCTGCCCGATCCCACGCCGCTGCCGATCAACACGATCTGGTCCTGCCAGCGCACGATGCCACAGCGAAACCGCGCGTCGTAATAGCGATTGCCGGTGATGGGGTTGCCGGCGATGCTGATGCCGGGCAGGTGAATCTGGCCGCAATGGGTGTGGCCGGCCAGGATCAGCGGCACGCCGGGGATCACGCGCGGCACATGCTCCACCACGATCACCGGTTTGCCCGCGGCGCGCGCGGCGGGCAGCAGCGGCGCGGCGATCAGCCGGGCACGGGGCGTATCGGCCAGGCCCAGCAGCGTGATCGGCCCCACGCCCTGGCTCTGGTTGTTGAGCACGGTGATCCCGGCGCGGCGCAGCAGCGCGGTAACCGCGTGCGGATCGGTCCATTCGTCATGATTGCCCAGCACGGCATAGACGCCCAGCGGGGCATGCAGGCGCGCCAGTGCCTCGGGCAGCAAATCCAGATGCACCGCCGGATCGTTGCGCCGGTCACCATTGACGAAATCGCCGGCCAGCAGGATGGCATCGGGGTGCTGCGCCATGATCTGGTCCACCACGCGGTCCAGCCGGGCGGCGCTCATCCCGTGGCTGCCGACATGGATATCGGAAACCAGCGCCACGTCGATCTTGCGGCCGGCCATGGCCGGGGTATCGAACACGATCACCGCGCGGCGCACCAGCGGCGGCCAGGTTTCCACCCAATAGCCCCAGCCCAGCAAGGCCAGCCCGGCCAGAATCAGGGCAAGGAGAGTCCAGGCCCACCACATCCGGCGATAGCTTGGCGGCGATGGCTCGATCTCCACGGCCGCCACGCGATCAGTGCCGGGTCAATTCGCGGACAAAGCCGATCAGACCGGTCTGGCGCGCGCGCTTGAGGCGTTCGGCCGCCAGGATCTGGCAGATCTGGGTATAGCAGGCATCGATATCGTCGTTGACCACGACATAGTCATAGCCGTCCCAGTGGCTGATTTCGGCCTGGGCGCGGGCCATGCGCGCGGCGATCACTTCGGCGCTGTCGGTGCCGCGCCCGGTCAGGCGGCGGCGCAGTTCCTCGATGCTCGGCGGCAGGATGAACACGCGCACCACGTCGGCCTCGGCCTTTTGATAGAGCTGCTGCGTGCCCTGCCAGTCGATGTCGAACAGGGTGTCGCCGCCTTCCTTGAGGCGGGCGCGGATATGGGCCTTGGGCGTGCCATAGCAATTACCGAAGACTTCGGCCCATTCATAGAATTCGTTGGCTTCGACCATGGCATCGAACGTGGCGCGGTCGACGAAGTGGTAATCCTTGCCATCCACCTCGCCGGGGCGGATCGGGCGCGTGGTGGCCGAAACCGATGCCTCGATCTGCGAATCGTGCGCCAGCAGGCGCTTGGCGATCGTCGTCTTGCCCGCGCCCGATGGCGAAGACAGGATCAGCATGAGGCCGCGACGATGCAGTGCATCGGCACGGGAAACGGGCAGGGTGGGGGGCAATGCGCTGTCGGCCATGGTCGCAGATGGACCATGGCCGCCCTGCCGGTCAAGCCGCAGTTTGTGGCACCGGGAAGGTTTGCCAGGCTCTGCCGCAAAGGGGCAGGCGCTGCGGGATCAGCGCGGCTTGGCTTTCACCGCGGCGCGGGCGCGGCGGGTCTTGCGGCGATCATAGAGCGCCTTGGCGACCAGGCCGCCGCCAACCACGATCGCGCCGGGCACCGAACGCGTGGCGACGCGGGCAATCGCGGTGCCAACCAGGCTACCCACCAGCGAGGGGCCGCGGATCAGCCCGCCGGGCGTGCGCACCGGCAATGCCTTGCCCAGCACGCGGCCAGCCAGGCCCTTGCCGGCAACGCCGCGGGCCAGCAGGGCGCTGCCCGCGCTCATCGCGATATCGGTGAGGATCAGGGTGGTCAGCGGGCTGTTGAGCGGCTGATCGTCCTTGGTAGGCGCAGCCTTGGCCGGTTCTGCCTTGGCCGGCACGGCCTGGGTGCCGTCCTCGTTGATATCCTGTTCCGACTTCGCCGCTTTGCCCTTGGAAACCATGTGCGGGTGCCCCGTGTACCTTGATGGCCTGCGGCAAACGCGATCGGACTGGGCCGGGATCAGGTCTGGCGCAGGCGGTTACTTCTTGCGGCCGAAATCGACCGTGACGACATTCGAGCCGTCGTCGCTGCGTTCAACGGCGGGCTTGTCGGAAGTTTCCCCGGGGTTTGCGGAAGAATCGTTTTCCGCGTCCTCGTGGATGTCATCGTCCATCTCGTCGGCCGCCTGGAACTGCAGGCCGAAATCCACCGCGGGATCGACAAAGGCCGTGATCGCGCGGAACGGGATGACCAGCGTTGACGGCACCTGGTTGAAGCTCAACCCGACCGAGAAGGTATCTTCCTCCACCTTGAGGTCCCAGAACTTGTTCTGGAGCACGATGGTCATCTCGTCGGGAAAGCGTTCTTTCAGCCGGTTGGGGATGGAAACCCCCGGCGCCCCGGTGCGGAACGTGATGTAGAAATGGTGCTGGCCGGGAAGCATCCCGCCGGATGCCTCCACCTGGCCCAGGACGCGGCCTACCACGGCGCGCAGGGCTTCCTGCACGATTTCGTCATAGGGGATCAGGCTGTCGGGCGTTTCGCTCATATGCAGCACAACTGGCGCTGGCACGGGCGCGGGTCAAGAGGGAGTGATTGATTCTCGCATATCCGGGCGTATAGGCATGGCCCATGCGCACCGGATCGATCACCCGCACCACCGCCGAAACCGATATCAAGGTCAGCGTCAACCTGGATGGCTCCGGGGTCTATGACGTGAACACCGGGATCGGCTTTCTCGATCACATGATCGAGCAGTTCTCGCGTCATTCGCTGATCGATGTGACGCTGTTCGTGAAGGGCGATCTTCACGTGGACGAGCATCACACCGTGGAAGACAGCGCGATCGCGCTGGGCCAGGCGATCGGCCAGGCGCTGGGCGACAAGAAGGGCATCACCCGCTACGGTTCGACCTATGCCCCGATGGACGAGGCGCTGGCCCGTGTCGCGCTCGACATTTCCGGCCGCCCGATCCTGGTGTGGAAGGCTGCGTTCAGCCAGCCGCGCCTGGGGACGATGGACACCGAGATGTTCGAGCACTGGTTCCAGTCGATCTCGCAGGCCGCCGGCATCACGCTGCACATCGAGTGCCTCTATGGCACCAACAACCACCATATCATCGAGGGCATCTTCAAGGGCTTTGCCCGTGCCATGGCCCAGGCGATCGCCATCGATCCGCGCAAGGCCGATGCCATTCCCTCGACCAAGGGCATGCTCGGTGGCTGAACGGCTGGCCCTGATCGACTATGGCGCCGGCAACCTGCGCTCTGTCGCCAATGCGCTGAAAGTGGCTGGCGCGGAAAACGTCATCGTCACCGCCGATCCTGATGTGGTGCGCCGCGCCGATCGCATCGTCTTGCCTGGTGTGGGCGCCTATCGCGCCTGTGCCACGGCGCTGCGCGGCGTTGTCGGCATGATCGACGCGCTGGAAGAGCGCGTGCTGGCCGATGCCGTGCCGTTCCTGGGTATTTGCGTGGGCATGCAATTGCTCGCCTCGCGCGGGGTGGAGCATGGCGTGACCGAGGGGCTCGACTGGATCGCGGGCGAGGTGCGCCTGATCGAGCGGACCGATCCGGCGATCAAGGTGCCGCACATGGGCTGGAACGATGTGTCGCCCATGCACCACGGCGATGGCGCCAGCCTGATCCGGGGTGGGGAAGCCTATTTTCTGCACTCGTATCACTTCGCCGCTGATGACGGCGCAGATGTTGCGGCGATGACTGACCATGGCGGCGGCCTGGTGGCGGCCGTGGCGCGCGACAATATCCTGGGCGTGCAGTTCCACCCGGAAAAGAGCCAGGCCTATGGCCTTGGCCTGTTGTCGCGCTTCCTCGGCTGGCAGCCCTGAGGCGCCCAGCCTGAGCCACCCAGCCTGAGGCGCACGGCCCCGCCAAAGGGGCAGGGCGCGGAACCAGCCGCGCCGCGAGGCTTTCCCTTTCCTGACACCGGCAGGAAAAGGACGCATCATGGCAATAGGTTACGCGGCAACCGGCGGGGCAGCGGGGCATACCGCGCAAACCCCGTTGACCGGACGGCGCATCGCCATCACCGGCGGCACCACCGGCATTGGGCGCGCGGCGGCACTTTTGCTGGCCGGCGAAGGCGCGCAGATATTCACCTGCGGACGGGATCCTGAGCACCTGGGCGATTGCCTCGCCGCCGTGCGCGATGCCGGGGGAACGATCGACGGCCTGGCGCTGGATCTCGCGCACGAAGGCGCGGTCGATCGCTTTTTCGGCGCGGCCGAGCAGGCAATGGGCGGGATCGACGTCGCGGTCATCAACGCGGCGGTGCCGGCCTCAGGACTGACCGAGATGGACGAGGCGGCGCTGCGCTATGCCATCGCGGCCGATTTCACCGCCTATCTCGTCTCGGCCTGGCGGGCAGCCGCAGCCTTGTCGGGCAAGGATGGCGACATCGTGCTGGTCGGCTCGATGAGCGCGCACGTCCTTGGTGGCCATTCCACCGTCTATGCCGGGATGAAAGCCGGCATTGCTGGCTTTGCCGAAGCGCTGCGCCGCGAAATGGGCGGCAAGGGCGTGCGGGTCGGCCTGGTAGAGCCGGGCCTGGTTGGCACCGATTTCCAATATCCCGATATCCCGGCCGACAAGCAGCGCGCGATGATCGCGGACGAAAAGATGCTGCGCGCCGAAGATATCGCCGTCGGCATCCACTATTTCCTCACCCAGCCGCGCCGCACCGTCGTGCAGCAGTTGGTCATCGTTCCCAGGGTCAACGAAGAATGAAATTCCCCCACGACCGACTGGTCATCACCCCCCACGTCATCGATCTGTCGCGCTCGCCGCTGGCGGGCCATTTCGATGCGGAAACCTTTGTGCTGGGGGCGTTCAATCCCGGCATGACCACGCTGCCCAATGGCAACGTCCTCCTCATGGTGCGCGTGGCCGAGGCGCTGCGCGAGCCGATCCGCGATGGCAAGGTGCACGCGATCCGCTGGGATGGCGATGGCCGGCTTGTCGGCGGTCAGCCGTTCGGGCGCTTCGTGCTCGATGCCTGGCCACTGGAACTGGCCGATACCCGCGATCCGCGCAAGTTCATGGTGCCCGGCGGCGGCTGGAAAGTCATGGCGCTCACCTCGCTATCGTGGCTGCTGCCAGTGGAAATGACGCCAGATGCCATGGAAATCGTGGCGATCCATTACGACAAGGTGATCGCGCCGGCTGGGCCCTGGGCCTGCTATGGTGTGGAAGACGCCCGCATTTCCCGCGTGGCCGACGGGCAATATCTGATGACCACCTGCTCGGTCAGCCCGGAACGCCATTCCACCACGCTTTACAGCTCTGCCAATGGCCTCGACTGGACGTTCGAAGGCTTGGTCCTCGACCACCAGAACAAGGACATGCTGATTTTCGAAGGCCTGGTCGATGGGGCCTATTGGGCCCAGACGCGGCCGCTGGGCGATCTGTGGTTCGCCTATCCGCCCGGCAGCCCGTTCCGTGCCGGCCCCTCGATCAACCTGGCAACATCGCGCGATGGCCGGCACTGGAAGCCCCATCTTTCGCCGCACATCCGCCCGCGCGTCGATCGCCCGGCCACGGCCCGGATGGGCGGCGGCGCGCCGCCGATCCTGACGGAAGTGGCGGGCCAGCGTGGCTGGCTAAGCCTGTGGCACGGGGTGGAGCCCAAGGAAATCGTCGGTATCTACCGCACGTTCTGGTCGCTGCTCGATGAAGCCGATCCCACCCGCATCCTGGCGGAGGGAGAGGTGCCGCTGCTCGAGCCCGAACCGGCGCTGACCCAACCGCTCGAAGACCTGCTCTATCTGCGCGATGTGGTCTTCACCACCGGGGTCATCGACCAGGGCGATCGCTTCATCGTCGCCTCGGGCGAGGCCGATCTGGCCTGCCGCATCACCCATGTGCCCAAGGATGCGTTGGGGTAGGGCAGCAAAGGGGCTTCGACAGGCTCAGCCCGAACGGACTTCACGGAAGTCGGTCCTGCCCCCGTTCGCCCTGAGCTTGTCGAAGGGCACCAAACGCGACCCACGCAAAACCCGTTGGACATGGCCGCGCGCAATGCTAGGCGCGCGGCCATGATCGTATTTCCCGCCATTGACCTCAAGGGAGGTCAGGTCGTCCGCCTTGCAGAAGGCGATATGGATCGTGCCACTGTCTATGGCGATGATCCCGCGCACCAGGCCGGGCTGTTTGCCCAGGCCGGTTCGCAATACCTGCATGTGGTCGATCTCGATGGCGCCTTTGCGGGCGAGGCGCGCAATGCCCGCGCGGTGGAAAGCATTCTCAAGGCCTTCCCCGGCCATGTCCAGCTGGGCGGTGGCATCCGCAATGCCCGCGCGGTCGACGGCTGGTTCGATCTGGGCGTCTCGCGCGTGGTGATCGGCACCGCCGCACTCAAGGATCCGCAGTTCGTCAAGGATATGGCCAAGGCCTATCCCGGCGGCATCGTGGTGGCGGTGGACGCGCGCGACGGCATGGTCGCCACGGCTGGCTGGGCCGATGTGTCCGACGTGTCGATCACCGATATGGCCCGCCGGTTCGAGGATGCCGGCGTTGCTTCGCTCCTGTTCACCGACGTGGGCCGCGATGGCCTGCTCAAGGGTTGCAACATCGAGGCGACGGTCAACCTGGCGCGCGCCACGCGGCTGCCGGTGATCGCCAGCGGCGGCGTGAAAGGCATCGATGACATCGCCATGCTCAAGGTGCATGAAGCCGATGGCATCGAAGGCGTGATCACCGGCCGCGCGCTCTATGACGGGCGGCTCGATCTGGCCGCCGCGATCCAGATCGCGGAACGCTAAAGACTTGCACCAACGAAAGGCGCCTGTGTCATGACCGTCCGCGTCCGTGTCATTCCCTGCCTCGATGTGGCCGAAGGCCGCGTGGTCAAGGGCGTCAACTTCGTCGACCTGCGCGATGCCGGCGATCCGGTGGAACAGGCCCGCGCCTATGACGCGGCCGGGGCTGACGAGCTGTGTTTCCTCGATATTTCCGCGACGCACGAAGGGCGCGGCACGCTGCTCGATGTGGTCGCCCGCACGGCCGAGGTGTGCTTCATGCCCTTGACCGTGGGTGGCGGCGTGCGCGCGGTGGAGGATGCCCGCGCGCTGTTGCTGGCCGGCGCCGACAAGGTGGCGGTCAACAGCGCGGCGGTGGCGCGGCCCGAACTGGTGCGCGAGATTGCCGAGAAATTCGGCGCGCAATGCGTGGTCGGCTCGGTCGATGCGCGGCGAGTGGGCCCAGGCAAGTGGGAAATCTTCACCCATGGTGGGCGCAAGGGCACGGGCATTGATGCCCTGGTCCATGCCGAGCGGTTGGCCAGCTTGGGGGCGGGCGAACTGCTTGTCACCTCAATGGACGGCGATGGCACCAAGGCCGGCTATGACCTGGAATTGACCCGCGCGATTGCCGATGCCGTACCGGTTCCGGTCATTGCCAGCGGCGGGGTGGGCACGCTCGATCACCTGGTCGATGGCGTGACCAAGGGCCATGCCAGCGCGGTCCTCGCCGCCTCGATCTTCCACTTCGGCACCTATTCCATCGCCCAGGCCCACGCCGCGTTGCGTGCTGCGGGATTGCCCGCGCGGGGCTGAGCACCTCTGCCCCTCCGTCAGGCGGGGAGGATCTGATCCTCCCCATGGCATGGGGAGGGGGACCAGCCGCAGGCTGGTGGAGGGGCGGGGCAAGAGGCTTGACCCTCGGCCCGCGCCGTTCCATGCCGCGTGCCATGGACCAGAGCACGCTTGCCCGCCTCGAGGCGACCATCGCCGCCCGCCGCAGCGCCGATCCCGATGCCAGCTATGTTGCGCGCCTCCATGCCAAGGGGCTGGGCAAGATCGCGCAGAAAGTGGGCGAAGAAGGCGTGGAAACGGTGATCGCCGCGCTTTCGGGCAGCGCCGATGAACTGGTGGGCGAGGCAGCCGACCTCTTGTTCCACCTCATGGTCCTGCTTGGCGCGCGCGACGTGCCGCTGGCCCGCGTGCTGGCCGAGCTTGACCGCCGCGAAGGCCTGTCGGGCCTCGCCGAAAAGGCCGCGCGTCCGCGCGATTGAGGGTCGCTTCGCTGCTGTGAACTTTTCACCAGCGTGAAGGCCTTGATTCCCAGCCCCTTAGCGAAAGCACTGTCCCATGCCGATCGATGCCACGCTGCCCTATGATGATCAGAACGTCTTTGCGAAGATCCTGCGCGGGGAAATCCCGTCAAAGAAGGTCTATGAAGACGATTTTGCCCTGGCATTCCATGATATTGCGCCCCAGACGCCGGTGCATGTGCTGGTCATTCCCAAGGGTCCTTATGTCAGCTGGGACGATTTTTCCGCCCATGCCCCGGCCGATCTGATCGCCGGCTTCGTGCGCGCGGTGGGCAAGGTGGCGCGCGATCTCGGTTTGGTCGAGCCAGGCTATCGCCTGCTGGGCAATGTCGGCGGGCACGGCGGGCAGGAAGTGCCGCATCTGCACGTGCATCTGTTCGGTGGCGCGCCGCTTGGCCCGATGCTGGCGCGTTAATCCTTTCGCACCGCAGCAAGATAGGGTAACACAATCGTGTCATTCCGTCGCAAGGCAGGCACGTTTCGCCTATGATCGGCCCGGAAATTCCCTCTGGTTGTCTTAACGGCACGGTCCATCGCCTGGGCGTGCGGGTCTATTACGAAGACACCGACCTTTCCGGCGTTGTCTATCATGCCAATTACTTGCGCTGGTTCGAACGCGCGCGATCCGATCTGTTGCGCCTGATCGGCATTGATCAGCGCGCCGCCCACGAAGCGGGCGAGGGCGCCTTTGCCGTGGCCGACATGGCCCTGCGCTATGCCAGCCCGGCCCGCCTGGACGATGGCATCGTGGTCGAATCGCGCCTTTCTGCACTGCAAGGTGCCAGCTGCACGCTGCTTCAGCAGGCGTTCAGGCACCAGAGCCTTTTGTGCGCCGCGCGGGTTCGCGTCGCCTTTGTCACGCCAGGCGGACGACCACGCCGTCTGCCGCCGTCCTGGCGCGATGCCTTTGCCGCCCTGATCGATCCAGCAATGGACCTTGAGAAAGCCTTCCCATGACTTTGGCCCTTCTAGCCGCCGCAGCAAGCGTGACTGCCGGCGCTCCTACCCGGCTTAATCCTGTTGCCCTGTTCCTGCATGCCGATATCGTCGTGCAGCTCGTGATGAGCGCGCTGGTTCTCGCCAGCGTGTGGGTGTGGATGATCATCGTGTCGTTCAGCCTGCGCATGGCCGGCGCGTCGCGTCGCTCCACCCGCTACGAGCAGGGTTTCTGGGAAGCGCGCGATATCGATGCTTATCACAAGGAAAACGGCAAGGGCGACGTGCCCGCCGCCCGCGTGGTGACCGCCGCGCTGGCCGAATGGCGCCGCTCCACCGCCGGCAAGAATGTCGACCGCGAAGGCACGCGCCAGCGCCTGCAAGTGGCGATGGACAGCGCCGTGGCGGCCGAGACCGACCGCCTGTCGGGCCGCTTGAACTTCCTTGCCACGGTCGGTTCGGTCGCGCCGTTCGTGGGTCTGTTCGGCACGGTGTGGGGCATCATGGACAGCTTCTTCAACATCGGGGCGCAGGCCAATTCCTCGCTCGCGGTGGTGGCGCCGGGTATTTCCGAAGCGCTGTTTGCCACGGCGATCGGCCTGGTGGCGGCGATCCCCTCGGTCATCGCCTACAACCGCTTCAGCAACACGGTGAACCGCTTTGAAGCGCGCCTGTTCCGCTTTGCCGACCGGTTCCACGCCACCTTGAGCCGCGAACTGGAGCAGTAAGCCATGGCCATGAACCTGGGCCAGAGCAGCGGCGGAGGCGGGGGGCGGCGGCGTCGTTCGCGTGGGGCCCCGATGGCCGAAATCAACGTGACGCCGCTGGTCGACGTGATGCTGGTGCTGCTGATCATCTTCATGGTGACCGCGCCGATGCTCACCGCCGGCGTGCCGATCGACCTGCCAGACAGCAAGGCCGAGGCGCTGCAGGAAAAGAAGAACGAGATCACGGTGAGCATGGACGGCCAGGGCCGCCTGTTCCTGGATGACCAGGAACTGGCCCCAGGTGAACTGGCCGATCGGCTGGCCGCCGTGCAGCGCCCCAATGGCGAGGCGCCGCTGGTCACGTTGCGGGCAGACAAGGCGCTCGATTATGGCCGCGTGATCGCGGTGATGGGCGAATTGAACGCCGCTGGTTTCAAGCAGATATCGCTGGTCAGCAATGGCGTGGGTGGTGGCGGTGAACCGGCTGCTCCGGCGCCCGCTGCCCCAGCCGCCGCCGCACCGGCGCAGGGTCAGCCCTGACGCCCATGGCCACGCGCGATCCTCTTGACCAATCTCCCGCTGGTTTGCGCCGGGAAGAGAAGCTGGCACTGGGCGTGGCGGTGGTGGCCCACGCGGCGCTGATCGCCGCGCTGACGCTCTCGCCGCCGGGCAAGTCGATCAAGCCGCCGCCCCAGCGCATGGTGGTGACGATCGCCGACGACGTGGCCGACAAGGCCACCTCGCCCGAGCCCAACGCCCAGACCGCGCCCGACGTGGCGCCCGCGCTGGGCGAGCAGCAGCAAGCCGCCGAGCCGGAAACGGCACCGCCCGCGCCGGTGGAAAAGGTTCAGCCTGCCCCTCCGCCGCCCGCGCCGGTGGAACGGCCGCAGCCCAGGCCCGAGCCGCCCCGGCCTGCGCCGCCCAAGCCCCAACCCAAACCGCAGCCGGTGGTGCGGCATGAGCCGCGCCCGCAACCGCGCCCGCAGCCCCGGCCCGCGCCGCCGCCGCCCAAGCCCGCGCCGGCCCGTCCAGCACCTCCACGCCCGGCGCCACCCCGTCCGGCTCCTGAGCATTCCCCGGCAAAGCCGGCGCCGCGCCAGGCCGAGCACGCTCCGGGCCGCGACAAGCCTGCGCCCACCCCGCCGCGCAAGGCGCCCCAGGGTGGCGATCGCATCGGCAAGGATTTCCTCGCCGGGCTGCCCAGCAACAGCAACCTCGGTGCCTCGCGCAATCCCCCTGCGCAGACCGCCGGACCCGACGTGCGCGCGTCACTGGGCATGGCGCTGTCGCGGCAGATCAAGCCGCATTGGCAAGGGCCGTCTGGCGTCGAGGTGGACAAGCTCGTCACCGTGGTGGCCTGGAACCTCAATCCTGACGGGTCGTTGGCTGGAAAGCCGGTGATCGTATCGCAAAGCGGGATTACCGACGCCAATCGTGCCCAGGCCCATCGCCATGCCGAACTGGCGATCCGTGCAGTGGAACTGGCCGCGCCGTTCAATTTGCCGCCGCAGTACTACAACAGCTGGAAGCGCGTTTCCGCGTTTCGCTTTGACTGGAAGCTGTCACAATGAAGCGAATTTCAACCGCTCTTCTTGGTGTCTTGCTGGCTGGCCTGGGGGCCGGGCCGGCGCTTGCCCAGCAACAGACCCTGCCAGCCTCAAACGCGCCGCAGGCAGCGCCCACCACCGCCGCGCCCGATGACGGCGGCTTGACCGGCTCTGTCACCGGCGAGGGCGCCTGGCAGGATCTGGGCGTGGCCATTCCGGCGTTCCCCACCGACAACGCCGTGCCAACGGCGGCCGATGGTGGCAATACGGCGGCACTGGGCAAGAACCTGGCGCGGGTGGTCTATAATGACCTCAAGAACAATGGCCTGTTCAAGCCGACCGGCCCTGATGCGCTGCCGGGCATCGGCTATCAGGAAGTGGCCGCCCCCAATTTCAGCGGCTGGCGTGCGCGCTCTGCCGAAATGCTGGTGCAGGGCTTTGTGCGCGCCGCCGCCGATGGCCGGCTGACAGTAGGCTGCTATCTCTATGACGTGGGGCTGGGCAGCGAACTGGCGCGCCAGGGCTATGTCGTCCAGCCCGGCGATTGGCGCCGCGCCGCGCACAAGTGCGCCGACATGGTCTATTCGCGCCTGTCGGGCGAGAGCCCGTTCTTTGACAGCAAGATCGCCTATATCGCCGAAACCGGGCCCAAGGATCACCGGCGCAAGCAGCTGGCGATCATGGATTCCGATGGTGCCAACCATCGCTTCATCACCAATGGCCAGGCCACCGCGCTGACGCCGCGCTATTCGCCCGATTACCAGCAGATCGCCTATCTGTCGTATCTCAACGGCAATCCGCGCATCTATGTCTATGATATCGGATCGGGCACGCAGCATCTCGTGCTGCAAAGCCGCAACCCCACGTTCGCGCCGCGCTGGTCGCCCGATGGCAAGTCTTTGCTGTTCTCCATGGCGATTGGCGGCAACACCGATATCTATCGCATCCCCGCGACCGGGGGTGAACCGGTGCGGCTGACCAATACGCCGGGCATCAACGTGGGTGGTTCCTACAGCCCCGATGGCAAGCGCATCGTGTTTGAAAGCGATCGCTCGGGCAGCCAGCAGGTCTATGTGATGAACGCCGATGGCACCGACCAGAAGCGCATCAGCTTCTTCGGCGGCCGCGCGGCGACGCCGGAATGGAGCCCGCGCGGCGACCAGATCGCGTTTACCTGCATCTGCGGCAACCTGCGCGTGGCCGTGATGAACCCGAGCGGTGGCGACATGCGCTTCCTGACCAACAGCTGGCAGGATGAAGCGCCCACCTGGTCTCCCAATGGCCGTATCGTGCAGTTCTTCCGCACGGAAAAGAACACGGGCCATACCTCCATTTGGCAGGTCGATCTGACCGGCCTCAACGAACGCAAGCTCAATACCCCGGTCGATGCTTCTGACCCGGCTTGGGGTCCTGTCTTGCCGTAACCGGTGCAGCCTGGTGGCTGCACCATTTCTCAGCCCCCCGACGTTTTGTGCAGTGCAAAACTTTCTCATCCGCCCTGAGGAGAATATGATGAAACGCACGCTTCTTACCGTAACGCTTTTGGCAGGCAGCATTTCGCTGGCCGCCTGTTCGTCGAACTCGGCGAAGAATCGCACGGCCGCCGAACTGCCGCCGCCACCGGCTTCGTCGACCACCACCACCCCGCCGCCGCCGCCGAGCGGCCCGGCTGCTGGCAGCCAGGCTGATTTCGTGGCCTCGGTGCAGTCTGACACGATCCACTTCGACACCGACCGTTACAACGTCGATGCGCAGAGCCAGACGATCCTGCAGAGCCAGGCGCAGTGGCTGGCCCGCTATCCGATGAAGCGTGTCACCATCGAAGGGCACTGCGACGAACGCGGTACCCGTGACTACAACATCGCCCTGGGCGAACGCCGCGCCAATGCGGCCAAGAACTACCTGGTCAGCCTGGGCGTCGATGCCAGCCGCATCAGCACGGTCAGCTATGGCAAGGAACGCCCGATCGCCCTCGGCTCTGACGAAGCCGCCTGGGCACAGAACCGCCGCGCGGTGACTGTCACCGTACAGTAAGGGACAGCTTGCGCCGGGGGGCCGCCGGTGGTTAAGAGCGAATCCGTCTTAGAGGGGGCGCCTTGTGCGGCAATGGCCGTGCATGGCGCCCCATCCGCGTCAGGAGAAAGTGGCAAGGCCGATGGCACGGCAAGGGCGATCAAGCGACTGGGGTTTTCCCCGCTGGCGCGGCTATGGCAGCGCGCGCGAGGCCGTGAACGTGCGCCTGTGCGATCGCGCCGGCTGCAACGAGCCCGGCAATTGCCCCGCGCCCAAATCTCCCAACAGCCCTGATCGCTGGTATTTCTGCGAAAAGCATGCCGCCGAATATAATGCCGGCTGGGACTATTTCGCGGGGCTCGACAAGGAAGAAGCCGCCGCGCGCGAGCAGGCCGAGCGCCGCACCAACGAAGGCTATAGCGATTCGTCGTGGAAGGCCTGGGCCGGCCCTGGCGATGGCAGCCGCAGCCGCGACGAACTGCGCGCGCTGGAAGCCTTGGGCCTTGATCCCGATGCCGCGTTCGAAAACGTGCGCAAGGCCTGGCGCACCCGCGCCAAGGAAGTGCACCCCGACGTGCGCCCTGGCGACGCGAAAGCTGCCGAGGAATTCCAGAAGCTGCAACTGGCCTACGAAGTGCTGCGCGCCGCCGAAGAGCGCCGCACGTGGAAGGGGTCGGGGATCTAGCCTGCCTTGGGGCGCAGGATACGGCCTCAGTTTTCGATTCTGCGGCCTTCGCGTGCCGTGCGCCGGCCCTCGGTAATGCCATAGGCGATGCCGCCAAGGCAGAGACAGGCCAGAAAGCCAAGGGCAAAGAACGTGGCGGGGTTGGGTCCAATCACGCCAGCCTTGGCAAGGGCTACACCAAGTGGCCCCAACGCCGCTGCTAATGCCAACCAGGCCGTCTTATTGTTGCGCATGTTCTGTCTCCAAGGTGGCATCATGCTTGCGCGTCGGGAATAGTGTAAAGTGCTTTGACGCGATCGGCCAGCCCTGCCAATCCTGAGGGCAAGGAGAGCGCGCATGGCCAAGGTTCGTTTCGATTGGGAAGATGCCCTGGGGCTGGACAGCCAGTTGACCACAGATGAGCGGATGGTGCGCGATGCCGCGCGCGCGTTTGCCCAGGACCGGCTGCAGCCGCGCGTGATCGATGCATTCGCCACCGAAACTACCGATCCAGAGATCTTTGCCGAAATGGGCGCGCAGGGCCTGTTGGGCGTGACGCTGCCCGAACGGTTTGGCGGGGCGGGAGCCTCGTATGTCGCCTATGGCCTGGCCGCGCGCGAGGTGGAGCGGGTCGATTCCGGCTATCGTTCGATGATGAGCGTGCAGTCGAGCCTGGTCATCCACCCGATCAATGCCTATGGCTCTGACGCACAAAGGGAAAAATATCTGCCTCGGCTGGCCAGCGGCGCGGCCATCGGCTGTTTTGGCCTGACCGAGCCCGATGCCGGATCAGACCCGGCCGGCATGCGCACCCGTGCGCAGAAGGTCGATGGCGGTTATCTGCTGAGCGGCACCAAGACGTGGATTTCAAACGCGCCGATTGCCGATGTCTTCGTGATCTGGGCCAAGAGCGATGCCCACGGTGGCGCCATTCGCGGTTTCGTGCTGGAAAAGGGCATGCCCGGCCTTTCGGCGCCCAAGATCGGCGGCAAGCTGTCGCTGCGCGCCTCGGTCACCGGGCAAGTGGTGATGGACCAGGTCTTGGTGCCCGAAGAGGCGTTGCTGCCGGGGGTGGAGGGGCTGAAAGGCCCGTTCGGCTGCCTCAACCGCGCGCGCTATGGCATTGCCTGGGGGGCGATGGGCGCGGCCGAGTTCTGCTTTGCCGCCGCGCGGCAATATGGGCTGGACCGGCACCAGTTCGGCCGCCCGCTGGCCGCCACGCAGCTCTATCAGAAAAAGCTGGCCGACATGCTCACCGAAATCACCCTGGGTGTTCAGGCCGTGCTGCGGCTGGGCCGCTTGCTTGATGAAGACGGCGCTGCGCCCGAAGTGATCTCGATCCTCAAGCGTAACAACGTGGGCAAGGCGCTCGATATCGCCCGCATGGCGCGCGACATGCACGGCGGCAATGGCATTTCCGGGGAATATCAGGTGATCCGCCACATGGTGAACCTGGAAACGGTGAACACCTATGAAGGCACGCACGATGTGCATGCGCTGATCCTGGGCCGGGCGATTACCGGGATCGCGGCGTTTTGACCGGCACGGCCGCTGCGGCGCCGCCGCTCGCCGACCTGCGCGTGATCGAATTCGCGCGCGTGCTGGCCGGGCCCTGGGCGGGGCAGATCCTGGCGGACCTGGGGGCAGAGGTGATCAAGGTGGAAAGCGCGGGCGGCGATGATACCCGCGCCTGGGGGCCGCCGTTCATCGCCAATCCCGATGGCAGCCAAGATGCAGCCTATTTCCACGCCACCAACCGCGGCAAGCGTTCGCTGGTGCTGGACCTTGCCACCGCGGCGGGGCAGGCGCAGGCCCGCGCGCTGGTGGCCGATGCCGATGTGGTGATCGAGAATTTCAAGCTGGGCGGCATGGCGCGGTTCGGGCTGGATTATGCCAGCCTGGCCGCGCACAATCCGGGGCTGGTCTATTGCGCGATCACCGGGTTTGGCCAGGACGGGCCCTATGCCGCGCGCGCCGGCTATGATTTCATCGTCCAGGGCATGAGCGGGATCATGGACCTGACCGGCGCGCCCGATGGCCCGCCGCAAAAGATCGGCGTGGCCTTTGCCGATATCATGACCGGCCTTTATGCCGTGATCGCCATCCAGGCCGCGCTGGCAGAGCGCGCGCGATCCGGGCGCGGGCAGATGATCGACATGGCGCTGATGGACGTGATGACTGGGGTTCTGGCCAACCAGGCGATGAATTATCTGGCCTCGGGCGTGGCGCCGGTGCGCATGGGCAATGCCCATCCCAACATCGTGCCCTATGCGGTCTTTCCGGCCGCCGATGGCTGGCTGATCCTGGCGGTGGGCAACGATGGGCAGTTTGCCCGCCTTTGCGCGGTGCTGGGCCTAGCCATGCAGCCGGGCTGGGCCAACAACCCTGGCCGGCTGGCCGATCGGCCTGCGCTCACCGCCGCGATCGAGGCGGCGACAGTCACGTGGGCGCGCGATGATCTGCTGGCCGCCCTGGAGCGCGAAGGCGTGCCGGCCGGGCCGATCAACACCGTGGCGCAGGCCTTTGCCGATCCGCAGGTGCGCCATCGCGGGCTGGAACTGGCCATGCCGCGGGGCGAGGGCGATGTGGTACCCGGCGTTGCCCTGCCGATCCGCTTTTCCCGCTCTGCATTGGCCACCCCGCACCCGTCACCGCAGTTGGGCGAGATGAACCGCAACCATCTGCCGGGCGGTGCGCCCGTGCGGCAAAGCGCCGGGCCAAGTGATTGACAGCCGGTGCTATTACCGCCGATTCTGCGGCGCACAGGGATAGCGCGGGGGCGCAAGAGCATGGGGTTGCGATGACGCGATATGGAATGGGTGCGGCGCTGGCTTTGGCGCTGCTGGCATGCCCGGCACTGGCACAGGCCAAGGGGCTGGGGGTTGAGGCCACTGGCGGCAAGGCCGATGGGCAATGGGGCGCCGAACTGGGCGCCAGCTATAGCATGGGCTTTGGTCCGTTTACCGTGCGGCCGGTGGTGGGGGCATTCATTCCCACCGAAGACGGCGCCAGCACCTCGATCTATGCCAAGGGTGAGGCCACCTTCACCATTCCGGCCGTGGCCGAACTGGGGCTGGGCGCGCGCCTGGCGCATGAAAAGGTGCGGGCCTATGCCTTGGCGGCCTTTCCGATCCTGCCCAAGTTCAAGCTGACCCTGCAGGGTGGCGAGCACTATGGCGCGGCGGGCTTGCGGTTTTCATTCTGAAGCGCTGCCCTGGCTCTGGCTTTGATCCTGGCCAAGGCCGGGTTCGAAGACCGACCAGCCGGTGTGCTGCACCAGCCGCTCCAGCGCCAGGGTGCCGGCCAGCGAATTGCCCCGCGCGTTGAGACCGGGCGACCAGACGGCAATGCTCGCCACCCCCGGCGCGATCGCCAGGATGCCGCCGCCCACGCCGGATTTGCCGGGCAATCCGGTGCGGAATGCGAATTCGCCCGATCCGTCATAGTGCCCGCAGGTAAGCATCAGGGCGTTGATGCGCCGCGCGCGCTGGGGTGACACCACGCTGCGCCCGGTATCGGGATTGCGGCCCCGCGCCATGAGATAGCGCCCGGCCATGGCCAGTTGGCGGCAGTTCATCGCCAGGGCGCACTGGTGGAAATAGAGGCCCAGCACCTTTTCCACCGGGTGGTGGATATTGCCGAACGCGCGCATGTAATTCGCCAGGGCCATGTTGCGATAGCCGGTTTCCTGCTCGCCGCGCGCTACCTCTTCATCCACCACGATGCTGTCATCGCCGGCGAGCGCGCGCACGAAGCGCAGCATCTCGCCGATTGCCTCACGCGGTTCATAGCGGCCGAGCAGGATATCGCTGACGACAATGGCCCCGGCATTGATGAACGGGTTGCGCGGGATGCCGTGCTCGCTTTCGAGCTGGACGATCGAGTTGAACGCGCTGCCCGAAGGCTCGCGCCCCACCCGTTGCCACAGCGCATCGCCCACCGCGCCCAGCGCCATGGTCAGGGCGAAGACCTTGGAAATACTCTGGATCGAAAAGGCTTCCTGCGCGTCGCCGGCCATGTGGCAGGTGCCATCGGCCATGACCACGGCGATGCCAAAGCGATCGGCCGGAACCGTCGCCAGCGCCGGGATATAGTCGGCCACCGTGCCCTTTTCGGGGTGGTTGCGCATTTCGGCGGCAATCTCGTGCACGATGGCGCCCAGGTCGGGCATGGCAATCTCCCTTTGGCAGCCTCCCTTTCACACCAGGCGGGGCCAGGGCAAGTGCGGGATAGCCAGCGCCCTGCTTAAGGGTTTATGGGGGCGTCGCCATGGACCCGATCACTGTTGCCGCGCTCTATCAGTTTGCCCCCTTTGCCGATCCGGCCGCCCTGCGCGCGCCGCTGCTGCAACTGTGCGCGGAACACGGCGTGAAAGGCACGCTGCTGCTGGCGGGCGAGGGGGTCAACGGCACGATCGCCGGCAGCGCGGCGGGGATCGCCGCCGTGGTGGCGCATGTGCGCAGCCTGCCGCACTGCGCCGGGCTCGACGTGAAGTATTCCACCGCCGCGACGATGCCGTTTGCCCGCATGAAAGTGCGCCTCAAGCGCGAGATCGTGACCATGGGCGTCGATGGGATCGATCCTTTGGCCAGCGTTGGCACCTATATCGATCCGCACGACTGGAACGCGCTGATCAGCGATCCCGACACCATCGTGATCGACACACGCAACGATTACGAAGTGGCCGTGGGCACCTTTGCCGGGGCAATCGATCCGCAAACGCGCAGTTTTCGCGAGTTTCCGGCCTGGTTTCGCCGTCAGCGCGACGCCTTGCTGGGTGAAGGGCGCCAGCCGCGCGTGGCGATGTTCTGCACCGGCGGCATCCGCTGCGAGAAATCGACCGCCTTTCTCAAGGGCGAAGGGGTGGATGCGGTCTATCACCTGAAGGGCGGCATCCTCAATTACCTGGAACAGATGCCCGAGACAGAAAGCCTGTGGCAGGGCGAATGCTTCGTGTTCGACGAGCGCGTGGCGATCGGCCATGGCCTCAAGCCGGGCAGCCATGTGCTGTGCGGGCCGTGCGGCCGGCCGGTGGATGCGGCGGGCCAGCAATCGCCACTTTATCGTGCGGGCGTGTCGTGCCCGGCATGCCATGGCGAAGGCAGCGGCGACGCCGACGCCTGAGTGTGGCTGCGCCCCTTGCCGAGCCGTGCCGCCAGGCGATAGCATCGCATGATACCGCAACAGGGCTGAGGATCTTTCCAGTTGAATGACATTCCGGACATGCCGCAGGGCGACGATGAAGGCCGTGGCACCGGCAACCGCTATCGCGCGCCGGCGCTGGAAAAGGGGCTCGACGTGATCGAGTTGCTGGTCAATTCCGGCCGGGCGATGACCATGACCGAAATCTGCCAGCGCCTGGGCCGCTCGCAGGGGGAAATGTTCCGCATGGTGCAGGTGCTGCAGGCGCGCGGCTTTGTCGAACAGGACGGCGCCAACGACGGCTATTACCTGACCGACCTGTTGTTCACCATGGCGATGCGCCAGCCGCCCACGCAGAACCTGGTCGAAGTGGCGCTGCCGCGCATGCGCCAGCTG
Source organism: Novosphingobium sp. GV079 (assembly GCF_003058045.1). Classification (NCBI taxonomy): domain Bacteria; kingdom Pseudomonadati; phylum Pseudomonadota; class Alphaproteobacteria; order Sphingomonadales; family Sphingomonadaceae; genus Novosphingobium; species Novosphingobium sp. GV079. The sequence continues at coordinate 333,171 of NZ_QBUE01000003.1, read as the reverse complement.
GCGATGGATATTGGCCAGTCGTGCCATCTGGTGTTCCACACCCGGGGTGAGATCGTGGTGGTGGCGCGCATGGAATCGAACGAGCAGATCGGCTTTTCGGTGCGCATCGGCCATCGCCTGGCGCTGCACCGGTCGGTATCGGGCGTGGTGCTGTTCGGCCACCAGCCGGCCGATATCCAGCAGGCCTGGCTGGCACAGCTTTCCCCCGCGACCGACCGCGGCGAGATTGCCGCCTTCGTCAAGGCCGCCAAGGCTGCGGCCGCCCAAGGGCACGCGCAGGCGCAAAGCACGTTCGTGAACGGCATCAGCGACATTTCCGCCCCGATCATGCGGGGTGATCGCGCGGCGGCGGCGCTGACTGTGCCGTTCATCCACCATGGCAACCTGCAAAAGACCATGGACGAGGCGACTGGCCACCTGGTGGAAACCGCGCGACAGATATCCGAGCTGCTGTCCACGGCCGACAGCCGGGTGTGAACGCAAGGCGGGCGGTGAATATCGTCCTTGCAAATATGAAAGCTATTTTTGTATGTGAGAGGAACGAGCTGGCCACCATGGCGCGGCGGTGGGAGTTTGGGCGGGATGCTGGGATTTGGCGGCGCAGCGCTGGGCAATCTCTATCGCGCCATCCCCGATGACAAGGCGCAGGCGACGCTGGCTACGGCATGGGACGGCGGCATCCGCCTGTTCGACACCGCGCCATATTATGGCCTGGGCCTTTCCGAACAGCGGCTGGGCGCGTTTCTGCGCGGCAAACCACGCGCCGACTATGTGATTTCCACCAAGGTCGGCCGCCTGCTGGAATACGATGCCTCGCTGGAAGGCGCGGCCGAAAGCCATGGCTTTGCCGACCCGCTGCCCTATCGCGTGCGCTTCGATTACTCCTATGACGGGGTGATGCGCGCCTTTGAAAGCAGCCTTGATCGGCTGGGGCTGGAGCGCATCGACATCCTGCTGGTGCACGACATTGGCGAAGTGACTCACGGCAATGACGCAGCCCGCCATTTTCGCGACCTGGCCGAGGGCGGCTATCGCGCGCTGGCGCAGCTGCGCGAGGCAGGCGTGGTGGGTGCGATCGGCTTGGGCGTGAACGAATGGGACGTGTGCCTGGCGGCCATGGCCATCGGGCGTTGGGACCGCTTTCTGCTGGCCGGCCGATATACCCTGCTGGAGCAGGAGGCGCTGCACGCGTTCCTGCCGCAATGCCTGGATCATGGCGCCAAAGTGCTGCTGGGCGGGGTGTTCAACAGCGGCATCCTGGCCAGCGGCACCAGCGGCCCCGGCCCGCACTATTACAACTATGCCCCGGCGCCGCCGGACGTGATTGCCCGCGTGGCGCGGATCGAGGCGGTGTGTGAGGCCCATGGCGTAAGCCTGGCCGCTGCCGCGCTCGCCTTTCCCCAGGCGCATCCGGCGGTGGCCGCCGTGATGCCGGGCCTGGCCAGCGCCGCCGAGGTGCACAGCGCCCTGGCCCTGGCGGCAACGCCGATCCCGCCGGCGCTGTGGGCCGACCTGGTGGCGCAAGGGCTGCTCGATCCCGCAGCACCGGTGCCCGTTGCCGAACGCGGGCAGGGCGCCCTGGCATGATCCTGGATGGCCACCAGCATTTCTGGGCACTGGCCAATCCATTCACGGATTGGCCCACGGCCGATCTCGCGCCGATCCATCGCGATTTTCTGCCGAGCGATTTTCCTGCAGCCGCAGCGGTTTGGGGCACCATACTTGTGCAAGCCGCGCCCGATCGCGCCGAAACCGCGTGGCTCCTGCGCCTGGCGCAGGATCATCCGCTGGTGCGCGGCGTGGTCGGCTGGGCCGATCTGGCCGCGCCCGATGCGCCCGTCCAGATTGCCGCTTTGGCGCAGGAGCCGCTGCTCAAGGGGTTGCGCCCGATGTTGCAGGGGCTCGACGATCCGCGCTGGATCTTGCGCGCCGATGTGGCCGATGGCCTGGATGCCATGGCCCGGCATGGCTTGCGCCTGGATGCATTGGTGCGGGCGCCGCAACTGCCGGTGATCGCCCAGCTGGCCGCGCGCCATCCCACCTTGCGCATCGTGCTCGATCATGCGGGCAAGCCGGATATTGCTGGGAACGGCCACGCCACGTGGGCGCGCGATCTGGCCGCGCTGTCTGGCCATGGCAATGTCTGGTGCAAGCTGTCTGGGCTGTGGACCGAGGCGGGTGGCCAGACCGACGACGCCACGATCGCGCCCTATGTCGATGAGGTTTTGGCCTGCTTTGGCCCGGATCGCGTGATCTGGGGCAGCGACTGGCCGGTGCTGCATCTGGCCGGGGATTATCACGACTGGCTGGCGCAGTGCCGCCGGCTGCTTTCGGGTTTCAATGAAACGGAACAGGCGCAGGTTTTCCTGCACAACGGGGTTGGGTTTTATGGTCTCGCCACAAGCTGATCTGGCGCAGGAAGCGTTCCTGCTGCTGGACCCGGCAGACAATGTGCTGGTGTGTATTCGCGATGCCGCGCTGGGCGAGATCGTGACGATCGATGGCGTGGCGGTGCCGCTGCCCCAGGCCGTGCCGCTGGGCCACAAGATTGCCCGCCATGACCTGGCCGTGGGCGACAAGGTGCTGCGCTATGGCGCGCCGATCGGCAGCATGAAGGCAGCGACCCCGCGCGGCGGCCACGTTCATTCCCACAACCTGGCGAGCGATTACATTCCCGCCCATGGCCGCGATGCCAGCACGAAAGGCAGCAAGTGATGCAGCATCACCCCATCCAGGGTTTCCTGCGTGCCGATGGACGCAAGGGCGTGCGCAATGTGGTGCTGGTCGCCTATCTGGTGGAATGCGCCCACCATGTGGCGCGGCGCATCGTCAGCGCGATCGACGATCCCGATGTGCAACTGGCCGGCTTTCCCGGCTGCTATCCCAACAGCTATGCCGCGCAGATGATGGCGGCGATCGCCACCCATCCCAATGTGGGCGGCGTGCTGGTGATTTCGCTGGGCTGCGAAGGCTTTGACCGCCAGACTCTGGCTGCGCAGGTCGCGGCCAGCGGCCGGCCGGTGGAAACCCTGGTGATCCAGCAGACCGGCGGCACCCGCGCCACGATCGATGCCGGGCGGGAAGCGGTCGCCCGCCTGCGCGCCGCGGCCGAGCAGGCCCCGCGCGTGCCGATGGCCGTGTCGGAACTGGTGGTCGGCACGATCTGCGGCGGATCTGACGGCACCAGCGGCATCACTGCCAATCCGGCCGTGGGGCGCTGTTTCGATATGCTGGTGGCCGAGGGTGCCACCTGCATCTTCGAGGAAACCGGCGAGCTGATCGGGTGCGAGCAGGTCATGGCCGCGCGCGCCGTCACACCCGAACTGGGTGACGAGATCGAGGCCTGCGTGGCCAAGGCCGCCCGCTATTATGCCACGCTGGGCTATGGCAGCTTTGCCCCCGGCAATGCCGATGGCGGGCTGACCACCCAGGAGGAAAAGTCGCTCGGCGCCTATTCCAAGTCGGGCGCCTCGCCCATTTCCGGGCTGATCCGCCCGGGCGAGCGGACCGGCGGGCCGGGGCTTTACCTTATGGACGTTGTGCCCGATGGCGAGGTGCGCTTTGGCTTTCCCAACATTTCCGACAATGCCGAAATCGTCGAGATGATCGCCTCGGGCTGCCACCTGATCCTGTTCACCACCGGGCGCGGTTCGGTGGTGGGATCGGCGGTTTCCCCGGTGATCAAGGTTTGCGCCAATCCCGAAACCTATGCCCGCCTGGCCGAAGACATGGACGTGGACGCCGGGCGCATCCTGCATGGCAAGGCCACGCTGGACGAGGTGGGCACCGAGATCTTTGATCAGGTGGTGGCCGTCGCTGCCGGGGCGCAGACCCGATCGGAAGCGCTGGGCCACCAGGAATTCATTCTCACCTATAAGCAATTCGAGCCGAGCGGTCCGGGATGCCTGCCGCTGGCCCACCGTGCAGGAGCCCTGACATGACGCATCACCCGTTCGACCTTACCGGCAAGCGCGCGATCGTGACCGGCGCTGGCCAGGGGATCGGCCGCGCCAGTGCCGAAGCCTTTCGCGATGCCGGGGCCGATGTGTTGGCACTCGATCGCAATCCTGCCGCGCTCGAAGAGCTGCCCGGCTGTCGCACCGCTGTGCTCGACGTGACCGATGCCGCCGCCATCACCGCGCTTGCCGCGCAAGAGGATGGTTTTGACATCGTGTTCAACTGCGCCGGCGTGGTGCACGGCGGCACGATCCTGGACTGCAGCGACGATGACTGGGCCTTTGCCTTTGATCTCAACGTGACGGCGATGTTCCGCCTGATCCGCGCGCTGCTGCCCGGCATGATCGCGCGCGGCGGCGGGTCGATCATCAACATGGCCTCTGTCGCCGGATCGGTGATCGGCGTGCCCAATCGCTTCGCCTATGGCGCCAGCAAGGCGGCGGTGGTCGGGCTGACCAAGGCGGTGGCGGCCGATTTCGTGCAGCAGGGCATCCGCTGCAACGCGATCTGCCCCGGCACCGTGCACTCTCCTTCGCTGGAACAGCGCCTGGCCGCCACCGGCGATTTCGATGCGGCCATGGCTGCGTTCAAGGCGCGCCAGCCAATGGGCCGTATTGGCGATCCGGCGGAAATCGCGGCGCTGGCGCTCTACCTCGCCAGTGATGCCGCTGCCTTTACCACCGGCCAGTGCCACATCATCGATGGCGGGTGGGCCAACAGCTGATCGCCCGCAGCGACGCTGCCTCCCCCTGCAAACCAGAACATAATCCAACGAGAGGTTACCATGGCCCCGATCACCATCGGCTTGAGCGAGCAGGAAGAAAGCGGCCCTGCCGACCGTGCATCCGCGGACACCCAGCGCGCCTTGCCCCTGGTGGCACGCGGCGCACGGGTGGCTTTTGCCGTGGTCTGCTCGATGTTTTTCCTCTGGGCCCTGGCCAACAATTTCAACGATATCCTGATCAAGCAGTTTCAAAAGGCGCTCGATCTCACGCGGATGCAGTCGGGCCTGGTGCAGACCGCGTTCTATTTCGGCTATTTCACCTTTGCCCTGCCGGCGGGGTGGGTGATGAACCGCGTGGGCTATCGCAACGGGCTGTTGATCGGGCTGGTGCTCTATGCGCTGGGGGCGCTGCTGTTCTGGCCGGCCGCGCATGTCCAGGCGTTCGGCTTTTTCCTGGGGGCGCTCTATATCATTGCGGCGGGCCTGGCTTTCCTGGAAACGGCGGCCAATCCGCTGATCACGGTGATGGGGCCGGCCAGCACGGCGGCACGGCGGCTCAATCTGGCGCAAAGTTTCAACGGGCTGGGCGCGTTTGTGGCGCCGTTCGTGGGCGGGGCGCTGATCTTTTCCGGGGTGGAGCGTACGCCGGCGCAGCTGGCGGCAATGGCCCCGGCGCAAGTGGCGGCCTATCGCACGCAGGAAGCCTTGGCGGTGCAACTGCCCTACCTTGGCCTTGGCCTGCTGGTGCTGTTCCTGGCGCTGGTCGTGCGGCTGACGCGGTTTCCCGCCGTGGACGAGCCGGCGCAGGGGGAGGGCGGCAGCCTTGCCGCCGCGCCCTTGCTGCGCAAGGCGGTGATCGCGCAGTTCTTCTATGTCGGCGCGCAGGTTTCGATCTGGAGCTATTTCATCAACTTTGCCCAGGATGCCACGCGCATCGGCGAAATGCGCGCGGCGCATCTGCTGGGCTATAGCCTGATGGCGTTCATGGCCGGGCGCTTTGCCGGCACCGCGCTGATGAAGCGGGTTCCGCCGGTGCGGCTGCTCACGCTGTTTGCGGTGATCGCGGCCGGGCTCTGTGCCGTTGCCATCATGGCGAGCGGGTGGACGGCGGTGATCGCGCTGGGGCTCTCGAGCTTCTTCATGTCGATCATGTTTCCCACGATCTTTGCCCTGGGGGTCTCTGGCCTGGGCAGCAAGACCAAGCTGGGTTCCTCGCTATTGATCATGGCGATCATTGGCGGGGCGGTGTTCCCGCCGCTGGTCGGGCTGATCGGCGATCATCTCCATTCGCTCAAGACCGGCATGGTCGTGCCGCTGGCCAGCTTCATGGTGGTGGCATGGTTTGGCACGCAGGCGGCCCGCGCCGTGGCACAGGAGCGAGGCTGACATGCGTGAGGTTTTCCTGCTCGACCTGGCAGACGCGGGCGTGGCCGCCGCCTATGATGCCTGGCACCAGCCGGGCCGCGTGCCGGCGGGCGTGATCTCCGACATTGTCGGATCGGGCGTGCGCGTGATGGAAATCTATCGCGTGGCCGATCGCCTGGTGATGATTACCGAAACCACCGGCGATGCCCCCGCCACAGATCGCGTAGCCAGCGCTGACTCACATGCGTGGGAGCGCACCATGGACCCGTTGCAAAAGCCGCTGGACGCCGCCCCGCCAGGGGTGAAATGGTTGGCGGCCCATCGCATTTTCAATCTGGCCGATCATCTAGACACAAAGGACCAAGCATGAAGTTGCTGCGTTTTGGAAACCCGGGGGCAGAACGCCCCGGCCTGCTCGATGCCCAGGGAGTGGTGCGTGACCTGTCCGGCGTAGTCGCCGACATTGCCGGCGATACGCTCTCGCCCGCCGTGCTTGACCAGTTGCGCGCGATCGATCCCGCCACGCTGCCGGCGGTTGAGCAGCCTGGCCGCCTGGGGGCGTGCGTAGCCGGCGTGGGCAAGTTCGTGTGCATCGGCCTCAACTATTCCGACCATGCTGCCGAAACCGGCGCTACCGTGCCGCCCGAGCCGGTCGCGTTCATGAAGGCCACCAGCGCCATCTGCGGGCCGAACGATCCGGTGATCAAGCCGCGGGGCAGCACCAAGCTCGATTGGGAAGTGGAACTGGCGTTCGTGGTGGGCAGCCATGTCAGCTATGCCGACGAGGACACCGCGCGCGCCGCGATCGCCGGCTATTTCGTGTGCCACGACGTGTCGGAGCGGGCATTTCAGATCGAGCGCCACGGCCAGTGGATGAAAGGCAAGGGCTGCGACAGCTTTGGCCCGATCGGCCCCTGGCTGGTGACCGCCGATGAAGTGGGCGATCCTGGCGAACTGGCGATGTGGCTCGAAGTCAACGGCAAGCGCTACCAGGACGGATCGACCCGCACCATGGTGTACAAGCCGGCCTTCCTGCTCAGCTACATGTCGCAGTTCATGAGCTTCCAGCCCGGCGATATCATCACCACCGGCACGCCCGCCGGCGTGGGCCTGGGCCTCAACCCGCAGGTGTTCCTCGACGTGGGCGATGTGGTGGAACTGGGCATCGAAAAGCTTGGCACCCAGCGCCAGGTGGTCGTCGCCGCGCCCTGAACCGGGCTGGCGCTTCAATTATGCGCAGCATGCAAGCCGCGCCGGGCCTTTGCGCCTGGCGCGGCTTTTGCGTGGCGGTACGGCCCAATATGTAACCTATGATGCCAGTTGTCTCGAAAGGGTCGGTACTCTAGTCTGGCCGAATAATACGAGCGCGTGGTTTCGAGGCGAACATGATGTCCTTCGTGCAGAGAGTTGGTCGATTGCGCGAAGACCTGCGCGCGCCACTCTATTTGCAGCTTCAGCAATTGGTGCGCCAGGCGATCGAGACCAAGGTCCTGACCCAGGATGACATGATCCCGGCCGAACGGGATCTGGCTCTCGAATATGGCGTGTCGCGCATTACCGTGCGCAAGGCGATCGATGGCCTGGCGCAGGAAGGCTTGGTGGTGCGTCGGCGTGGTTCGGGCACCTATGTGGCTGCGCGCGTGGAAAAGAGCTTTTCCAAGCTCTCGTCATTTTCCGAAGACATGCTGGCGCGGGGCCGCAAGCCGAGCAGCGAATGGCTGTCGCGCTCGGCTGGGCTGGTCACGCCCGAGGAATCGCTCTCGCTGGGCCTGTCGCCGGGGCGGCAGGTCTATCGCTTTCAGCGCCTGCGCTTTGCCGATGATGTGCCGATGGCGTTCGAAACCTCGACCATCGCCGCCGATTGCCTGGCGGGGATCGATGCCGTCAAGGATTCGCTCTATGCCGCGCTGGAAGCCGAGGGCAACCGCCCGGTGCGCGCGCTGCAACGGCTGCGCGCCATGCCGTTCCCCGGGGAGCAGGCGCGGCGCCTGGGGGTGGAAACCGGCCACGCTGGCCTGCTGATCGAGCGGCGCGGGTTCCTGGGCGATGGACGCGCGGTGGAATATACCCAGTCCTATTACCGGGGCGATGCCTATGACGTGGTCGCGGAATTGAACGCCGGCTGATCGGCGCCCAGCACATCTTGCAGAAAAAAGGCCCGCTTCCCTTTCAGGAAGCGGGCCATACCACGCAAGGGTTGTGGCTTTCAGGGTCTTAGAAGCGCCCGGTCACGCTGGCGGAGAACACGCGGCCGTTCTTGTAGACCGACGTGGGCGCCTTGGGATCGGAGCTGTACTGGTAATAGGTTTCGTCCAGCAGGTTGGAGGCGGTCGCCGTCACCTGCACGTGATCGTTGATGGTATACGAGATCTGCGCATCGAGCTGGCGATAGGCGTCGGTATAGTCCTGCGACTGCTGGCGGCCGAAGCGGTAGAAGTACTTCGAGCGACGGTTGTAGCTGACCCGCGCCTGGAACGGCCCGTTTTCATAGTAGGGCGAGATCTGGATCGTGTTGCGCGACAGGAACGGCAGGCCGGTGGACGCCTGCGTGTCTGCATCGGCAAACGTGTAGGCGGCCTGGATGCCGAAGCCCCAGATCAGGTTGGTATTGCCCGAGAGCGAGAAACCGGTGACGGTTGCCTTGCCGCCGTTGACCGGGCGCGAGATCGCATAGGTGCGGGTCTGGCCGGTGATCGGGTTGGTCAGCGTGGTGTCGAGCGTTTCGTTACCAACGTAGTTGCTGATATCGCGGTAGAACACTTCGCCCGAGAGGAAGCTGGACGGGGCGAAGTACCACTCGGCCGAAAGACCGAAGTTGGTCGCGAGATAGGGCTTGAGGTCGGGGTTGCCGCCGCCGCCGCTCAGCGTGCTGTCATCGAGCGAGAGATAGCCGGCAAGGTCGGAATAGCGCGGACGCGCCATGACCTTGGCGACCGCACCGCGCAGCACCACGCTCTGCCCGGCATCGTAGATCACGTTGAGGGCAGGCAGGAAGCGGTTGTCGGTCTTGTTGTACTGCACCAGGTTCACGGTCGAGCCGCTCTGGGCGTAGAAGTTGGATTCCACGCTGGTGCTGACGAAACGGCCACCGATGTTGCCGCGCAGCTTGCCACTTTCAAAGTTGGCCTGGATATAGGCTGCCTTGATGCGCTCGTTGACCAGCCAGTAATCGCCCTTGGACAGGCCGCGATCGTCGGTGAAGTTGCCATACTTCTTGAGCGTGGCGATGATCCCGTCCTTGTCCATGCCGACATAGGGCGCACCGTTGCCCGAAGTGCCCAGGCCATTGTAAAGGCCCGAGTTCAGCACGTTGTAGTCAAGATCAGCCAGCGTGAAATTCTGGTTGGTGAAGATCGCGTTGCTGTAGGTGGTGTTGCTGTTCTGGTGCGAACTGTAGCGGCCACCGAACAGCAGCTTGTTGAACGGGCCGACGTTGATGTCGCGCACGAAGTTGGCTTCGCCGTACCATTCCTTGTCGACCGTGAAGCCTGACTGGGTGGGAATGCCGCCGATCTGCCGGCCGAAGAACTTGCGGCCATCGGTGGCCGTGACGTTTTCGCCGCCCAGCGCGGTGTAGTTGCTCAGCCACTTGGTGGGATCGGTGGCCGGGCGGTCCCAGTTGACGATCGTGTTGCGGCCATTGGCGCCCGAGGTGAAGCCCTGCTGGGTACGGAAATCGAGCAGGTATTCGGGATCCTTGCCGCCCGAGGCGCGGGTATAGCCGACATTGCCGGTGATCGCCCAGCCTTCCGGCTTCCAGTCATAGGCCAGCGAGTAGGTGTCGTTCTTGATGCGGGTGCGGCGATAGAGCGTGTCGAGCTGGCCGGTGGCGCCGGTCTGGCCAGCCGGAATTCCCGAGAACGTCGCTTCGGTGACCAGGCCGTTGCCATACTTGGCCGAGATCAGGCGCGAGCCTTCATACCCGTAGGTATACATCGAATTCGACACGTTGTCGTAGTTGCCGCGGATGACCAGGCCAGTGGCGGTCAGCACCAGGTTGTCGGCTGGCTTGAGCTGGATCGCGCCATTGAAGCCCAGGCGTTCGCGATCCTGCTTGAAGAACTCGCGCGCCAGGAACGAGGCAAAGCGGGCGTCGGAGAAATCAGCCCGTTCGGTTGCCGACAGGGCCGAGATCGGCTTGCCGTTGACCGTGGCGGTGGCGGGCGCGTTATCGAGCAGGGCCTGACCGGTACGATACCAGTACACGGCCACGCCGGCGCGGCTGAGCTGCTCCTTGTCGTAGTTCACCGCTGCCAGGATGCCGATGGTTTCATCGGCGTTCTTCCAGCTGTAGAGGCCGCCGCCGCGGAAGCTGCCGCGCTTGGCGCGATCGTTGTATTCATAGCCGCCGTTGAAGCGGATGGTGTTGGCAGCCAGATCGAGTGGCTTGCGCGTGACGACATCGACGGTGGCACCGATGGCGCCTTCCTGCAGGCGGGCTTCGGGAGTCTTGTAGACCACGGCCTGGCTGATGATCGCAGGCGAAAGCAGCGAGTAGTTGAAGCTGCGGCTCGAACGGTCGGATGGGTTGCCGCCCCAGTCGGCCGAGGCGACCGAGTGGCCGTCGATCGTCAGGCGGTTTAGCGCGGGCTCCACGCCGGCGATGGACAGTTGCTCGCCTTCGCCAAACTGACGGTCGACGGTGATGCCCGGCAGGCGCGACAGCGACTCCGCCACGTTGCTATCCGGGAATTTGCCCACGTCTTCGGCGCTGATCACGTCGACGATCGAGTTGGCGTTGCGCTTGATCTCGATGGCGTTGCGCAAGCTGGCGCGGATGCCGGTGACAACGATGCCCGAACCATCGCCCGAACTGCTGGAAGCGGTTTCGCCCGGTCCTTCCGCAGCGGTCTGCGCCTGCGCCGCAATCGGCATCGCGACCATCGCGGTTGTGGCGATCAAAAGGAAGCGCCGCACGTTCATTCCCATTCCCCCAGTTTTTCAGCGCACCGCGCTGATCCCTCGCCGAAGCCCGGTTCGGCCACGTAACTTTTCCCGTCTGGGGATGAGGCCCATTTTGTTACCAAACCCCCATTTGGTTATGCATATGTTATATGTCACACTTCGAGAATCCAGGAAAAAATTGGAAATGTCTTCAATATGTTTCATATTCTCTCTATGAGAATGAAATTTATATATAAAAATTGGTGCCCAAAATGATGGACGGCGCTGTCATTCCGGCGGGTGAAACGCGCAAACGCCGATGGCACCGCGAATCAGCGCGGGGCGGCGCTGGCGGTGTGAATAAGAACCAGTTGTTGATTGGTACTGTTTTGCGCGGCGTGGCGCGGGGCGATGGCGCCGGTGCGCCTCACGCAAGAATGCTCGCCGCTACCGCCCCTGGCGTGGGGCGGTATGGCTTGGCGATGTCAGATGATGGAAATGGTCGGGGAGACAGGATTCGAACCTGCGACCCTCTGCTCCCAAAGCAGATGCGCTACCAGGCTGCGCTACTCCCCGACACGAGCATGCCCTTAGGTTTGCAGGGCGTTGCGTGCAAGCGCGAAGTTGCAGCCGGGGATTATGCTGCCACGCTGAAGCGGGTGGCGTAGCGCTGGCTGATCTGTTCCACCGGCAGGACGACGCAGACATCGACGGTGTTGAACGCGTGATCGATGAACGCGCCATCGCCAAAGCGCGCGCCGCAACGCAGATAGCCCTTGATCAGCGGGGGCAGCGCCAGCATCGCGCGGCGCTCGTCATAGCTGCCGCGCGGCAGGCGTTCGAGCGGCACGGCGCAGCGGGCATTGGGCCGCACCTGCGGGCGCTGTTCTGCCGGGGCCAGGCAGGTGTGCGCCAGCAACGAGAGCGCGGCGGCATGGGCATCGGGATCGATGCCGGAAAACGAGGCGCAGCCGAACATCAGGCCGATATCGTGGGCGGCGATGTAATCGGCGATGCCACGCCAGAGCAGGGAAATCGTGGCGCTGGTGCGGAAGGTCGGCAGCACGCAGGACCGGCCCAGTTCCAGCAGTTCGCCGCCGACCCTGCCTTCACCGGCCATCAACGGGGCAAGATCGAATTCGCCGGCGCTGTAAAACCCGTCCGCCGCCCGCGCCACGCTTTCGCGCAGCAGGCGATAGGTGCCCACGACCTGGCCATCGGGCACAGTGGTGCCGGGCTGGTCTTCATCGATCACCAGCAGATGATCGCACAGCGCATCATAGGGATCAGCGTCAAGCTGGCTGAGCAAGCCGTGGGCCTGGGCGCCCATTTCATCGAAAAAGACCTGCCAGCGCAGCTTCTGCACTGCCACGAGATCGGCGCCGTCGCGCGCCAACCGCACGGCCAGACGCCGCTGCCGCTTGTCCATTCCGATCACTTCGCCCATCGAACGCGCCCTCCGTTCGGAACGCGATAGCGCACGGGCATGACGCCGGTTTTGCAGAATGATGATGATCGTGGGTCATTTGTGGCAAGCGTGTCGCGCGCCTGTCGTAATTGCAGCGCCGCAAATGCAGCGCCGCCATGCTCGCGGGGTGGTGGTAGGCCCGGCAGGATTTGAACCCGCGACCTAGCCGTTATGAGCGGCCAGCTCTAACCACTGAGCTACGGGCCCCCGTTGCGCCCCATGCCGTTAAAGCGCTGCCGCGCACTTGGCAAGAAAGCGTATGCGGCGCAGCGCGATGGCGGTTTCAGATCAGGGCGGCCTGCATGATGTCAGACACACTGGCAGGCTTGATGCCGCAGCAGGCCAGGTGCGTGAACACCACGCGCCACCAGTCATAGAGCTGGTCAAGCTGGCGGGCATCGCGCACATAAGGTGTGTGCCCAGGGCGCAGCGACGGGCTGTGGAACGAAAACACCAGGATCGGCAGGCCATCGGCCAGCGTCAGATCGATGCAGCGGATGGCCTCGGCCGCAGTGACGCCTTCGGGCGTGAAGGGCACGCGGTTCATCAAGCCTGCGCGGGCCATCGCCCCGCGCAGGCGTGGCACCCGCCATAGGCGCGGAAACAGCCATGGCCCCTGACGCCGCAACACCCCGGAAAATACCGTGGTCAGCGGCAATTCCATCAGCCCGCCCTGGCGATCGACCCACCAGGGATGCAGCGGCAGCGCGGTGAAATCGGGGCCGCCCTGGCTGGAATAATCGAAATGGCTGCGTACCGAGGTATCGATCGCGATGCCCGATTCCGCCAGGATCTGCGCCGTGGCCGCCCCTACGCCATAGCGCCCGGCGCGATAGATGCGGGGCGCTTGGCCAAACGCGGCCGAGATCGTGTCGCGCAGCTTGACCAGCTTGGCGCGTTCCAGCGCCGGTGGCAAATTGCCGGCAAAGCTGTTGAATACGTTCAGCTGTTCCTGGTGCGGCGGATTGACCCAGGGATGCAGCTGCACCCCGATTTCGGCGCGGCCATGGCGAACGGCATCGCCCAGCGCCATGCCCACGGCCGGATCGCTGGCGATGGGATAGTCGATCAGATAGATCGGGGCGACACCGAACCCCTCGCAAAACTGCTGGAACTTGGCGAGGCGTGGCACATGGCTCAGGCCGTGGCCGGTACGCTCGAACGGCTTGGCCCAGTCGAATTCCTCTTCGGTGTCGACGGTGACGACGAAACGCTGCCCGAATTCAGGGGCAAAGTGCACGCGGGCATCGGGCGGGGGCGGGCGGCTGATCCGCGCCGGTGCGCCCTGGCGCTCGCCTTCGCCCCCAAGCCGCGATGGCACCGTGGTCAGCCCGCCTGCGCCGGGATGGCGCTATCGCCGCCGACAAAATCGTGCGGCGAGACAGCAGCGGGCAACTGTGCGAGCAGCCGCGCACCTTCGCGGCGCAAGCCACCGCCCATGGCCCGCAATTCCGCTGCCGCCAGGCGCAGGGCAAAGCCATTGCCCATCATGCCGCCAGGGCCCAGGCCGCCGGCCTGTTGGCCACCGCCCTGGCTGCGGGCGCCATCGGCGGCAAACAGCGTGGCATCGTCGCGCATGGCGAGCGTTGCCGGCAATGGCAGGTCGAGGCGCACGGCTGCGGGCGCGCTATCGCCGGGAACGGGCGCGGCGAACGTGATGGCCAGGCGCTCCCCCGGCGCCGCCGTGCTGGCGATTACCGCGAGCAGGCGCCACATCGCATGTTCGAGTTCGGCCGCGGGGGCTGCAACCCGTACCGGTTCTGCCGGGGGCTGCCAGCGCAGGCGCACTTCACGTGGGCCGATCACCGGATCGAGCTGGGCCAACTGCCGGCTGACCAGCGCGGCCAGATCGATGCCGCTGTCGGGCGCGGGCATCTCGGCAGCGCCGGTTTCCAGCCGGGCCAGCCGTTCCAGATCTTCAAACCCGGCCAGCATGCGGGCGGCATCGGCCGCGATGCTGGCGGCCAGGCTGCGGTATTGGTGCGGCGTGGCGCCAAATACCTGCTGCTGGATCATTTCGGCAAAGCCCTGGATCGCATTGATCGGGGTGCGCAACTCGTGCAGCGTCTGGCGCAGGCGATCGGCGCCCTGGGCCACTGGAGTCTCGGCCTCTGCCGGGGCGCTGGCCTGGGTTGCGGCCGGGCGGCGCAGGCAGGCGCGATAGCCGGCAAAGGCGCCGCCAGCGCGGGTGAACACCGGCACGGCATCGCATTGCCAGGCGCCCGCCACGGCCGGCGCACCATCGAGCATGAGCAGCCCGGCGGTGATCGGCAGCCGCGCGGCAAAGGCGCGGGTGCTGCGCGCATCGAGCCGCGCGGGCGCATGCGGCTGCGCGGTGAAGGGGCGATGGCCGACCAGCATCGGCGCCCAATCGGCATCGGCGGCAACCACCGTGCCGAGCGCATCGATCGCGATGGCGATGCTTTCCGGGCGCAGTGCGGTGGCCGGTGGCTCGTCGGCAAAAGGCAGGCGCGGGTGCGGATCAGCCGCAGTGGCCAGGGCAGGAGCGCCGGGGCTGGCGGCACCGGTGGGGCGCGCCTCACGGTCGCGGCGGAACGCCTCGATCCGCCGCACGATCGCGCCGATGCCCTCGCTCGCGCTGGCAGAAAGCAACGGGGCGGGCGATTCGGGCAGAACGGCCTCTATCGGCTCTGCTGGCGGCGCCTGCGCCACGATCGGATCGACCTTAGCCATCTGATCAACCGGCGCGGACAGCGCAAAGTCATCAATACCCAGCCGCGCGAGCAAGGCATCGACCGCAGGGCTCAGGTCGCGGCGGTGGCGCAGGAAGCCGCGCGCGTGGATCGGCAGGCGCGGCACGAGCGCGAGCCAGTCTGCCTCGGCAAGCCGGGCGGCGCGGATCGCGGCCAGCGCCAGGCGCGGCGCCTGCGCGGCAAAATGGCTGACCAGGCGGGGATGGCCGAGCGGCGTGCCGGCGAGCAGTGCGGCGGCGCCCTCATGGCCGCCGGGCGCCGTGGCGATTTCGTGGAACAGCGCATCGAGCCGGGCAAGGGCGGCATCGTGCGGCGCGGCCCAGGCATCGGGCGCCACGCGGCCAAGCAGATCGGCCAGCTGCCGGAACTGCACCCGCATGCCCGCCGGCCCGGCGGCGCGGGTGCGCAGCACGGTTTCCAGCCGATCGTCCACCACCAGGGCGGCGCCAGCCGTTGCGGCATGCGCAGGCATCAGGGAAGGATCAAGATCGGCAGGCATCGCTCTGGCGCCAAGGCATCCTGTTGTGCGGTCTTCTGCCATGGGGCAATGCCTGGCGAGAGGCAAGCCGGTTACGGACCGTTTCGGAACTCATCCTTGTGCCTTTATCGGTCAGGTTTTTAAGAAAGTGTGGCGAACCCGCCCACCATGCGGTGAATGGTGATCCGTTCATCGTGGAGCGGGTTTTTCCACACTATGCACCGGCTTTGGTGATGGTGCGTTGCATTGCAGGACAATTGCGATATGAGCTAATAATATTAGCTTCACTGCCAGCGGTGACGCACAATCTTGCGGGTCGAGCGGCTAAAGAACACGAACATGGCGACATTGGACGGAATTGACAGGCGGCTGCTGGCCGAGCTTCAGGATGAGGGCCGCGTAACCAACGTGGAACTGGCCCAGCGCGTGGGCCTTACGGCGCCGCCCTGCCTGCGCCGCGTGCGCGCGCTGGAAGAGGCCGGCGTGATCCGCGGCTATCATGCCGATCTCGATCCGGCCAAGCTGGGTTTCGCGATCACGGTCTTTGCGCTCGTCAGCCTGAAAAGCCAGGCCGAGGAATCGCTGCGCCAGTTCGAAGAGCACATGCGCACGCTGCCCGAAGTGCGCGAATGCCACATGCTCAATGGCGAGATCGACTTCATCCTCAAGATCGTCAGCCGCGATCTGCAAAGCTTCCAGGAATTCCTGACCAGCAAGCTGACGCCCGCGCCCAATGTGGCCAGCGTCAAGACCTCGCTTACCATTCGCACCGCCAAGCAGGTGCCGGGCGTTCCATTCACCGAGTGAAGCGGGCCTTAACTCCCCATCCTCTTTAGAGGAGGGGAGAGTGGTGGCGGGCGCCCTTTAGGGCAGGGAGCCGCCGCGCGGGTTACTGCGCGGCCTTGGCCTGCTTGTGGTGGCGGATCACTTCCTCGATTACGAAGCGCAGGAATTTTTCGGAAAATTCCGGATCGAGCCGGGCATCCTCGGCCAGCTTGCGCAGGCGCGCGATCTGGCGCTCCTCTCGGCCGGGATCGCTGGCGGGCAAGGCTTTTTCGGCCTTGTAGGCACCCACGGCCTGGGTGATGCGAAAGCGTTCGGCCAGGATGTGGATCATCGCGGCATCGATGTTGTCGATGCTCTGGCGATAGCCGGCCAGAACCGGATCGGTGCCTTCGGCGGATGCGCTCATGTGCTTTCGGGCCTTTGTCAGTGGGGTATGCAAAAGTGTCGCTCTGCCGCTACCGTGCAACTTGCGACTTGCCAAGCCGTGCACCACGCGCCAAGCGGGCAGCAATGACTGCTACCCTCCATACGCTCCCCCGCAAGGCCGAACCCTCGCTGGCGCCGCTGATGGCGCTGGTGGCCGACGGCATGAACAGCGTCAACGCCGTGATTCTCGATCGCATGCAATCGCGTATCCCGTTGATCCCGGCGCTGGCCGGCCACCTCATCGCCGGCGGTGGCAAGCGCATGCGCCCCATGCTCACGCTCGCCGGGGCGGCGCTGCTGGGTTATGGCGGCAGCCGCCATTTCAAGCTGGCCGCAGCGGTGGAGTTCATCCACACTGCCACCCTGCTGCACGACGACGTGGTCGATGGATCGGACATGCGGCGCGGCAAGAAGGCCGCCAACATCATCTATGGCAATCCGGCCACCGTGCTGGTGGGCGATTTCCTGTTCTCGCGCAGCTTTGAACTGATGGTCGAGGACGGCTCGATCAAGGTGCTGCGCATCCTGTCGGGCGCATCGGCCGTGATTGCCGAGGGCGAGGTTGACCAGCTGGTGGCGCAGCGGCAGGTGGAAACCAGCGAAGAACGCTATCTCTCGATCATCAACGCCAAGACCGCAGCCCTGTTCGCCGCTGCCTGCCGCATTGCCGCCGTGGTGGCCGAGCGGGACGAAGCAGACGAACTGGCGCTCGACGCCTACGGCCGCAACCTGGGCATTGCGTTCCAGCTGGCGGACGATGCGATCGACTATGATTCCGACGCGTCGGAAATGGGCAAGGACCAGGGCGACGATTTCCGCGAGGGCAAGATGACCCTGCCGGTGATCCTGGCCTATGCCCGCGGCAACGAGGAAGAGCGCGGGTTCTGGCGCGATGCCATCGCCGGCAATCGCAACAGCGACGCTGATCTGGCCCATGCCATCACCTTGATTCGCAAGCATGATGCGGTGAATGCCACGCGCGAGCGGGCGCGCCATTATGCCCAGCGCGCGATTGACGCCATTGCCGGCTTCCCCGCCAGCGCGGCCAAGGCGGCGATGGGCGAGGCCGCCGAATTCGCCGTCGCGCGGCGGTATTGATCAGGGCGTGACGAAGCCTGGTGCTGCGCCGTTTCAGCGGAACACGTGCACCAGTCCTTCGATCACCGATGAGCCGGCCAGCGGGCCGATCAGCATCATCACCAGGTTGATCGCCACGAGCACCACCACGATGCGCTGCCGGCGCGGGGTGAGCCTGGGCGCCGGTTCGGGCTGGCGATTGGGTGGGGCTGGCGGCCACGGATCTTTCAGGTCAAGAAACATGGGTCCTCTCGGGGCAGGCCGTGCCGCGATCGGGCACCGTTGCCCATTGTGGTATCATGGTTCTGACCGCGTCGCATCGGTCCTCATGGGAAGTTTGGCCCGATTCGGCGCTACTGGCTTGTTTCCCAACGCATAAAGGCATGGCTCATGACTGCGACCCCGTTCCGTCCCGTCCTCTATCTCAAGCGTTCGTGCCCGTTCTGCCTCAAGGCGGTCGCCTTCCTGGCCGAGGCCGGGCAGCTCGACAGCGTGGACCTGCGGGCCTTCTGGCCCGGTGACGAGGACGAAGCGCCGATCCGTGCGGCTCTGGCGCCGCATCTCGACAAGGTGACCTTTCCCACGCTGGAAGTGGAGCCGGGCCGCTTCATCGCCGATTCCGATGCCATCGTCGCGCTCTATGCGCAAAAGGTCGGGCTCGATCCCGCGACGGCGCCGTTCTATCAATATGTCATGGCCGGGCCATTCCGCCGCCTGCGCGAGGCTTTTGCCGAGCAGCAGGAACTGGAAAAGCTGCGCGCGCAAGGCTGATGTAGCGGGGCCTTGGCGCGCCGCTGTGCCGGCCCTCGCCAAGGCCGGGCCAAGGCGATAAGGGCAGGCGGGTGACCGATCTGCCCATCCACGCCGTCTTGCCGGATCTGCTGGCTGCCCTGGCCGCCAGCCCCAATGCCGTGCTCATCGCGCCGCCGGGCGCGGGCAAGACGACCACGGTGGCCACGGCCTTGCTGGGCGAGGCATGGTGCACCGGCACGGTGATCCTGTTGTCGCCCCGCCGCGTGGCGGCGCGCGCTGCGGCCGAGCGCATGGCCGACCTGCTGGGCGAGGCGCCGGGCGAGACGGTCGGCTATCTCACCCGGCTCGACAGCAAGCGATCGGCACGCACCCGCGTGCTGGTGATGACCGAGGCGATCTTTGTCGCCACGATCCTGGCCGATCCCGAACTGACCGGCGTTTCGGCCGTGCTGTTTGACGAAGCGCACGAACGGCATCTCGATTCCGACCTTGGCCTGGCGCTCGCGCTGGAAGCGCAAGGCGTGCTGCGCGAGGATCTGCGCGTGGTGGTGATGTCGGCCACGCTCGACGGCACGCGCTTTGCCGGGCTGATGGGCGCGGATGCGAACTGCCAGGCGGCGGTGATCGAAAGCGCCGGCAAGGCCCATCCCTTGCGCATTCGCTGGCTGGGCAGCAGTCCGCAGTTACGCACCGAGCAGGCCGTGGCCAATGCCATTGCCCTGGCCTGGGGCGAAGAGACAGGCGATATCCTGGCGTTCCTGCCCGGCGTGCGCGACATCGATCGCACGGCCGAAATCCTCGCGCAGCGTCTGCCCCACGCGCTGGTGCTGCCGCTGCACGGGCAGGTCGATCCGGCAGGTCAGCGTGCCGCGATCCGCCGCGATCGCGAGGGCCGGCGCCGGATCGTGCTGGCGACGGCGATTGCCGAAACCTCGTTGACGCTTGATGGCGTGGCAGTGGTGGTCGATGCGGGACTTTCGCGCCGGGCAGAGTTTGACAAGGTGGCAGGGGTGACCCGCCTGGTCACCACCCGCGCCAGCCAGGCCGCCGCCGCGCAGCGCGCCGGGCGTGCCGCGCGCCAGGGGCCGGGCGTGGCCTATCGCCTGTGGGAAGAAGCCGCCCACGCCGGGCGTGCGCCGTTCGATCCGCCCGAAATCCTCAATGCCGATCTGGCCCCCCTGGCGCTGACTCTGGCGCAATGGGGCGCGGGCGATCCGGCGGCGATGGCCTGGATCGATCCACCACCGCCTGCCGCCATGGCCGCAGCGCAAGCGGCGTTGGCGGCCTTGGGCGCGCTGGACGGGGAAGGGCGCATCACTGCCCACGGCCGCGCCATGGCCAGCCTGCCGATGGAGCCGGCGCTGGCGCACATGCTGCTGTTTGCCGCCCGCCATGGCGCGGCGCAGGATGCGGCACGGCTGGCGCTGCTGTTGCAGGAACGCGGCCTTGGCGGCAGCGGCGATGATCTCGCCCGCCGGTTCGATCGCTGGCAGGGCGATCGCGGGGCGCGGGCCGATGCTTCGCGCAAGCTGGCCGCGCGCTGGGCCAATATGGCGGAACGGGCAGCGCGGGGGGCCTTCGACAAGCGCAGCCCGAACGGGGTGGAGGGCGTGTCCCAAGGTTCCGTTCGCCCTGAGCCTGTCGAAGGGCGCCAGCGCAACGCAGCAAGGCCGCCGCTAGCCGTGCTTCTGGCCGAAGGCTTTCCCGATCGCATCGCCCGCGCACGCGGTGCCAGCGGAGAGGAATGGCTTTCGGCCGGTGGGCGCGGCTATCGCCTCGATCCCGCCTCTCCGCTGGCCACGGCGCGCTGGCTGGTGATCGGCGATGCGCAGGGAGAGGCCAAGGGCGCCCGGATCATGAGCGCGCTGGCGCTTGACGAGGACGATGTCACCACCTGGCTGGCCCACCGCATGGACCAGCGCCACACCCTGACGTGGAACGCTGGCGAGGGCCGGGTGGAAGCGCGGCTGGAGCGGCGGCTGGGCGCGATCGTGCTGGCGCGGGTGCCCGATCCATCGCCACAGCCGTCTGCGGTCACGGCCCTGCTGCTCGATGTGGTGCGACGCGAAGGGCTGGCGGCGCTGCCGCTGGGCGGTGCGGCGCAAGCGCTGCTGACCCGCGCCCGCTATGCCGGGCTGGCCGCGCTCGACGAAGCGACCCTGCTCGCCGATCTGGAGGAATGGCTGGCCCCCTTGCTGGCCGGGCGGCGCGATCTGGCCATCGCGGCAGGCAAGCTGCACGAGGCGCTGGAAAACCGGCTGGACTGGAACGAGCGGCAGACGCTCGATCGGCTGGCGCCGCCGCACTATCGCTCGCCCGCCGGGACCGGCCATGCCATCGACTATGCCCACGAAGGCGGTCCGGCGGTGGAACTGCGGGTGCAGGCACTGTTCGGCCTCGATCGCCATCCCACCATCGGCCAGCCGCCGCGCCCGCTGCTGCTGTCGCTCACCTCGCCGGCCGGCCGGCCGATCCAGACCACGGCCGATCTGCCCGCGTTCTGGCGCGGATCGTGGCGCGATGTGGTGAAGGACATGAAGGGCCGCTATCCCCGCCATCGCTGGCCCGAACAGCCGTGGACCGAAGATCCCAGCCTCAAGACCCGCAACGCGTTCGAGGCGACGCGCAAGGGCTGAGCAAAATCAGCTTTCCTGCGCCTGTGGCTCGGTAATGATCCGTTCGCGTGCGGCGCGCAGGTCGCCGCCTTCGATCTGGATCTTGAGCCGCTCCTTGTCGCGCGCGCGGTACATGTCTTCGGCGCGGGTGATGATTTCCTCGCTCACCCCGGTTTCGGCCAGCGCCAGGCGCGCCATCTTCACCGCCGATTCCATCACTTCGCGGATCACCCACTTGGCCGGGGAGCCGCGCAGCCGCACCACCGCGCGCCGATCGAACGCGCGCACGAAGATGGCCGCCTGGGGAAAGGCCTGCTGCACCGCTTCCAGCGCGGCGGCGTCCATCTGGTCGCCATCCATGCAGAACAGGATCAGCGCGGCCTCGTCCGCGCCGGCCTGGCGCAGCAGGTCGAGCCGGGTGCCATCACCGAAATAGACCTTGGCCCCGAAATTGCTGGCCACGTCGATCATTTCCACGTCGGTATCGATCAGCGTAACCGTCAGGCCGCTGGCATTGAGCATCTGCGCCACGGTCTGGCCAAAGCGGCCATAGCCCACGATCAGCGCATTCGCCGCGTCGCCGGTGGGCCCTTGGCGTTCGCCCTTCACCGCGCGCGGATCGTTGCGCAAGGGCTTGGTCAACGCCATCAGGAACGGCGTGGTGGCCATCGACAGGGTCACGATCGCGCCAAACAGGCTGGCCGCCTCGGGCGCGATCAACTGCGCGTGCTGCGCCTGGGCAAACAGCACAAAGCCGAATTCGCCGCCCTGGCTCAGCAGCAGGCCCAGCGCCAGCGCGCCGCGCCACGGCATGCGGAAGGCAAGGCCGATGCCCATGATCACCACTGCCTTCACCGCCACCAGCGACAGCGCCATGGCAATCACGAACAGCGGCCGCTCGGCAATGGCATGAAGATCGAGCATCATGCCCACGGCCAGGAAGAACAGCCCGAGCAGGATGGAGCGGAACGGCTCGACATCGGCTTCCAGTTCGTGGCGATAGGGGCTGTCGGCCAGCATGACCCCGGCGATGAACGCGCCGAGCGCGGTCGACAGGCCCAGCGCCTCCATCACCGCGGCTGAGGCCATGACCGTGAACAGCGCGGCGACCACGAACATCTCGCGCTCGCCCAGGTTGCCGATCAGGCGGAACAGCGGCCGGATCAGATAGCGCCCGGCCAGGATCAGCCCGGCGATCGCCAGCACGGTATAAAGCCCCAGTTGCCAGCCCGGCGGGCCATTGGCATCGGCCGGATTGCGGCTGAGCGCAGAGATCAGCGTGATCATGGGGATGATCGAAAGGTCCTGGAACAGCAGGATGGCAAAGGTCCGCTCGCCAAACGGCGTGCGCAACCGGCCCGAGGCCTGGAGCATCGGCAGGACCTGCGCGGTGGACGAGAGCGCCAGCGGCAGGCCCAGCGCGATGGCGGCCGTCAGGCTGAAATCGGTGCCGAAGTTGATCACTGCCGTGATCGCCGCGCCGCACAGGACCACCTGCAACAGCCCCAGGCCGAGGATATCGCGCTTCATCCGCCACAGCCGCGACGGGTTCAGCTCCAGCCCGACCAGGAACAGCAGCAGCGTGATGCCGAGTTCGGCAATGCCCAGCTTCTGCTCGGCCTCGCCCACCAGGCCCAGCACCTGCGGCCCGACCACGGCACCCGCCAGCAGGTAGCCCAGCGTGGCCCCCAGGCCCAGCCGGCGGAACACCAGCACGAAGACCATGGCAAAGCCAAGCAGCAGAAAACCATCGTGAAGCATCGAGGGGGGCTGGTTCATGCCTCTTGCCTCGCCTTCCCTGCCGCCCGCGTCAACCCATCGTGGGCAAGCCGCGGCAACAAGGCGGCCGGGAACGGCGGCGCGTTGCGGGCGATCACTCCACGCGGTGGAACGTGGTGGTTTCAAGGCCGGGAATGGCATTGCCGGGCCAGATGATCGTTTCAGTCATCGATCGCTGGTCTTTGGCGACCGCATAGACGCGCGTAGAAACCGGGGCGCCGTTCTTGCCCAGGGTCATCACCAGGGTATTGGGCGCAGGCTGGCGCAGCGATACCGTGTCGATGAAATCCATCGTTCCCGTCACCGGCGCCGGCACGCCATCGAGCGCCGCCGTCGATTCCGCCTTGTGGGCGGTGCCATCAGGACCGATCATGTCGACCATGGTTGTCCAGCGGCCGTCGGCGGCCTTGGCAAAGGCAATGGTGACCTTCTGCGGCCGCTCCTCAGCGGGAATTCGCGCGACATCGAGCGACCAGCGGCCGAGCAGAGGCATGGCCTTGGCGGGCGTCGCCTGCGCCGTTGGAGCGGGTAGGGCGGCCCCGGTGCGGGGCGGCAGCACCTGTCCGGTGGAAACCAGCAGGCCTGCGGCGGCAAGTGAAAGCGCGGTAAGCATGGCAAGCAATCCTTTCGACCATCGGCGCCCGATGATGCGGGGCGCCTCTGCCGTTTCGGGCGGATTGCTTGGCGCGGTAAGCTCAGGATTTCTGTCCCAACTTTTTTGAGCCGCCAGCATGCGCGCCAACTCGCGGCTACTGCCCACCCCGGTCTTGCGCCGCGCATCGCGCAGCCGCTCGTTGATCGAGGCTTCCGACCGGCCCAGTTGCAGCGCGATGGATTTGACCGTGTGCCCCGCCGTCAACAGGCGCAGGACCTCGCGTTCCTTGTCATTCAATGCCGCCAGCGAGACGGGTGCAGGTTCCGGGGCTGCCATGCCCCTTGCTCACCACAGGTGCCCCACAGCGTCCATCCCAAATTTCTTGGGTGGCGATGGCATGCGGGACACGGTGGATGTCGTGGGTGCAAAAATGGTGCGGCTAGAGGCACCGCAAAAACCGATCTATGAGTTTGATTATAATAGGAAAAATTAAACAGTATTTCGCAAAAGGCCCCCGATAAAGCCCCCAATTCGCGGGGTGGGGGCCTCTTGGCTGGCGCTGCATTCGGCAGGTTCTGGCGTTCCTCGTTTTTCCGGTGTTCCCGGTGTTCCGGGTGTTCTCTGGTTTTAAATCAATGCTTTGCGTCGGTGTTCCGGGTGTTCCGCCGGTGTTCTGCGGTGTTCCCGGCCTATCCCATGGCTTTCAGCCGGTTGATCAGGCCCCACATATAGGCGTTGCTCTGTTCTTCCAGATCAAGATAGCGGTCCAAATGGCGCTGGAATGTCGCGTGGTGCATCCCCTTCGGGCGGGTCAGCACACCGCCCCAGCCTTCATCGCAGCCCAGCTTGCGCTGGATGCGGCGGGCCGATTCAAACGGGCGATCGTGATGGGCCAGGCGCTGGCTGGCATAGCCCAGCCGCCAGGCCTTTCGCCCGGCAAAGCGATCGCCGCCCGGCGGCTTATACAGCTTGCCCACGCGCAGGCCGGAATAGGGGCAGATCATCCACCAGCGCTTGCCGCCCAGGCGCGGGCGGGTGAAGGTGAGGCGCACGGTCTGCCGCACATGCTCCCGCTCTTTGCCTTCGCCGCGCCAATAGGACAGTTCCAGCCGCTCTTGCCCCGGTTCGTCCATCCGCGCGGCATAGCTGATGGAACCGGACGGCTCCACGCCGCAAGACCAATGCAGCGTGCTGCGGATATGCTGTCCCTCCACCGCGCGCCCGGTGCGCAGCATCCACGCCAGATCGATGCGCAACGATGCATCCACCGTGGGCCGCCCGCCATGCCTGCCTGAACCGAAACCGCCCATAGTTCTGCCCCCGATTTTCCAACGCCAATTTAGGGAACCGGGGCGGCGCCGGCAAATACCAGTGCGCCACGCGGCTTATGGCTTTTCCAGCTTTTCCAGCTTTTTCAGATTGGCAAGCAACACATGCTCGGCATGGGCGGATGTGGTTGCCGGCAAGAATGAAAGGCTGATGCGGCGTTTGACGCGAATTCCCAAGCTCAACTTTCAGTGCGTATAACACCGAAGGTTGTTTCACCTACACCGGAAATTTCTTGACAGGCGAGCTTTTATTAAAGGCTCTACAGTCCAAATTCACTCTCATCGCTATCCTCTGAGAGGGGCGCCCCCGATGGCTCTGACGCCTCACCATAAATCGCAGTCTCGAATACACGCCATGCGTCGTGGCGCGTGATCAATGCCCTGCCACGCCGCGCGGCGGCGGCGGCGTGCGCTGCATTGAGATCGGCCACCAACGCGGTTTGAACGGCAAGGTCAGACGGCATCGGGAAGGTCAAACCAAGGAGAACGGGTTTGGTCACGTTCTTCATCATTCCGGATTCTGTCGAGAACTCGCCCAAAATCTGTCGGCGGACCAAATCCGTTCGCAGGACTTGCGCGAGAAAACGCAGGTTCACCGGGCTGGAAGCAAACGGAATGACGCGAAAAATCTTATCGCAGACCATCAGTCGCGGCGGCGGGGCCTCAACATAGCAGCACTGTCCCACAAGCGAAGCAGCTCCGCTGGCGCGGGCGATCAAAACGTCACCAGCACGGACCTCTAAGCCGGGCCTTGCGGCAAGTTGAGGAGGTAACGCCTTGTTCTCGTTCGCCTTGAATGTGCCGGAGGAAACGGCGCTGACCTTCAACACGCCCCATTCCTCGCCATCGGCGGGGCGCGTCAAGCATTGTGGGCTCCAGCCGTTTTCCAGATCGGCGATTACGTCCTCAAGCGCGACGATGGGATAAGGGCTTGGCGGCGGTTCGGTGCCGGTGACGTGGCGCAGCACGGCTTCATGGCTCCACCGGCCAAGATCGGAAAAACGCGCCACGAATACCGGGCGATCCGGGAGCGGGGGCGGGGCCACGATGCCCAACGCCTTCTCAAATGCCCGCAACCCATCGGCTTCCAGTTGCCCGGCCTCCACCTCAAGCGCCTCTGCCTGTGCAAGCGCAGCCTGATAGGCAGCAACCAGCGCACGCTGATCGTCAATGCCGGGGCACGGCACGCGCATTGAGCGAAACGCCTCCGGGGTGACACGCTTGCGACCGCTGGTGCCGCTGGCTTTCTGGCGAAGGTCAGCGATGAAATGTCCCGTGCGAAGGACCATCTTCAGATAATCGGCGTCGAGCGCGTCGGGGGCCGGGGTATGGATCGGATATTCTGCCGTAACGACAGCGGTGCCGATGCTTTCGGGAATGACGCCAATCGCACCAAGGCGCGCGTCGATTTTGGAAAACACAATGTCGCCGGGGTGCCCGACGAACATCGCACCTTGAAACGGCTCCGATCGATCACGGACAGAGATTTCCCCGGTCAGATGGACGGTGATCGGCTTGTGGTCGCCGAACTTATCCGCCGTCGTTGTTTCCAAACGCGGAGTGACTAAATCGTCGATCGGCGACAGCGGATAGATGCTCGCCTGTGCTGTCAGTGCCTCATGCGCGGCCCAACTGTCTAACTCCCCCCACCACCGGATCAGGCAGCGAGGGGCACCTGAAAATCCGGCAGTTCCTCCGCGTTAGCGCCCGCTTCAAGCCATGCATGGAACGCGCGCCACGCATCCAGCACCTGCGGCAGTTCGTTGGGGACGTTTTCGCCGGTGTCGCCGGTCGAACTGATCCCGACAGCTTGCGGCGCTGCAAGGAACACTGGATAATCGAAGGCGGCGCGCACATGTGTCCACAGTGCGGCGGTGTGGTCGGCGTCGATTTTCTTGAGCTTTCGAGAAAGCCCACGCGCCGCCTCGGCAGCAGCCGCTTTCGCCGCTTCCTTGTCTTCCCAAGTATTCTTGAGCGCTGCCCGCGCCGCCTTGAGCTTCTTGGCGTCCTTGCCCTCTTTGCGCCAGCGGGCCGGTTCGACGCGCGAAGGCGTCGCCATGCGAGGATAGGCCGGTGCCACCCCGGCACGCCAGCCTGGCCCCACCTGTTCCTCGCCCAGCGCAGCGAGATTCGCCAGCGCCTGCGCCACGTCGGCATCGCCGCCCGTCAGGATCGCGTCGCGCGCGGCGGCGCAAGCGGCATCGCGCTCCGCATCATAGGTGGCGTCCAGCGCGGCATGTGCGGCTTCCCAAGCAGCCTCCCATGCCGCTTCTTCCTCAGCGGTGAACCGCCGGAGCGTGACGACCGAACACTTCACGGTCGCCTTGCTGGACCGGAAGGTTTCTTCGGGCAGGCTGACCACGGCGAGCAGCTTTGCCCGGCCCTCGCACCAGCGCCGCAGCCAGTTGAGCGAGGGGTTGTTGAGGTTGCCATCAGGCAGAACGATGTTGAGCAAGCCGCCCGGCTTGAGCAGGCCAAGGCACCGCTCGACAAAGATCACCTCGGTATCACGGCTGGTCTTGTCGCGCCCGATCTCAAACAGGTCGAGCACCGGGGTTCGCCCTTCCTGCGCCTTGATCAGCCGCGCGTGGTTTTCCTTCCACACGTCGCCGTAGCGGTCGCCATGCTTTTTGATAAGGTCATCGTCGGTGGTGATCTGCGTTTCGTCGCTGTCGCCAAGCCGCTGATCGCGCCCGACTGTGGAGCCGAACGGCGGGTTGGTGACGATCAGGTCGAACCGCTCCGGGAAGATGCCGTTCACATCGACAAGGCCGTCGTGGTGATGAATGCCGCCGTGACCGTCGCCGTGCATAATCATGTTCATCTTGGCAGTGCGCGCCGCGCGCGGCTCCGCGTCGGTGCCGAAGATGCAGCCCCATGCCAGCCGCCCCAGCCGCGTATCGACCGGCTTGTTGTCGTCGGTGGACGGCAGCAGCTCCTTGTTGATCTCGATGAACGCGGCTTCGATGGCGTCGGCCTCCGCATCGGGATCAAGCCCCATGGCTTCGATCTCGGCGCGCTTCACGTCCTTCCGCGCCTGAAGGTCTGTTTCAATGTCTTTGCGGACGTGCTCGAACGCGCGGATCAAGAAGCCTCCAGAGCCAGCAGCCGGATCGCAGATAAGCTGGCCTTCGCGCGGATTGAGCATCTCGACCATGAAATCCACGACGGGGCGCGGCGTGAAGAACTGGCCCAATTCGCCGCGAAAGGTCGCACCAAGGAACTTCTCGAACGCGATGCCCTTGATGTCATCGCCGGTCTTGGCGAGGTCGAAAGTTTGCAGCGTCTCGACAATGCGCCGAAAGGTCGCTTCCGAAATGTCTAGCGTATCCTTCTCGGTGAAAAGGCTGTCGGCTTTGTAGAAGTTTTTGGTCTGATCAAAAAGCTGCTGATGAACCGGTGGATCACCGGGCAGGGCGAGCTTCTTGCGGTTGTCGAGATATTCAGTGGTGAACGTGCCGTGGAGGCCGGATCTTTCCACGAACATCTTGATGAAAAGCACCTTGGAAATGGCATCGAACGCGGCGGTGGGGTCTTTCTTGTGTACGTCGCGGATAATGTCGTGGCTGGTTTGCAGCAGGCGCGTGAATTCGGTGCGATTGAAGGCGCGCTGAGCGTCCTTGATCGCCTTGATCTTTTTCGCGTCGCCCCAATCGGCGGCGGCGGGGATTCGGGCAACTGACTTGAACTTACCCGGCGCGGCAGGGACGACCTCATACGGCTCGGTGAAGCGCCGGTTGTGGGCAATGAAGAACTCTGCACCCGTGGAGCGCGCATAGCTTTCGCCCTGGTAGTAGTCCTTGAGGTTCAGGCTGACGCTTTCTGCCTTGCACTCGACCACGATCTTGGCGGAAGCCCCGTTGGCCTTGTCGCCTGCCGATCCCCAAACCACAATATCGGCGCGGACGGATTTGGTGCCTGCCTGCATTCGCAGTTCCTGCCCCATCTGTTCAAGCCGATAGCCCAGTACCAAATGCAGATGCCGGATGAATTCCTGCCGAACCTCTTCCTCCGGCTTGCCCGTCAAATCACGCCATTCATGCTTCAGCGGCACCCAAACGAATGTCCCCTTGCGGTGGAGCCCTTCGGCGGGGAACGGTGAGGAAGGTGCTGCCAGTTTTTTAGCCATGATTGCGCCCTAGTTTATGGCAATTGAATCGTCAGCCATAAATGTGATTTTTTGCATGGATGCTGGTCGTGTCCCACGGGTGGGGATCAGACCGGTAATGGTGATGAAATCCGCCACATCGCCGCGCTGAAACACGAAATCGGACGCGCCCACTTTGGTCATGTGCTGGGGTTCGTTGATCACGATCAGCGCCGGATCGATCGATTCAAACAGGCGGGCCAATGCCGGGCGAAAGCTGTGTTCGGTGGTCTGGCCGCTGGCGTAAAGCCGGCGCACTTCATCGAGATAACCCTGAACGTCCATTGCCAAGCCGGCCCCCATTCCCGTGATGCCAAAGGCTTAGCCGCGCCATCCGCGCTCGCCAAGATTTTCCTAAATCATATGGCAAATCATGCTTTTTGAACGGCCCCGGATGCGGGCGAACGGCGGAAATCATGCCGCATCCGGGGCAGGGGATCAGGCGGCTTCGTCCTGGCAGATGCGGCTGGAAACGGCGTAGACGCGGGCCTTACCAAGGCCGGGCAAGGATACCGATTGCGCGTTCTTGCCATTGATGCCGGAGCGCAGATAGCCGCGTTGCGCCAGCAGGTTGGCTACCGTGGTGGGGTTCATGCCCTGGCACACCTCACCAGACCAGGTTTGCGGGTGGATCAGATATTCGCGCCCGCCTTG
The DNA here is from genome assembly GCF_003058045.1 of Novosphingobium sp. GV079. Lineage (NCBI taxonomy): Bacteria > Pseudomonadati > Pseudomonadota > Alphaproteobacteria > Sphingomonadales > Sphingomonadaceae > Novosphingobium > Novosphingobium sp. GV079. The sequence continues at coordinate 303,421 of NZ_QBUE01000003.1, read as the reverse complement.
CTCATCTTGCCGCCAGAAACCGGCGCGGTTGTTGATCACGGTGGGGGCTTCGCCCGTGATCGGCTGGAACCGGCCCGCGCCATGGGTGGCGATGAAGCCCGCCACCTGTTGCACCGCTGCGCGATCTTCCGCCGCGCCCACCCCGCCGCGTGCGGCCAGCCAGGCGGCAAAGATGGTGCGGGCGGCGCGGGTTGCCTCGCCATCGGGCCAGGGCAGGATGCCGTTGCGGCTGGCCAGTTCCCCCGCCATGGCCAGCAGGCCCAGCCGCTGGCAGGCGCGGATTTCCTGCCCCGTGGCGCCAGGGGGCAGCGCCTTGCGGGCAAAGGCATCCACCCCGGCGCGGATCAGGGCGGGCAAGCTTTCCAGTTGACCCAGCAGGCTTTGCACGAAGGCCGGGCCAGCGTGGCCGTGGTGTTCATCGGCCCCGCGCTTGATCGTCCGCGCCAGGGCATCGCCCGATGCCGCATCGTGCAGCGTGTCGAACAGGCCCAGCCCTTGGCCGGCATCGGCATCGATATCGAGAATGCGCACTTCCTGCCCCGCCGGGTTGCGCTTGCCCCGGCCATCGCTGCGCGCGTGATCGGCCAGGCTTACTTCGCCCGATGACAGGAAGAACGTCAGCCAGCGTTTGGCCGCGCGGGCGTCCCCGGTCTGGCTGGCGCGCGATTTGCCGCAGCCGTTGGCCAGCATATAGGCCACGTTGCCCGCTTCGGCGGGGGCAAGCTGGGCCAGCTCGTCCAGCACCAGCAGGGTTTCGTTGGCCAGTTCTGCGGCGCCTTCCAGTCCGTTAGCCGTCGCGCGCCATTGCCGCACGAATGCCTTTGGCCCCCAGATGCTGGCCGCCGCTTCCAGCGCGGTGGATTTGCCGATGGACGATGGCCCGCGCAGATGCAGCCCGCCGCCTTCGGCGCCCACCAGGCCCAGCAGCGGCCCCACGAATCCGGCGCACAGGGCAATGGCCAGCCGGCTGTTGCCAATGGCGTGCCTTGCCACTTCGCCTTGCCAGCCTTCTAGCGTGCCGGCGGCGCGGTAATCATGTTCGGCCAAGCCCTGGCCCTGATAAACCACAAGATCGGCGCCATCGGGGGCAATGGTGCGATCGGGCAGGGCAAAGCAACCATCCCGCCAACCCACGCGCGAAACGGCACGGGCGCGGGCGGTTGTGGTCACTTGGGTAAGGAAGGCCAGCAGGGCGTTGCGATCGCGCGTTGCAGCGCTGATATGCAAACCCCGGTCCAGCAGCGCCTGGCGCACTTCGCGGCCATCGCCGGCCAGGGCCGCGCGGGCCACGGCCATGCGATGCACCTGGCCATCGTGATCGTGCCATTGCAGCAGCACGCCCCAGGATTGGTTGTGGCGATCGCGGGTAAGCGCCAGCACGGCAAACGACCCGGCCACAAGGCGCCAGTTTTCGCCATCTTCCCAGAACAAACCCTTGTCGTTCAGGCGATAGCCGTTGGGGATGGCAAGGGGCACAGGCGGGCGGGTGATTTCGGCCAGGGCCAGCCGGGCCACGGGTTCAGGCAGCGACGCCATGGCGCACCCCCTGCCATTCGGCGTTGAAATCCTTGTATCCCGCTTGGGGGTAGAGGATGCGCACGGCAAGGCCGCGTGCGGCATGGGTAGCGGCGGCCCTGTCAGCCTCGCGCCGCCCGGTGGCGTCATTATCCGCGCCAATCACAAGGGAGCGGATGCCGGAGGGAAATTCCAGCGCGGCCAGATTGCCCGCGCCCGCCGCGACCCATACCGGCAAGCCCAGCATGGCCAGCAGGGAAAGGCCATCTTCCGGCCCTTCGCACACCACAAGGCAATCGGATGCCCCCGGCTCCCGCAAATGGATCGATGCGCCCTTGATCGGGCCAAGCGACATTTTCGGCTGGGCCACGGCGGCCTTGCCCCGGCCATCGCTCGCCAGAAAAACGCGCTGGATCGCCACAATCTGCCCGGCCACATCGCGCGCGCCGGCCACCAGGCACGGCAGCGTTCCGGCATCGGGATGGCGCAAATGGGCAAAGCGCAGATCGTCGGGCCAGGGCGGCGCCAGGCCGCGCCCGCGCAAATAGGTTTCGGCCAAAGTGCCCGCGATCGGCTGGGCCTTGGCAAAGATCGAACGGGCCGCCCCGGCGTTGGAACGGTTGATTTCCGTTGATTGTTTTCGGATGGTTTGCAGGGCCATCGGCACTTCACCTGCGCCCAGCATCATGGCGGCATCCCGCAGGGACAGGCCATAGGCTTGCCGCACCAGGTCCAGCACATCGCCTTGCCAGCCACAGCCGAAACAATGCCCGCGCCAATCCTGCCCGCCTGCGCGCCACAGGGTAAAGCTGGGCGTGCGATCGTGGTGGAACGGGCAACAGCCGATCCATTCGCCCCCGCGCGGTTTCAACGAGACAAGGCGCGCGGCCACATCGGGCATGGGATGCGCGGCGCGGATCGCGGCCAGGTCCAGCCGGGGGCGCGGTGCGCGCGGGTTGCGGGGCTTGCGCCTAACCATGGGCGCCTCCCCGCCAGGGCAGCGCGGCCAGCGTGGCCAGCCATTCCAGGCGCAGCAGGACAAGAGCGGGCACAAGCGGGGGCTTCACCCCGGCGCAGGCCGGGGCGCGAGAACGCCAGCGATGGGGCATGGCTTATTCCCCCTGCTCGATCAGGCGGCGCAGGCTTTCCGCCGTCACCAGCGTGCGATTGCCGATCTTGCGCGCGGTCAGCTTGCCTTCCTTGATCAGCTTGTAAACGTAGGTTTTACCCAGCGATGAAAGCTGGCAGGCATCCGCGATGGAGTAGGCAAGCGGCTGCAAATGGCCCGGCTGGGCGGGGTTTTCGTTGTAATTCATACGACAATCCTTGTCCGCGCACGTTCGCAGGGCGCCGGATCAAACCGCGCCACTATGCATCTGTGCATAAATTTGGGGGTGACGTGGCCCACAGTTCGGGTTTAGGACTGTCGCGCGTTCGACCTGCAAGTTAACGCGCGATGCCCCGGCCCCTGTGGTCGGGGCTTCGTCTAACTGCTATCGGTCATGCGGGCACTTCCTTCCTGATATTGCGCAATGCTGCGCCGGGTCGCGTCTGGTGCGCTTGGAAGCCGCGTGCTGCATATCGGCCCCAAGCCCCCGTAGGGTGGGACGTGCGATTCGCCAGCGGTGTTCTGTTGCGCCCGTGCGTTTTCATGCGGAGGCCAAGGCATAAGCTGGAAATTCGGCTCCGCAAGGGTTCGATTCGCGCCGCGCATGGAAACTGTGAATAAAGGACCGGAAATTCGGTCACTTTGCGAATGTCGCAAGCGTGCTGGTGCAAAATGCATGTGCTGCTTTTGTTTCTTGGTTGATGCTTGGTCACCTCCCAATGGCTGGACGATAGTAATTTCCCCAAGACTTGAATCTCGGCATCCGTAAAAGCAAGTTAACCTCGATGTTCGGGAACACCTTGGAACACCGCTCGCAAAAGCCGGTGTTCCGGCAAAAACCCCAGAAATCCGCCATTGGAACACCGGAACACCGGGAACACCGATAAAGTAAGAGGCCCGCGAAATTTCGCCCTTTGGCTGGCTGGCGCGAATCATGGTTCAGCCAGCTTGCCGGGGTGAAAACGGCACGATTTCCGCGCCATCGCGCAGGCGATCGAGATAGTCGCTCCACCATTGGGCCATCGCTACCCGCTCTTCCCAATGCTTGCCGCGATGATAGGCGCCGCGCACCTTGTCGATATCGCCATGGGCAAGCGCGCGTTCGATGGTGTCGGGATTCCATTTCCCGCTTTCGTTCAGCAGCGTTGACGCCATCGCGCGAAAGCCGTGGGCCGTCATTTCATCGGCACCAAAGCCCAGGCGGCGCAGGCCTGCGTTCATGGTGTTTTCCGACATGGGCCGAAGCCTAGTGCGCACCGATGGAAAGACATGGCCGGTTGGCCCGGTCAGCGTGCGCAGGTCTTGCAGAATGGCCAGCATTTGGCGCGACAAGGGAACGTGGTGTTCCTTGCGCATCTTGGTCTTTTCGGCGGGAATCGTCCAAACAGCATTGTCGAAGTCGAATTCTTCCCATTGCGCGTGGCGCAGTTCGCCCGGCCGCACGAACGCATGGGGCGCGAATTGCAGGGCGAAGCGCACGATACCCATGCTTTCATAGGCATCGATCGCGCGCAGCAGTTCGCCCACGCGCACAGGTTCCAGAATGGCACTGAAATGCGTGACCTTGGGGGCCGAAATCGCCCCGCGCAGATCGCGTGTGGGATCGGATGCCAGCCGCGCGGTGGCCACGGCGTAGCGGAATATCCGGCTAGCCAGTTGCAGCAGCCGATTGGCGGTTTCGTGCTTTCCCTGCTTTTCGAACACGCGCAGCACGGCCAGCACATCGGTGGGGCCTATAGTGGCTATAGGCAGCCGCCCCAGCGCCGGCACCAGGCAGGTAAGGTGATACTCGTTCTTGATCGTGGTGGCTTTCGCCATGCCTTCGCGAATGCGCTTGTCGAGATATTCGCGCCCGATTTCGGCAAAGGTATCGCCAGCGGCCACTTGGGCGCGGTATTTGGCCTGTCGCTTTTCGCGCGCGGGGTCTTTGCCCAGCGCGATTTGTTCGCGGGCTTCATCGCGGCGGCGGCGGGCCTCGGCCAGACTGATTTCGGGGTAGGGGCCAATCGAAAGTTTCTTTTCGCGGCCATCGATGCGGAATTTCAGCCGCCACAGTTTGCCGCCGGCCGGGGTGATCAGCAGATAGAAGGCCGCCGCCATCGGCCATCTTGTATTCGCGCGCTTCGGGTTTGGCTTTGCGGATCGCGGTATCGGTCAGCGCCATGCGTGGGGGCCTTTGATTCAGGCGAAGCGGCAAGGCCCCTCAAAAGGCCCCCGATTCGTGGTGGCTTTCCACGCACGCGGGTGAACGCCCATGGATTGCATGGGGCGAAATATGGCTGATTTCCGGGGTTTTTCAAGGCTTGGGCGAACGTCTGTGGTTCGCAAAATGGTGCCGGCTAGAGGAATCGAACCCCTGACCCCCTGGTTACAAAGCAGGTGCTCTACCAACTGAGCTAAGCCGGCATTGGTGCGTGGTTTTCGCGCATAGCCTCAAGTGGCCCCGAACGTCCAGCCCTCGGTGCGGGCAATTTCGGGGGTGAGGGCTGCGGGGTGCCACAGGGCGGGCGTGTGCGCCACGGTGCGCAGCCACGCGGCGGTGATCAGGGCGTCGCTCTGGTGATCGTCGATCGCGCCGGCGTGCCCAAAGGGGGTACTGCCCAGCGTGGCGAGGGCGTGGTCAAGGCTGGCGCCGTCGCGGATCTTGGAACGGCTGGCAGGGCGGCCGGCCGCCATGGCGGCGATGGTGGTATAGATTTCGCAGACCACGCTGCCGCGCGCGGGCAGGGGATCGATCGGCCAGACGCTGATCTGCCCATCCAGCCGATGCAGCACGCGCATGCCTGAGAGGCTGGACTTGCCGACTTGCGCCGCGCCCACGAGGTTGAAATTGCTGTATGGCTTGCAGCCCATCGCCTCTTGCGCGCGCTCGGTCACACGCAGGCGGCCGCGTCCGGCCGGAAAGCGATCGCCGCAGCGGCCGCCGTGGCGGCGGAAATGGCGCGAAGGCTCGGTGGCATCGACAAAGCCGTTGACGCCCAGATGCGGCTCGTCCGCGCACAGCGTATCGACCATGGCCCACAGTGCGCGCGCGTCGGCCGGGCTGGCGTCCCAGCCGGGAAAGAACGCGCCGCAATCGGCAAAGGGCAGCGACTGGCCCAGGTCCATGCCCACCAGGCTATCGGACGGCAGGTGGTGCAGTAACCAGTCGAGCACCTCTTGCCGCGACCAGCGGTGGCCGGGCCGCACCAACGCGGGGGCAGCGTTGCCCACGGCGCATTGGGCGAGCGCGATGCCCTTTTGCCGCTCTCCCGCCGCGCCTGACCAGTCGATCGCCACGAAATGGGCAAAGCGGCTCATTCGTCCTCGATCGGCGTTTCGCCCCGCCGCTCGCGCCGCTTGCGGTCCCACCAGTCCAGCCGCTTGACGATCTCGCGCTCGAACCCGCGCTCGACCGGGCGATAGAATGCCTGGGGGGGCATCTCTTCGGGCCAATAATCGGCGCCGGAAAAGCCATCGGCAGCGTCGTGGTCATAGGCATAGCCCTTGCCATAGCCGATGTCCTTCATCAGCTTGGTCGGGGCGTTGAGGATATGCGCCGGCGGGCTTAGCGATCCGGTGTCGCGCGCGGCCTTCCATGCCGCCTTCATCGCGCCATAGGCGGCGTTGGATTTGGGCGCGGTGGCGCAATAGAGGCAGGCCTGGACGATCGCCAGTTCCCCCTCGGGCGAGCCGAGGAAAGTGTAGGCGTCCTTGGCGGCCAGGCACTGAGTGAGCGCCTGAGGGTCGGCCAGGCCAATGTCTTCGCTGGCAAAGCGCACCAGGCGGCGCAGCACGTACATCGGGTCTTCGCCCGCCACCAGCATGCGCGCCATCCAATAGAGTGCAGCCTGCGGATCGGACCCGCGCAACGATTTGTGCAGGGCGGAAATGAGGTTGTAGTGCCCGTCGCGGTCCTTGTCGTACACCGCCATGCGCCGCATCAGGAAGGCAGACAGGCCTTCGGGATCGAGCGGCGCGGGCAGATCGACATCGAGCAGCGTTTCGACCTGGTTGAGCAGGAAGCGCCCATCGCCATCGGCCGAGGCGACCAGCGCCTCGCGCGCCGGGGGCGTCAGCGGCAGGGCAAGGCCGGTTTCCTCTTCCGCGCGGCGCAGCAGTTCTTCCAGCGCGGCGGCGTCGAGGCGGTGCAGGATCAGCACCTGCGCGCGGCTGAGCAGCGCGGCGTTGAGCGCAAAGCTGGGGTTCTCGGTGGTGGCACCGACCAGGGTGATTGTGCCGTTTTCCACCACTGGCAGGAAGCCATCCTGCTGGGCGCGGTTGAAGCGGTGGATCTCGTCCACGAACAGCAGCGTGCGCCGCCCGGCCAGCGCCATGGCTTCGGCCTCGGCAAACAGCTTCTTCAGATCGGCCACGCCCGAAAAGATCGCGCTGATCGCAATGAAGCGCATGCCCACGGCATCGGCCAGCAGGCGCGCGATCGAGGTCTTGCCAGTGCCCGGCGGCCCCCACAGGATCATCGACGAGAGCTTGCCGGCGGCGACCATGCGGCCGATCGCCCCTTCCGCGCCGGTGAGGTGGCCCTGGCCGATCACCTGGTCAAGCGCACGCGGGCGCAGCCTGTCGGCCAGCGGGCCGTGGTCAAGCGGCTGGGATCGCGGGGTTTCCTGGGGTGGCGGGGCAAACAGATCGGCCATGCGGCACCGAGATAGGGCCTGCGCGCGAAAATTTCTCGAAAAATTTTAGCCAGGGTCTTGCGTAGATGCTATTAAGATATATCTTAGCTGCATCGTGATGAAAGGAATAACGATGCGATTTGATAGTGAACGCCCCGCACGGGGCAAGTTCGGTGGCTGGCGCGGAAGCGCTGGCGAAGGCCATGGTGGCCACTGCGGCGGCGGCCGGTTCGCCGAGCGCATGGTGCGCAAGTTTGCCGGCCGTTTTGACGATGAAGGTGGTCCTTTCGGTGGAGGCCCCTTTGATGGTGGTCCCTTCGGCGGCGGCCCGTTTGGTGGCGGCCGGGGCGGCCGCGGCGGCGGTGGGCCGTTCGGCCGTGGCCGGGGTGGCCGTGGGCGCATGTTCGCCGCGGGCGAATTGCGCCTCTTGCTGCTGAGCCTGGTCGCCGAGCAGGACCGCCACGGCTATGAACTGATCAAGGCCGTGGAAGACCTGACCGGCGGGCAATATGCCCCGAGCCCGGGCGTGGTCTATCCCACCCTGGCCTTGCTGGTGGACGAAGGCCTGATTGCCGAGGCAGCGGGCGAAGGCACGCGCAAGGCGTTTACCGCGACCGACGCGGGCCGCGCCGAACTGGCCGGCAAGACCGAGGAACTCAAGGTCATCGTCGATCGGCTGACCAGCCTGGCGCAAGCCGGCGCCCGCGAAGCCAGCCCGCCAGTCCGGCGCGCCTTTGCCAACCTGGCCCTGGCCTTGCGCCAGCGCGTGGCGGGCGGTTCGTTCGACAACGACACGGCGCTCGCGGTAGCCGACATTCTGGACGAGGCCGCGCGCAAGATCGAGCGGCTGTGATGACACCACGCCGGAGTGGCCAACAGGCCGCTCCGGCGCCTTGGTGGGGGACACGATTGGAATTGCCAGACAGTTTGCGTCGCTTTAAGTCCGGGGCAGACTTGAAAGTACGTGATCCTGCCAGTGATGCCTGTAACCGATGAACCCATTGCCCGGTTGCACGCGGCCGAGATCGCGGCGTTTCCTTCCAATGAACTGATCACCACGCAATGGCTCCAGGCCAAGTGGCTCTGGCTGGTCGCGATGCTGCTGGCCGCATTGCCGCTGGCCCTGCCGCCCGTGGTGCCGCTGACCGACCTGGCGGGCCATCTCGGGCACTATGCGGTGCAGGTCGATCACGGTCGCTCGGCCGACCTCAGCCGATGGTACAGCTTTCACTGGAACCTTATCCCCAATCTTGGGGTCGATCTCGTCATGGAAGTGCTGGCGCCGTGGCTGGGCCTTGAGCCCGCCTTGCGGGCGGTGGCCGTCGCCATTCCGGTGTTGCAGGTTCTGGGGATTTTCTGCCTGGCGCGCAGCCTGCATGGCAGGATCACGCCGCTCGTGCTGTTTGCGCTGCCTTTGGCCTATAGCTATCCATTGCAGTTCGGCTTCCTCAACTTTGCCTTGGGCCAGGCGCTTGCAACCCTTGCCCTGGCGCTGTGGATTGCCATGGGGCGGCGCGGCTGGATTGCGGCGCGCTGGGCGCTATTCATCCCGGTTTCCGCATTGCTGTGGACGTGCCACTTGGTGGCCTGGGTTCTGCTGTGTGTGTTTGCCGGCATGGATGAATTTGCCCGGCGCTGGCAGCCCGATGCATCGCGCAAGGGCAGGGGGCGCGTGCTGTGCCGGGCTGGCTGGGATGCCGGCCTGGCGGCCAGTTGCCTGGCTGCGCCGCTGATCTTGCGGATCGTCTGGCCGCTGCCACCCAGCGGACATGGGCCGACCGAGGATTTCTTCAACCCCGCGCTAAAGCTCACGTACCCGTTGATGCCGCTGCGCGATCGCTGGCTCGTGTGGGACGTGGCGGGCGCCGTGTTGCTGTTGGGGCTGGTGTGGTGGGGGCTGCGCCGCACAGGGGTGGACCGCGCAAGGCGTGTGGGCACCATGGGTTTGTGGTGGGGGTGCGCGGTTCTGGCCCTGGCCTATGTCCTGCTGCCCGCCACGTTGATCGGTGCCAGCCTGGTCGACATGCGGCTTGTACCCATCATGCTGATGGTGGCGCTGGTTGCGGCTTCGCCACGCTACCCGGATTCCGGCTGGCTGCGCTGGGCAAGTCTGGCATGGCTGGGGGTGGGATTTGCCGTTGCGCGCCTGCTGGGCAATGTCCTTAGTCTATGGCTGGCCGGGCAAACCATGGCGTCAGACCTGGTGGCGCTTGATGCGGTGCCGCGCGGCAGCCGCGTTGCGTCGCTGGTGCTCGAAAGCTGCAATGTATCGATCCTGCCATGGCAGCGAGAGCGGCGCACGCATCTGGGTGGCTATGCCATCGCGCGGCGCCATGCCTTTTCCAACGAGCAATGGATGGTGCCCGGCGGCCATCTGCTCCAGGTAAAGGCGCCATTGGCTGGGGCATTTGCCACCGACGATTCCGAATTCGCCAAACCCGATGACTGCGCCAAGCCCAACACGATCAGCCGGCGCCTGGCGCAGCTGCCGCGCGCGGCGTTCGATTACATCTGGATCATCGATACGGCTGCCATGCGCCCGGTGGCCGGCGCGGTGCCGGTGCGGCGCACGCCCGGCAGCGTGCTCTATCGCATCGTGCGCTGAACGCCCGCTCAGCTGGCTATTTGCGCATGCGCTTCTGCCGCACCAGGCGAACATAGGTATCGGCCACAGCCTGGTTGATGCGGTCCCAGCTGAATTCCTGGGCGCGCAGTTCGCCTGCCGCGCCATGCTGCGCACGCAGCTGCGGATTTTCCACGTAGGCGCGCAGCGCTTCGGCAAACTGGTGCACCGCGCCCGGCGTGATCAGGCGGCCGGAGACATGATCGTCGACCAGGCTCTGGCTGCCGGTGGCGGCCGACGCCACCACGGGCAGGGCGCAGGCCATCGCCTCGAGCGTGACATTGCCGAACGTCTCGGTGACGGAAGGGAAAAACAGCACGTCCATGCTGGCCACGCCCCGGCCCAGATCCGCGCCAGACAGGAAGCCGGCGAATACCGCGTCGGGCAGGCGGGTTTCCAGCCATTCGCGCGCCGGACCTTCGCCGATCACCAGCACGCGGAACTTGGCGCCGCGTCGCTTCAATTCGTCGATCGCGTCGGAAAAGACGTCGAGCCCCTTTTCCATCACCAGGCGGCTGAAAATGCCGATCACCACATCGTCATCGGCCAGGCCCAGCGATCGGCGCCATTCCATGCTGCGCCTCTCGGGCGTGAAGATGTCGCGATCGACCCCGCGTGACCAGATGCCGATGTCATAGTTCATGCGCTGCTCGCGCAGCACCTGGGCCATGGATTCCGACGGGGCAACCAGCGCGTCGCAGCGGCGATAGAACCGGCGCAGCATGGCCTCGATCACCGGTTCCAGCCAGGCCATGTTGTAATAGCGGAAATAGGTTTCGAACCGGGTGTGCACCGAGGCCAGCACCGGCAGGCTGCGCCGGCGCGCCCAGGTGACCACGCGGTGGGCGGCAACATCGGGCGACGAGACATGGACGACATGCGGATCGAACGCCGCCAGATCGCGCCGCACCCGGCCCGACAGCGCGATTGGCACGCGATATTCGGCGCGGCCCGGCACGGCCAGGGCAGGAATGCCGATCAGCGTGCCGGTGGGCTCGAACGCCGGATTTTCCACCTTGGGCGAATAGACCCGCACTTGTGCACCCTGGCGCATAAGATGCCCGACCAGGCGATTGAGTGCCTGGTTGGCGCCATCGCGCACATAGTTGTAGTTGCCGCTGAACAGCGCGATGCGCAGCCCGTCGAGCCGGCCAGTGGCCGTCATGGTACGAAGATCAAGTGCCTGAGGATCAGGTGTGGTCTGGTTCACGGGGTGGGAACTCGTCATGGCGGCGCCATAGCGGGCGCGGGCCGGGATGGCGAGAGGCCGGCACGACAAATGCCAAGGCGCCAAATGGCAACGCGCCCGCCGGACTGGTCCGACGGGCGCGCCTGTCAGGGTTTCACGCTATGCTGGCGGCGGGTTTACCAGCCGCGATGCCAGCGCGGATAACCGCCATAACCGTAATAGGCCGGGCCGCTGCGATAGACTTCGCGATAGACATAGGTCCGCGGGGGCGGGGGCGGCGGGGCATAATAGCCGCCATAATAGGCCGGGCCTTCATAGTAATAGCTCGGCGGCGGGGGCGGCGGGGCATAGCCTTCTTCCACCACATAGCCGCGGTGCGGATGGTCCGACGCGATCGCAGCACCCACGGCCAGGCCCAGGATGCCGGCGCCAATCGCCAGACCGGCGCCGCCGCCACCACGATGCCAGCCATGGGCCTCTGCCGGGGCGGCAGTGGCCATCACGGTGGCGCCCAGGGCGCCGGCCAGCAGAACCTTGCTCAAAAGCTTCATGGCTCGTCTCCAACCCGCTGCCTTGTCCAAAAGAGCCTCATGCTCGCAGCGGGGTTCGTTGCAGCAACCTTATGCAACACGCGCTGAACCGGCGATGAAACCTTTGTTCAGGCAATGACAGACATGAAAAAAGGCGCCCCGTTGCCGGAGCGCCCCTTTTCGCTGATCATGCCTGGCCCGCAAAGGGCCGCAAAATCAGGCGTTTTCCTTCTTGCGGCTGGCCTTCTTGCGCTCGTTGGGGTCAAGGATCGCCTTGCGCAGACGCACCGTTTGCGGGGTCACTTCGACCATTTCATCGTCGTCGATATAGGCGATGGCCTGTTCCAGCGTCATGATGCGCGGGGGGGTGAGGCGAATCGCGTCGTCCTTGCCGGTCGAACGGAAGTTCGTCAGCTGCTTGGACTTCATCGGGTTGACTTCGAGATCGTCGGGCTTGGCGTTTTCGCCAATGATCATGCCTTCATAGACCTTGTCCTGCGGGCGCACGAACAGCACGCCGCGGTCTTCCAGGCTGTTGAGGGCATAGGCCACCGCTTCGCCGGTCGCGTTCGAGATCAGCACGCCGTTCTGGCGGCCTTCGATCGCGCCCTTGTGCGGGCCATACTTTTCGAACAGGCGGTTCATGATCCCGGTGCCGCGCGTGTCGGACAGGAATTCGCCGTGGTAGCCGATCAGGCCGCGCGACGGAGCCGAGAAAGTGATGCGCGTCTTGCCCGCGCCCGAGGGACGCATGTCGGTCAGCTCGGCCTTGCGGCGCTGCATCTTTTCGACGACCGTGCCCGAGAATTCGTCGTCCACGTCGATCAGCACGGTTTCATACGGCTCGGTGCGGCCGTTCTCGTCGGTGCCGAACAGCACGCGCGGGCGGCTGATGCCCAGTTCAAAGCCTTCGCGACGCATCGTTTCGATCAGCACGCCCAACTGCAGTTCGCCGCGGCCGGCCACTTCGAAGCTGTCCTTGTCGGCGCTTTCGGTGACGCGGATGGCGACATTGGTTTCCGCTTCGCGCATCAGGCGGTCGCGGATCATGCGGCTCGTCACCTTGTCGCCTTCGCGGCCGGCAAACGGGCTGTCGTTCACCGAAAAGCGCATCGCCAGCGTCGGCGGATCGATCGGCTGGGCGGCAATCGGGGTCGAGACCGAAGGATCGGCCACGGTGTTGGCCACGGTCGCCTTTTCGAGGCCGGCGAGCGCGATGATGTCGCCAGCGCGGGCTTCTTCCACCGGCACGCGTTCCAGGCCGCGGAACGAGAGGATCTTAGAGGCGCGGCCGACTTCCAGCACCTTGCCATCCCGATCGATCGCGTGGATCGGCTGGTTGAGCTTGATCGTGCCCGACTGCACGCGGCCGGTCAGCACGCGGCCCATGAAGTTGTCGCGATCGAGCAGCGTCGCCAGGAAGCTGAACGGACCATCGACATCGAGCGACGGGGCCGGCACGTGGCTGACGATCTTTTCGAACAGCGGCAGCAGGTTGCCTTCGCGCACGGTTTCGTCGTTGCCGGCATAGCCGTTGCGGCCCGAAGCATAGAGCACGGGGAATTCAAGCTGTTCGTCGTTGGCATCGAGGCTGACGAACAGGTCGAACACTTCGTCGAGCACTTCCTGCGGGCGGCCATCGGGACGGTCGATCTTGTTGACCACCACGATCGGCTTGAGGCCGAGGGCCAGCGCCTTGCCGGTGACGAACTTGGTCTGCGGCATCGCGCCTTCCGAGCTGTCGACCAGCAGGATCACGCCATCGACCATCGAGAGGATGCGTTCCACTTCGCCGCCGAAGTCGGCGTGGCCCGGGGTGTCGACGATGTTGATTCGCGTCGTCTCGTTGGTGGCCGGATTGGTCCATTCCACCGAGGTGCACTTGGCCAGAATGGTGATCCCACGTTCCTTTTCCAGGTCGTTGGAATCCATCGCGCGTTCTTCCACGCGCTGGTTGTCGCGGAACGTGCCGGATTGGCGGAACAGCTGGTCAACCAGCGTGGTCTTGCCGTGGTCGACGTGGGCGATGATCGCAATATTGCGCAAGGGCAGTGACATGAAAGGCTTTCTTCGACAGACCGTAACGTGCGGCCGGGATACTGGAGCTTGCAGCAGGCGCTGTGTCGGGAAGATCCCGTCATCTCGGTTCTGGCCGCACTTGGGCGCGCGCTTACTCGTTATTGTGCGTTGCCACAAGGGCGAGCGGCAAAAGAGCTTGCCGCGATGATGTGGCGCAGGCGCAACAGTACCGCCAAAACGCCGCCAAATCCGGCCGAAATGCCCGGAAATGACACGGATTGCGGTTTATGGCCGAATGTAACCGCGCTAGCAAAAGGACGCGGTGGGGCTGCGCGACACGGGGGGTGTTGCCAGCCGCGCCGTCAACAGGGCGCGCATACCACAAGACATGCAGGGTCGGGGCGAACACAACGAGGATGCACGGCGGCGCCGGCTTGCGGTAAACCGCAAGCTGCTGATTACGGCCGCTTCGCTGCCGCTTGGCCTAGCCATCGCGCCCACCGCCCATGCTGCCGGCGATGGCCCGGCCGAGGTGGCCGCAAGCGGCGAGGAGGCAGATGGCACTATCGTCGTCACCGCGACCAAGCGTGCGGCCAGCCTGGAAGACGTGCCGGTGGCGGTCAGCGTGGCCAGCGGCGAGGCCATCGCGCGGGCACAGATCCGCGATCTGAAAGACCTGACCAGCCTGGTGCCCTCGCTGTCGATGCAGCAGTTGCAGAGCCCGGCCAACGTCAACATCTACATCCGTGGCTTTGGCAACGGCGCCAACAACAGCGGAATCGAACCCTCGGTCGGGGTATTCGTCGATGGCGTCTATCGCTCGCGCACGGCAGCGCAGATTGCCGATCTGCCCGATGTGGACCAGGTAGAGGTCTTGCGCGGCCCGCAATCCACGCTGTTCGGCAAAAACGCGTCGGCCGGGGTCATCTCGATCATTACGCGCCTGCCGCAGTTCACGCCCGGCGCGGATTTCGAGGCGAGCTATGGCAACTATAACGCCCAGGTGTTCAAGGGTTTGGTCACTGGTCCCTTGACCGATACCCTGGCGGTGAGCGTGGCGGCCGGGCGCAACCGGCGCGACGGCTTTATCGTCGATCCCGATAGCGGCCAGCGCAGCAACGGCCGCAACCGCTGGTTCGTGCGCGGCCAGGCGCTGTGGCAGCCCGGCGATGATCTGTCGCTGCGGGTGATCGGCGATTACGGCCTGATCGACGAGGTGTGCTGCGCGCCGGTCAATGTCCAGTCCTCTGCCGCGACCCAGGCGGTCTTGGCGATCGGCGGCAAGGTCAATGCGCCCGATGCGATCTATGCCGATCAGGCCTGGTGGAATTTCGATTCGACCAACCGCATCGCCAACTACGGCTTTTCCGGTCAGCTCGACTATAAGGCCAGCCGGTTCAAGCTGACGGCGATTTCGGCGTGGCGGCGGCTGACCTCGGCCACCAACCAGGATTCCGATTTCACCAGCGGTCAGATGCTGGCGCGCAATGCCCAAGACCTGACGCTGTCGACCTTTACCGAGGAACTGCGCCTGGCGACCGACCTGCCCGGGCCGTTCAACGCGCTCGCCGGGGTCTATTACTTCAACGAGGCGCTGGACCAGCGCAATGCCATCGCCTTTGGCCGGGACATGCGCGCCTATGCCAACCTGCTGGTGCAGGGGGCGAGTGCCGGAGCATTGAGCGTGCCGTTGCTGGAGCAGGTGCTGGGCGGCCTGGACGGCGATCCCGCCCGCTATGCCGGCCGCTTCTTTGCCAGCGGGCAGGGTTCCAACGAACGCTATCGCCTGCGTAACGAGGCGTTCTCGGCATTTTTCCAAGGCGATCTCAAGCTCGGTGGCGCGCTCACGCTGACGGCGGGTGCTGCCTTTACCAGCGATACCAAGCGCTATGCGATCGTCGGCGAAACCACCGACGCTTTTGCCGGCGTGGACCTTGACGGTCGCGCCTATGCCCCGTTCCGGCAGCAACTGCTGGCCGCGGCCGGTTTTCGCGCGCGTGGCGTCAACCCGCAGAGCCCGGCGGCGATCGCGGCCTTTGCCCAGGCCGATCCCCAGGGCTATGCCGCCGTGCTGGGGCGCGCTGCGGCCAATGCCAACAACCCGGCGGCCAATCCGCTTGGCGCCCTGCGCCGCCTGCAGCTGTTCCCGCCCTATGTGAACGTGCCCAATGCGGTGGAGCCGGGCCGCACGCATGACCAGCGACTGACCTGGACAGCGCGTGCCACGGTCATGCTCAACCGGCATGTGCACGCCTATGCCAGCGTCGCTACCGGGTTCAAGGCCAGCTCGATCAACCTTTCGCGCGACAGCCGCCCGTTTCCGGCCGATCAGGCCGCGTTGGAGGCCGCCGGCCTGGCCCAGGTCAACCAGACCTATGCCACCCGCTTTGCCGGGCCGGAACGCACCACCGTTTATGAGCTGGGCCTCAAGGCGCAATGGGGGCTGGCCACGGCCAATATCGCCGTGTTCGACCAGACCATCAGCGGCTTTCAGTCCAACGTCTTTACCGGCACCGGTTTTGCGCTGGTCAACGCCGGCAAGGAGCGCGTGCGCGGGGTGGAGGTGGAAACCGTGCTGCGCCCGACGCCGGGCCTGACGCTTTCGGGCAGCGCGACCTGGCTCGATCCGCTGTACCAGGATTTCACGATGTCGGCCGTAGGCGATCTGTCTGGCCGGCGGCCGGCCGGCATTCCGGCGCTGTCGTTCACCATTGCTGGGCAATACGAGCACCGTCTGGGCCACAACGCGCGCCTGTTCGTGCGCGGTGATTTCCATCATGAAAGCCCGGTGATCACGGAAGAGGGGCTGCCCGGTTTCCTTGATCTGGGCACGGCCGCCGCGATCGCCGCGTCGGCGCAATACAAGCGGCGCATCGACGAAGTGAATGCCGCGCTGGGCCTGACCCCCGGCGCCCGCACCGAATTTACGCTGTGGGCGCGCAACCTGACCAACAACCGCACACTGACCAAGGTTTTCGATTCGGTGGCCCAGCCTCTGGCTATTTCGGGTTACACCAACCAGCCGCGCACCTATGGTGCATCGGTGCGTTATCGCTTCTAACCCGGACGCGAAGCGCAAGACTTGCAAGGGGGCTGCCTGGCGGCCCCCTTTTTCTTGTCATGTCGATATTTTTCTGGCTGTTTGCCCATGGCGACCAACCGGCATCGGCCGGTGAGCGATGGGGGTATTCGTGTACTGGCTGATCCTGCCCTACAGGCGCATGTTCGAGTTTCGCGGGCGCTCGCGACGGCGGGAGTTCTTCTCGCTGGTGCTGTCGGGGATCGCAGTGTTCCTGCTTTTCTTCAGCGTGTTCATGCCGGTGCATCTTTGGGACAAAGCCGCTGCACCGGAAACAAACCGCTGGGATATCGTTGCCATCTCCGGGATGGCGATCCTGGTGCTGGTCTGGGCGTGGGCGCATATGGCGGTGTGTATTCGCCGCTTTCATGACCAGGACCGCACGGGGTGGCTCTACCTGATCAGCTTCGTGCCTTACGTTGGCGGGCTGATCGTTTTCGTGATGATGTTCCTGCCCGGCACGCCCGGGCCCAACCGCTATGGTGCCGATCCCAAGAACCGCGATCTGACCGACGTGTTTGGCTGAAACCGCCAGGAGAACTGCGCATGAATTGGATGCTGTTGCCCTATCGCCGCTATTTCCAGTTCGCTGGCCGATCGCGCCGCAAGGAATACTGGATGTTCACGCTGTTTGGCCTGCTGGTGAACCTGGCGCTGACCATCGTGTTCGGCCGCACCACCTATACCACAATGGGCTGGTATACCGGGGTCAGCACCCAGCTCAACGGCGTGGGTGATGCCTTGTCTGGGCTGTTCGCGCTGTTCAACTTCATCCCCAGCCTGGCGGTGTCGGTGCGGCGCCTGCACGATATCGATCGTTCGGGCTGGTGGTTTCTGTTGATCTTCCTGCCGATCCTGGGCTGGTTCGCGCTGTTGGTGTTCATGTGCCTGGACGGCACGCGCGGCTCCAACCGCTATGGCTCTGACCCCAAGAACCCCTACGAAGCCGACGTTTTCCAGTAATCACAATTCCCTGAGCGCCTGGGCGGGCCGCGTGCGCAACACGCCGAGCGACCCGCCCAGCGCCATGGCCATGACCACGGCCAGCGCGCCACCCAGCACGGCCAGGATCGTGCCCCAGCCGGGCAGCCAGGCAAAATCGAACAGCTGCGTCACCACGGCCCAGGCGCCTGCGGTGCCGAGCCCCAGCGCTACCCCGGCCAGCAGCACGGCCAGCAAGGCCTGTTCGGCCAGCACCAGCACCAGCAACTGGCCCGATCCGGCGCCCAGCACGCGCAGCACCACCGCGTCATAGTGCCGTTGCGCCCGCGCGGCAGCGATGGCGCCGGCCAGCACCGCCATCCCAGCCAGGATCGCCACGCTGGCGGCGGCAAAGATCGCCACGGCCATCTGCCCCAACAGGCTGCGCGCCTGCGCCAGCACCGGGCCCACCTCTATCACCGAGCTGGACGGCAGGGCGCGCACCAGGCCTGACAGGATCGCGCGCGACACGGCCGGATTGCCCTGCGCCTTGCCCAGTTCGATCGTGGCGGCAAGATTATAGGGGGCATCGGCCAAGGCATTGGGGCTGAACACCAGGACATAGTTGAAGCCATAGCTGTCCCAGTCGATCCGCCGGAACGAGGCGACGCGCGCGCTGCGTTCCACCCCCAGCAGCGACACCGTGATGATGTCGCCCAGCTTGAGGTGGATGGCCTGCGCCAGCTTTTCATCCACTGATACCAGCGGTTCGCCGCGATAGCCGGCCGGCCACCAACGCCCGGCGGTCAGGACGTTGCCCTCGGGCAGGGCATCGGCAAAGGTCAGCCCGCGATCACCGCGCAGCGCCCAGGCATCATCGGGAATGCGCACCAGATCGGCAACGCGGATCATGTGATCGGCCGGGCCGAACGCCACGATCGTGCCGCGCATCGCCGGCACGGTGCGGATGCGCGCAGCAGGCGCCGCGCCGCGCACCACGCGTTCAAAAGCGGGCAGGCCGGCGGGCGGCACGTCGAGCACGAAATAGTCGGGCGCCTGTTGCGGCACGCGGGCGGCGATGTTGGCGTCAAGGCTGGTCTGCACCCCGGCGAGCAGCACGAACGCCGCCATGCCAAAGCCCAGCGCGGTGACCAGTGCCCCGGTCTGCGCGCCGGGGCGGTGCAGGTTGGCCAGAGCCATCCGCGCGATCGGGTGGCGCGGACGCGGCAGGCGGGCGGCGAGCCACACCAATGCCCAGCCCAGCGCCGCCAGCAGGGCCAACACGCCGCCCGCCGCCGCCAGGAAACCGGCGGCCAGCCAGGGCTGCTCTGCCCCAGCCACCGCAATGGCGGCAATCGTGGCGAGGCCAATGCCCATGGCGAGCGCGCGGCTACGCCAGCCGTCGCGCGGGGGCACCAGGCGGCCGCGCATCAGCGCCATGGCCGGCACGGCACGGGCGCGCAGCAGCGGCGGGGCGGCAAAGGTGGCGGCAATCAGCGCGCCCTGCAGCGCGGCCAGGGCGAGCGCACCGGGCGCCAGTACCAGGCCGGCGGGGATCGGCAAAAGATCTTTCAGTGCCAAGCCGATCAGCGGGGTGGCCGCCACCCCCAGCGCCAGGCCAAGGCCGATTGCCAGCAGCGTGGCCAGGCCCAGTTGCAGAAGATAGATCCGCGCAATGTCAGCCCCGGTAGCGCCGAGGATCTTGAGCGTGGCGATCGCCCCGCGCCGCGCCTCGAGGTAGGAGGCCACGCCATTGCCGATGCCGATGCCGGCAATCAGCAAGGCGGCCAGCGCCACCAGCGCCAGGAATTGCCCCATGCGCGAAACAAAGCGATCGAGCCCGGGCGAGGCCTTGTCACGCGTGCGCAGTTCCAGCCCGGCATTGGGGAACTGGCGCGTCAGCGCGTCGGCTACGGCCTGCGGCTGGGCGGTGGGCTGCAGGCGCAGGCGGTATTTCCAGCGCACCATGGCGCCGGGCTGAACCAGATCGGTGGCATCCAGCCCGGCGCGGCTGATGATCACCGTGGGGCCCAGGCCAAAACCCTCGCCCAGGCGATCGGGCTCGTCCGCGATCACCCCGCCGATGCGGAATGTGGCCTGGCCGATGTTCAAGGGCTGGCCAGTGGACACGTTCAGCCGCTGCGCCACGCCCGGCGCGATCCAAGCGGTTGTGGCGTCGGGCGCGCCCACCGCGCGGCCATCGGCCAGGGTGAAACGGCCATAGAGCGGCCAGGCGCCGTCCACTGCCTTGAGTTCGATCGGCACGGCAGTGCCATCGCTGTCGGGCACGGTGGCCATGGCCCGCATGCGCGCCCCGATCGAGAGCGTGCCGGCGCGGGCAAAGGCCGCCTGTTCCGGGGCAAAGGCCTGGCGCCCGGCCAGTTCCACTTCCACATCGCCGCCCAGCATCGCCTGGCCGCGTTGATCGAGTTCGCCGCGCACCGCATCGGTCAGTGTGCCGATCGCGGCCAGTGCCGCCACGCCCAGCACCAGGCAGACGACCAGCAGGCGCAAGCCCCGGAATTTCCAGTCCAGCCCACGCCGGGCCAGTGTCCAGGCCGTGCCCCAGCCCAGGCCTCGCTTTTGGGTGTCGCCGGCCAGCGCCGTGGCGGTCATCGGGTTTCATCCGCCACGATGCGGCCATCGGCCAGGCGCAGGATGCGGCCACAGCGCTGGGCCAGCGCTTCATCGTGCGTGACCATCAGCAAGGTTGCCCCGGCCTGGCGCGCGCGATCGAACAGCAGATCGGCCACGGCGGTGCCGGTCGCGGTATCGAGGTTGCCGGTCGGCTCATCGGCAAACAGCAGCACCGGGCGCGGGGCCAGCGCGCGGGCAATCGCCACGCGCTGCTGCTCTCCGCCCGAAAGCTGGCCGGGATAGTGATCGAGCCGGTGGGCCAGGCCCACGGCGGCCAGTTCCGCTTCGGCCCGCTGCATGGCATCGGCCATGCCGGCCAGTTCCATCGGCGTGGCGACATTCTCGCGCGCGGTCATCGTTGGCAGCAGGTGAAACGCCTGGAGCACGATGCCGATGCGCCCACGCCGCGCGGTGGCAAGGCCATCTTCATCGAGCGTGGAAAAATCCGCGCCGGCCACAGACAGTACGCCGCCGCTGGCGCGTTCCAACCCCGCAAGCACGGCCAGCAGGGATGACTTGCCCGAGCCCGATGGCCCCAGCAGGGCCACGGTTTCCCCGGCCATCACAGCAAGGTCCAAACCCTTGAGAATATCGACACGGGCGGCGTCACGGCCAAGGGAAAGGGTGAGTGCGCGGGCGGAAATGAGCGGGGCAGGGCTGGTCACCGCGCGGGAGTGGCATAGACGGCAAGCATCTTGCAACCGGCCATTCCACCAACGACATGGGGGCAGCACCTGTCTTTATGGGAAACCCGATGCGCGCGCCTGTTTATGCTGTTCCGGTTCTTGCTGCCCTGGCTGCGCTGTCGCTGACCGGCTGTTCGCGCGACAAGGCGCCCGATGCGCTGGAAACGCGGGATGCGACGACCGCCGCTGGCGCAGCAGCGCCCGCCCCCGTGCCGGCGGACGCGCCGGTGATCCTGGCATTTGGGGACAGCCTCTATGCCGGATACCAGCTGGACCAGGGGCAAAGCTATCCGGCGCGGTTGCAGGCGGCGCTCAATGCCGCGGGGGTCAAGGCGCGGGTGATCAATGCCGGCGTTTCGGGCGATACCACGGCGGCGGCGCGGCAGCGGCTGGCCTTCACGCTGGACAACCAGCCGCGCAAGCCGGCGCTGGTGATGGTCGGCCTGGGCGGCAACGACATGCTGCGCGGCCTGCCGCCCGCACAGACCCGCGCCAACCTCGATGCGATCCTCGCGGAACTCAAGCGGCGCGGCATTCCCGTGATGCTCACCGGCATGCTCGCCGCGCCCAACATGGGGGCGGATTACGTGGCCGCGTTTAACCCGATTTGGCCGTCTCTGGCGAAAAAGTATGATGCCGCGCTGGTGCCGTTCTTCCTGCAACCGATCATTGCCCGGCCGGCGCTGCAACTGCCCGATCACATGCACCCGAATGCGCAAGGGGTGGATGTGATCGTTACCGCCACCCAGCCAGCCGTGGCCCAGGCCCTGGCCAAGGCCTTGCACCAAAATAACCCGTCACCCCGGGCTTGACCCGGGGTCCCGCTGTTTTCGTGACGCGCCAAGGAAAAGCGGGACCCCGGGTCAAGCCCGAGGTGACGTGGGTATTGCTGGTTGGGATCAATCCCGCACTGCCGCTCCATCGTGGACCTGCCACATCGCCGCTTCACCGGCGATTTCGGCAAAGGGCGCCGCTTCGGTGCCAGTCATCCACACTTGCGCGCCCGAGGCAGCGAGCCGTTCATAGAGCGCGGCGCGGCGCAGCGGATCGAGATGGGCGGCGATTTCATCGAGCAGCAGCAGGCGCGGGCGCGGTCCGGCGGTGAGTTCGGCATGGGCCAGCACGATGGCGATCAGCATCGCCTTCTGCTCTCCGGTGGAACAATCGGCCGCAGGGGCATCCTTGGTGGCCAGGCGCACGGCAAGATCGTCGCGGTGTGGGCCGATCAGCGTGCGCCCGGCCGCGCGATCGCGTCGGCGGCCCTGGCGCAAGGCGCTGCGCAGGGCCTCTTCATCGGCCGGGGTTTCGCTGGCATAGGCCAGCGACGGCCGGGCAAAAGGCTGTTCGGGAACGGTTTCCAGCACGGCGCCAAGATCGGCCACCAGGCTTGCCCGCGCCGCGACGATCGCTGCGCCGGTCTGCGCAAGCTGTGTTTCCAGCGCGTCGAGCCAGGCGGGATCGGGTTCGCGGTCGTCTGCCAGCAGGCGGTTGCGTTCGCGCAGGCCGTTTTCATAGCGGGCGCTGGTCTGGGCATGGCCGGGCAGGCGCGCCAGCACCAGCCGATCGAGGAAACGGCGGCGGTTGCCTGCGCTTTCGGCAAACAGCCGGTCCATCGCCGGGGTCAGCCAGGTGAGCGAGAGCCATTCCGCCAACCGCGCCGCCGGTGCCTGTGCGCCGTTGACCTTGACCAGGCGGCGGCCAGGCGCAGCGGGCTGGGTGTGGGTGCCCAGCACAAGTTCGCCCTCCTCCATCTCGGCCGCTACGGCAAAGCTGCCGTCACCATGGCGCGCGGCCATTTCGGCCGGCTGGGCACGGCGCAGGCCCCGGCCCGGCGCCAGCAGCGACAGCGCTTCGAGCACGTTGGTCTTGCCCGCGCCGTTTTCCCCCACCAGCACGTTGAAGCGCGCCATGCCATCAAGCCGGGTGGCCGCATGGTTGCGAAAATCGCGCAGGGTCAGGCGGGTTAGCGCCATGGGGTTTGCGGGGGGCGCTTGGCTTCCACCACCCCCCGACCCCCTCCTCTGAAGAGGAGGAGGAGAACCGCATCAAAAAGTCCCCTCTTCTTCAGAGGAGGTGGTTGGGGGTGGTGGAAACCTGAAACAACACCTGCAGACATCATCCCTGCCCACGCTCCAGCAACCCGTGCTTTTTCAGGCAGTGGCGCAACTGGTCATAGGTTACGCCCAGCGCCTTGGCGGTCTGCCGCTGGTTATAGCGGTTGCGGCCCAGGTGATGCTCCAGGATGGCGCGTTCGTGGGAATCCACCGCGGCGCGCAGATCCTGGATCGTGTCGAAATCGGCGGGGCTGGCCGCGTGCTGCATCACCGTGGTGCAGGCATCGGTGGTTGCCGGGGCCATCAAGGCGGCGGGTTTCCACGGGCTTTCAAACGGATCGAACTGCACATGCGCAATCGGGCGGTCGGGATCGTCCCAGCGATAGACCGCGCGTTCCACCACGTTGCGCAATTCGCGCACGTTGCCGGGCCAGGCGTGGGTTTCCAACTGCTGCTGCGCGTGGGCAGCAAAGCCCGGCCAGGCATCCCATTGCAGTTCGGCCGCCATGCGTCGGCCGAAATACTCGGCCAGCACGGCCACGTCGCCTTCGCGCACGCGCAGCGGGGGCAGGGTGATCACTTCGAAGCTGAGGCGATCGAGCAGGTCGGGGCGAAAGCGGCCCTGTGCCGCCATCCTGGGCAGATCCTCGTTAGTGGCGGCGACGATGCGCACGTCCACGCGGATCGGCCGGCTGGCGCCGATGCGCGTCACCTCGCCATATTCCACGGCGCGGAGCAGGCGTTCCTGCGCGCCCATCGACAGCGTGCCCAACTCGTCCAGGAACAGCGTGCCTTTGTCCGCCTCTTCAAAGCGGCCGACGCGCGCGCGGGTGGCGCCGGTAAAGGCGCCGGCCTCGTGCCCGAAGAGCTCCGCCTCGATCAGGGTTTCGGGCAGGGCGGCGCAGTTCATCGTCACCAGCGGTTCCTGCCAGCGTGTGGACAGGCGGTGCAGGCGTTCGGCGATCAGTTCCTTGCCGGTGCCGCGTTCACCGATCACCAGCACCGGGCGGCGCATCGGCGCGGCGCGGCTGGCCCGCTCGACCGCGTCGAGAAAGGCGCTGGATTGGCCGATGAACTGAACTTCGCGATCCATGGCCCAACATTTGGCATATTTTCCCAAGTGCGGGCAAGATGCGCCATTCTGCGCGGCGGAGAATTTTCGAAAAACGGCGAAAATCAGCCACTTTTCAAAATTGGCACGGGCCTTGCTGAACACAGGACAACCGCTTTGGAGTAACCCCGATGACCACCGCCCCGTTCTTCTCCACCCGTCTTGGCCGCGCCGCCCTGGTCAGCATTGCCGCGATGCTGGCGATGAATGCAGTGGTCCTGGCCAACCATATGCCGGAACTGCCCGGCCTGGGCCACAGCGTCCACGCCGCGTCGGCTGGCCACACCGGCATCACCCGCTCGGTCGCGGCGATCACCGGGGGCCTGGCATGAATTCCATTCTCGAACCCGTGCCGGCAGGCCCGCAGTCTTCCGGCGGCTCCTCGCGCTTTGACGATGCGCTGCGGGCCGCGCGGATGCGGCCCTCGTCGGGGACCGGCCAAAGTGATACGAACGCCGCAAGGCCTTTTTTCAACGGAGCAAACCTGATGGGCATCTTTTCGCGCACGCGCGATATCATTGCCGCCAATTTCAACGATCTGTTGGACAAGGCCGACGATCCGGCCAAGATGATCCGCATGATCATCCTGGAAATGGAAGAGACGCTGGTCGAGGTGCGTGCCTCGGCCGCGCGGACCATTGCCGACCAGAAGGAAATGCTGCGCCACGTGGCCAAGCTTGACCGCCTGCAGGCCGATTGGGCCGACAAGGCCCAGCTCGCCCTGTCGAAGGACCGCGAGGATCTGGCCCGCGCTGCCCTGATGGAGCGCAAGAAGGCGGCCGACATGGCCGACCAGCTGCGCAGCGAAGTGGCGGTGCTCGATGATTCGATGCGCGCCTATGAACAGGACATCGAAAAGCTGCAGACCCGCCTGCGCGAAGCCCGCAGCCGCCAGACCGCCATCGCCGCCCGCCTGGAAAGCGCCGAAAACCGCGTGCGCCTGCGCGCGTTGATGACCAGCGAGCGCGTGGACGAGGCGCTGTCGCGGTTCGACCAGCTCGAACGCCGCGTCGATTATGCTGAAGGCCGCGCCGATGCGCTGAGCATCGCTGAAAGCGGCACGCCCAGCCTGGCCGACGAGATTGCCGCCCTCGCCGGGCAGGACAAGATCGACGAGGAACTGGCCGCGATGAAGCGCGCCATGGGCAAGGAGGGCTGATCACCATGGGCGATATGGACCTGACGCCGTTCTTTGCCCTGGTAACGCTGTTCGTCGCGCTGCCATGGATCGTGCTGCACTACATGACCAAGTGGAAGACCGCCGCAACCCTGACCAGCGGCGATGAGCAGCTGCTGGAAGAGCTTTATCGCGTCGCGCGCCGCCTGGAAGAGCGGATGGACACGGTGGAGCGCCTGGTTGCCAGCGAAAATCCGCAATTCCGCCCGGCCAGCCTGGCAGCCGAGCGCGCCAACCACCAGGCCGACCTGTCGGAACTCGATCGGCTGATGACGCAAACCAAGGGGACCGTGAAATGAGCGCTGCCCGTACCCGTTTCTATCGTGACAAGGTCAACGGCAAGTTCATGGGCGTGTGCGCCGGGATTGCCGATTACACCGGGGTTGATGTGCTGTGGGTGCGGCTGGCGTTGATCGTCGGCACCTGCTGCGGGCTCGGCTTCCTGCCGATCATCTATCTCGCGCTGGGTTTCCTGGCCGAAAAGAAGCCCGCCGCGCTCTATGCCGATCGGCAGGAGCAGAAGTTCTGGCAGGGCGTGCGCCAATCGCCCGCCCGTTCGGCCCGCGAAGTGCGCGCCTCGTTGCGCGACATCGACCGCCGCCTGGCCGAAGTCGAACACTTCTACGTCTCGAGCAATCCGCGCCTGGCCCAGGAAATCGAAAGCCTGCGCTAAACCACCATTCCATTCCATCCCATCCCGGCACTTCGAAGGGGACTGCTGCCATGGATCACGGAACACTTGCCCTGCTTATCCCGCTTGCCCCGTTCATGATCGCAGGCCTTGCGATCTGGACCCGGCACAGCCGGCGGATGGCGGAAATCCAGGCCAACGCCACGGCCGAAAAGGCCGCCCAATATGCCGTCCAGAACCAGGCGCTGGAAGATCGCGTGCGCGTATTGGAACGCATTGTCACCGATGGTGGCTATGACGTGGCGCTGCAGATCGAGGCCCTGCGCGATGTCAACCGCATCGAAGGCAGCCAGCACGACGGCGCCGCCCGCGCCCCGGTTTCGGGCAAGCTGCAATGACTGCCGCCGGTGCCATCGTCCTGCTGGCCTTTGCTACCCTCGCCACCTTGCTGGTCGGCCTGGTAATGGCGGCGCAGGCCTGGTCGCGCCGGATGGATCAGCGCGAGCGGGAAATCATCGCCACCACCCGCGCCACGGCCGAGCAGGCCGCGCAATACGCCGCCCAGACCGCCCGTCTGGAACAGCGCGTGCGCGTGTTGGAAGGCATGATGCAGGGGCGCGAGGCTTCGGCCATGCCCCAGTTCAACTGATCGCGTTTACCCGCCCTCCCTTTTCCCCCCGCCCGATTTACCCGGTCCAGCCAAGGATTTCCTGCCCGTGAGCTTTGGAGCCACTCTTGTTGCCATCGTCGCGATCCTGGCCTGGGCCAGCCTGCGCCACCGCCGCCACTGCGCCCAACAGGATACCTATCCCATCGCCGATGCGGCGGAAAATGCCGCCCTCGCGCGCGAAGTGGCTGCGCTGCGCAGCCGGGTTGAGGTGCTGGAGCGCATCCTGACCGATCAGCGCGGCTCGACCGACCTTGCCCGCGAAATCGAATCCCTGCGCGATCGTTGAGGCTTGAGGTGGGCTGGTTCCCGCATTAGGCGGCGTGGACAAATTCCGCAGTGCCACGGCTGGAAGCAAAAACCGCCAGTTCAAGGAGGCGAGGAAGCGGAATATCGGGAATATTGCGCGACGAGCCGACGCGGAAATGGCGGTTTTTGGTCCAGCCCCGGAGGGGTTGCCCTGCAAGAGGCCCTGGCAGCGTTGCTCCGCCTTGAAAGAGGCCCACTCTTCCTGCGGCCTCGCGCCTCGCCAGGGCCTCTTGCAGGGCAACCGTGGCATTGCGGAATTTGTCCACGCCGCCTAAGGCCCAGCCTATGCGCACCCTTGCCGACATTCTCGAAGAGTACGAGTTCAGCGATGGCGATGAACGCTATCGCCTGCTGATCGACCTTGGGCGAGAGCTTGAGCCGATGCCCGATGCGCTGAAAACCGATGCCACGCTGGTGCGTGGCTGCTCGGCAGCGGTATGGGTCTATCCCACCGAGGGGGAGGGCGGCGCCCTGCATTTCCTGGCCGATAGCAACGCGGCGATCACTAAGGGCATCATTGCCCTGGTCCTGGCCGCCGTGCAGGACCGGCCCGCTGCCGAGGTGGCAGGCATGGACATTGCCGAGGCGCTGGCGCCGTTCAATCTCAAGAACCAGCTTTCGTCCAACCGCACGCAGGGCCTGCCCAACATGATCGCGCTGGTGCAGGGCCACGCCGCGCGCCTGGCTGCAGCGGGCTGACGGCGGGCATGGTCCGCCGCCATCTCTGGACGGCTGCGGGCCTGTTCTTTGTCGGGCTGGGCACGGTGGGCGCGTTCCTGCCGCTGCTGCCCACGGTGCCGTTCCTGCTGCTGGCAGTGTTCTGCTTTGCGCGCGGCAACCCCGCGTGGGAGCAGCGCCTGCTCGATCATCCCAAGTGGGGCCCGCCCTTGCGGGAATGGCGCACCCGGCGCGCCATCCCCCGCCGCGCCAAGAAGGCCGCGCTCGCCACCATGGCGCTGAGCGTGGGGATAACCGCGTTCACCGCCGGCTGGCCCTGGGTGCTGATCCCGGCAGCGGTCATGGTCTTGAGCGGCACCTGGATCTGGACCCGCGCCGAATAGGACATCGCATGCAGCTTGCCGCCATTCATCGCTATCCGGTCAAGTCCCTGGGGGGAGAGGCGCTGGAGCGCGCCACGATTACCGCGCAGGGCGTGGCGGGTGATCGGCGCTGGATGATCGTCAATCCGCAGGGGCACTTCCTTACCCGCCGCGAACTGCCGGCGATGGCCTTGCTGCGCGCCTTGCCGCAGGCCGATGGCGGCGTGACGCTGCACCATGCGGCTGCGCCATCGGTAAAGGTGGCGATGCCGACCACGGCCGAGCGCCGCGCGGTCAAGGTGTGGGGAGACAGCCTGGCAGCCACCCCCGCTGGCGCCGAGGCCGACGCGTGGCTTTCAGCGCGGCTGGGCCAGCCGGTTCACCTTTTCCACATGGGCGATGACGTGATCCGCCCGGTCGATCCGCGCTATGGTCAGCCGGGTGACGCCGTGGGCTTTGCCGATGGCTTTCCGCTGCTGGTCACCACGCAGGAATCGCTCGATGCGCTCAATGCGCAGTTGCCCGCGCCGATCGCCATGGCGCGCTTTCGCCCCAACCTGGTGATTGCCGGGGCGCCTGCGGCCTTTGCCGAAGAAGGCTGGACCAGCTTGCGCATCGGCGCGCTCACCCTGCGGCTGGTCAAGCCCTGCACGCACTGCGTGATCACCACGCAAGACCCTGACACTGGCGAAAGCCATGACCGCGAGCCGCTGGCCACGCTGCGTCGCATGGGGCGGGTGTGGCAGCGCCAGCCGGTGTTCGGCATGAATGCCATTCCCGATGGCGCCGCCGATCTGGCCGTGGGGGATGTGGTGGAGCTGGGCTGAACGCCCCTCCGTCAGGCCTGCGGCCTGCCACCTCCCCGCCATGCGGGGAGAATCTCTTACTCGACCGCTTCGCGCAGCACGGCGATGCCGGCGGCGCGCTGTTCGCGCAATTCGCGCTTGAGCACTACGGGATCGCGCGCGACGACAAAGCCGAAGCTGACCCCGCCTTCCTTGCCGATCGTGGCATGGTGCAGCTTGTGCGCCTGGACCAGCCGCTTGGCATAGCCGCGCTTGGGCACCCAGCGGAACCAGCGCTGGTGCACCAGGCCATCGTGGATGAAGGTATAGATCAGGCCATAGACCAGCACGCCCATGCCGATCCAGGTGCCCGGCCACCAGGCATGCGCGCCCAGCACCACGGGGCTGCCAACCGCGAACATCGAAATCGAAATGGCCGCGCCGACCACGGCATAGAGATCGTTCTTTTCCAGGAAACCATCGTGCGGTTCGTGGTGATCACGGTGCCACGCCCAGCCAAAGCCGTGCATGATGTATTTGTGGCTGGACCAGGCGACCAGTTCCATGGTGGCAGCAGCGCCCAGCACGATCATGATGGCAAGCAGGATATCCATGGCCAGCGCCCATAGCGCAATGCGCGCGCGGCGGCGATGCGTTTTATCGGGCAGGGCTGGGGGCGTTGGGCAAGTTATCAAGCGCACCCCGCCATCCTTGCTGAAACCCGAACGCGCGGATCGCGTTTGGTTCAGGATCACTTTGCCACACCATGATCATCAAACGGCGCCGGCGCTCAATCGCCAGGCGCCGCTGACAAGCAAGGAGTAAAGCCCATGAAAAAGCTCATTCTCGCCGCGCTGCTTCCGGCCACGGTGGGCCTGGCTGCCCCGGCCCTGGCACAGCCCGCGCCGCCGCCGCCCGGTGGCTGGCACCACGGCCCTGGCCCGGCGATGGGCGGCTGGATGACGCCGCGCCGTGACGCTGCGATCCGCCAGGATATCGGCCAGCTGCGCTTTGCCATCGACCGTGCTGTGCGCAACCGCACCATCTCTCCGCGCGAAGCAGCGCCGTTGCGCCGCCAGGCGATGGTCGTGCAGCGCCAGTACAAGATGTATGCCCGCGATGGCCTGAGCCGCGACGAAGTGCGCTGGCTGGCCAGCCGGGTCAACCAGATCCGCCAGCAGCTGCGGATGGAACGTGCCGACTGGGATCGCGATCGCTGGTGATCGGCGCCAGTCGGGCTCGCCTTGGCACCTCCCGAACCCCGGTTTGGGCCATGCCAGGGCACCGCTAAGACAGAAAATGACGCATGCCCCCGCGTGTTCTTGCCGTTTGGTGCTTGAAATGCGCGGGGGCGATGCTTAACCGCACTGCATGACCAGCACCGGCAAGACGCTCTACGAAAAGATCTGGGATGCCCACGTCGTGGAAAACCGCGAGGATGGCACCAGCCTGATCTATATCGACCGCCATCTCGTTCACGAAGTGACGAGCCCGCAGGCGTTCGAAGCGCTTCGCATGGCCGGGCGCAAGGTGCGCCGCCCCGATCTGACGTTGGCGGTGCCCGATCACAACCTGCCCACCACCGCGCGCCGCGATGCGGCCGGCCATCGCATTCCCATCGCAGATCCCGAAAGCGCCCAGCAACTCGCCGCGCTGGAGCGCAACGCGCCCGAGTTTGGCATCCGCTATATCGGCGATGCCGATGCGGCGCAGGGCATCGTCCACGTCGTCGGGCCAGAGCAGGGCTTTTCGCTGCCCGGCGCCACGATCGTGTGCGGTGACAGCCACACCGCCTGCCATGGTGGCCTTGGGGCCTTGGCATTTGGCATCGGCACGTCGGAAGTGGAGCATGTGCTCGCCACGCAGACCCTGCTGCTCAAGCGCAGCAAGACCATGGAAGTGCGCGTCGAGGGCACGCTCACGCCGGGCGTTTCGGCCAAGGACGTGGTGCTGCACATCACCGGCGTGCTCGGTGCGGCGGGCGGCACTGGCTATGTCATCGAATATACCGGCCAGGTTATCCGTGACCTGTCGATCGAAGGCCGCCTGACGGTCTCGAACATGGCGATCGAGCATGGCGCACGGGCCGGCCTGATCGCGCCCGATGACAAGACCTTCGCCTATGTGAAGGGCCGCCCCTATGCGCCCAAGGGCGCCGATTGGGAAAAGGCCCTGGCCTGGTGGAAGAGCCTGGCGACCGATGCCGGCGCGCAGTATGACAAGGTCGTGGTGATTGATGCGGCCGATATCGCGCCGTCGGTCACCTGGGGCACCAGCCCGGAAGACGTGCTGCCGATCACCGCCACGGTGCCGGCGCCCGAAAGCTTTGCCGATCCGTCGAAGCAGGATGCTGCGCGCAAGTCTTTGGAATACATGGGCCTGGCGCCGGGCACTGCGCTCGACACGGTGGAAATCCAGAACGTCTTCATTGGCAGCTGCACCAACAGCCGGATCGAAGACCTGCGCGCCGCCGCCGCGATCCTCAAGGGCCGCAAGAAAGCCGACAATGTGCGCTGGGCGATCGTCGTGCCCGGATCGGGCCTGGTCAAGGCCATGGCCGAGGACGAAGGGCTGGACGTGATCTTCAAGGACGCGGGCCTTGAATGGCGGGAGCCGGGCTGCTCGGCGTGCCTGGGCATGAACCCCGACAAGGTGCCGGCTGGTGAGCGCTGCGCCTCTACCTCGAACCGCAATTTCGTCGGTCGCCAGGGCCCCGGCGCGCGCACCCACCTGGTCAGCCCGGCCATGGCCGCTGCGGCAGCGGTGACCGGCCGGTTGACGGACGTGCGCGAGCTGGTGTGACCGCACCGGTTTGAACGACTCGCGCAAATCCGCCTTTGCCCCGGTAGTCGATGCGCAGACCCGCGTGCTGGTCTGCGGCAGCCTGCCGGGAGAGGCGTCGCTGGCCGCTGGCCGGTATTACGCGCATCCCAAGAACCAGTTCTGGCGGCTGGTGGGTGGGGTGATCGGGCGCGATCTGGTCACGCTGGATTATCCCGAGCGGCTGGATGTGCTGCGCAGCACGGGCATCGGCCTGTGGGACACCGTCGCCAGCGCCACGCGCCGGGGCAGCCTCGATACCGCGATCAAGGCGGCGCAACTGGCACCGCTGGCACAACTGGCCGCGCGCCTGCCAGCCTTGCGTGCGATTGGCTTCAACGGGGCGACCGCGGCGCGTCATGGCCGTGCGCAAATGGCCGATCTTGCTGAAATTTCATTCATTCAACTGCCGTCAAGCAGCCCGGCCTATTGTGCGGTGACACTCGCGCAAAAGCAGCTGGAATGGAATTCTCTGCGGAAATTCCTCGATTGAGCGTTGCATTGTGCGGCAAGCGGGCCAATTCTTGCAGCCCATAAGAAGGAGGAAGGCGTGTCCAAGAAGGAAAACTGGGCCGGAACGGCTGTCCTGGCAGGAGCGGCGGCCGTCGGGTCTGCGGCACTGGCGGCGGCGCTGCTCTATACCAACCGCCGCAAGGAACGCGCCCAGAAGGTGGCCGACAAGACCCCGCTGGGCGATGCCCCCGAAACCGATTGAGGCCCCAAGACCGAACGACAGCAGGTGGGGCTGATCGTTTCCTGCCTGCACAGGCTATTTCCGCCGTTGCGCAGGGCGCGGCGGCGGCTATAGCGGGGGTATGGAACCGGTAAACCACATCGAAGGCCGCGCCATTCCGTTCGGCCGCAAGAACATCGACACCGACGTGATCATCCCGGCCAAGTGGCTCAAGACGATCAGTCGCGAGGGGCTCGGCCGTGGCGCGTTCGAAACGCTGCGCGCAGACACGGACAACCTGTTCGACAGCGAGACGTTCAAGGGCGCGCCGATCCTGATCGCGGGCGACAACTTTGGCTGTGGTTCCAGCCGCGAACATGCCGCCTGGGCCTTGCTTGACCTGGGCATCAAGGCGGTGATCGCGCCGTCGTTTTCCGATATCTTTTCCGGCAACGCGTTCAAGAACGGCATCCTTACCGTGGTGATGCCGCAGGAACAGGTCGATCGCCTGCTCGAAGTGGCGCAGACCGATCCGATCGCGATCGATCTTGATGCGCAGTCCGTAACCACGCCGTTCCAGGACCGCTTCACGTTCGAGATCGACGCGTTCCGCAAGCACTGCCTGATCAACGGGCTGGACGAGGTGGGCCTGACCCTGGCACGCAGCGACGCGATCGGCGCATTCGAAGGCCAGGTGGCCGAGGCCCGCCCGTTCCTGGCACAGGGCACCGGCGTTCCGGCCTGATCGAAGCCGTCAGCCGACCGGCTCTGTCACCGGCGCCACGTCCACCGATACCGCCACGGTCTGCCCGCCGCCGCCGTGAAACACGCCGTCCATCGGCGCGACATCGGCATAGTCGCGGCCCATCGCGGTAAACACGTGGTCGGTTGAGGCCAGCATCGCGTTGGTGGGATCAAACCCCACCCAGCCCAGCGCGTCCCCACACCACAGCGCGGCCCAGGCGTGAGTCGCATCGGCGCCGACCAGGCGCGGCTGGCCCGGCGGGGGCAGAGTGCGCAGATAGCCGCTGACATAGGCTGCGGGCAGCCCGTGGCCGCGCGCCGCCACGATCATCACGTGGGCAAAATCCTGGCACACCCCATGGCGCGCGCGAAAGGCATCGAGCGGCGGGGTTTCCGCCGTCGTGGCGCTGCCATCATAGGTGAATTCATCGTGGATGGCGTGCATCAGGGCCAGCCCCGCATCCATCACGCTGCGCGCGCCGGCCAGGATCGGGCCGGCCCAGCCCACGATCTCGGGCGAAAGCGGGGTCATCGACGAGGGGTAGATGTAGCTTGCCGGGCCCAGCGCGGAAAGATCGCGATGGGCGGCCGCGCGCGCGCCGATCTCGGCCACGCTGGGTGTCTTGGCCAGCGCCAGTTCGGGATCGGGCGCGCGCACTTCCACGCGGAAGCTGCTTTCCACTTCCAGCGCATCGAGCGGCTCGCGAATGAACAGGCGGCTGCGGTTGACCAGGAACGGCCCGGCTTCTTCCTCCATCGACCACGGCACGGGCGCTACCGCCAGGCGGAAATCGCTGACGGATTGCGTGGGCCAGGGCGCGGGGCGCAGGCGCAGGTTGAAGCGGGCCAGCCGCACGGGCGCGGCATATTCGACGCTGGTCTTGTGGCGAATATCGTAGATCATGCGAGCAAGCTGCTGCTGACGCCGCCGCCAGACTTTTCAAACTGCAGGAAATAGCGGGTGGAAATCGTGTCGGACAGCGTCAGCAGGCGCTGTTCCACCTCGGCCAGCCGCGCCAGGCTCCAGGCCTCTACCGGCAGGCTGGACAGCGGCGCCAGGATCGCGCGCGCTTCCAGCAGCGGGGCTTCGGGCAGGTTGTCTTCGCGCAGCGCCGGGAGCGCCTCGATATGGCTGACCAGGGCCTGCGCCTGAAACGCCAGGGAGCGCGGGTTGGTGGGATCGAGCAGCAGCAGATCGAGCACCGGCGCCGTGCTGGGCGCGGCAAGATAGCGCGCGCGATAGGTAATCTGGCTGTCCGACAGATCGAGTAGCACGCCCAGCGCCTCTGGCGTGTCGATCCGGGCTGACAGCGCGCGCAGCGTCTGGCACAGCGCCACAGCGCGTTCCAGGCGGCGGCCCATGTCGAGGAAATGGCGCGAGGGGCCAAGCGTGAAGTTTTCCGCCAGCAGGCCCGACAGCGCCGAAAGCCGCTCGATCAACTCGCGCGCGGTGCGCAGCAACGCGCCGGCGCGATGGCCGTCCACCGGCGGCAGGGGGCGGCTGGCAATGCGCCAGAAATCGGTGGTGAAGCGATCGCGCAGGGTGAGGGCCGTGGCACGGATCGCGGCAAACAACGCGCCGACAGAGCCGTTCATCGCCGTGTCTGACAGCGCCGCGGCGCAGGCCTGGGGCATCGGCAAATCGGCCTCTTCGCGCGAGAGGGCGCCCCAGGTTACCATCAGATCAACCAGCCGCGCGATCACCTCGGGGCTGTGGCCGGCGGCGGCATCCACCTCGATCGAATTGCCCAGCACCGCGCGGATGATCCGCACCGTGGCTTCGGCGCGCTCGACATAGCGGCCGAACCAGAACAGGTTGTCGGCCGCCTGGCTTGCCAGGATGCCGCCACCGCGCCGCACCGGGGGCGGCGCGCCCAGCACCGAGGGCGTGGCGTTGACGGCAGCGGCATCGGCCTTGGTATCCACCACGCAGACATCGGCGGAAATATCGCCTTCGCCCATCATCGTGTTGACCATTTCGCCCGAGGAGGAGAGCCGGGCAAAGCCGCCGGGCATCACTGTCCACTCGCCCGCCGCATTGCGCGCCACGAACGCGCGGACGGTAAAGGCGCGCGGCACGAATGCCTCGCCGATTAGCGCCGGCGTGGTCGACAGGGTGACGATTTCCTGGCCGCAATAGTCCACCGGCCGGCGTGCCATGGCCGCCAGCAGGGCGCCGCGCTGCGCCTTGTCGAGGCTGCGCCCGGCTACGGCGCGGCCATGGGGCAGGCCTTCCACCCCGGCGCCGAACGCGGGGGTGATCATCAACTGGTCGAGGCGCGCGGCCACGTCCTGCGCCTCGCGCGGCTGGCCGCACCACCAGGTGGCGACATTGGGCAGGATCGGCGCTTCACCCAGCAGCACCGAGAACAGGCGCGGCATGAACGCGGCAAAGGCCGGTGCTTCCAGCACTTCGGCGCCGGGCCAATTGGCCAGCGTCAACCCGCCGCGGTCCAGCGCCTCGAACAGGTCGGGCACGCCGATCTCGGATCGCGCATCAAAGCGCAGCGGATCGAGCGCATTGGTATCGATCCAGCGCCACACCGCATCCACCCGCTTGGGCCCGGCGATGGTGCGCACATAGACGCGATCGTCGCTTACCGTCAGATCGCGCCCTTCCACCAGTGGAAAGCCGAGGTAGCGTGCCAGGTGTGCCTGTTCGGGATAGGACTGGTTGAAGCGGCCGGGGGTGAGCAGGGCGATGCGCGGGTTTTCGCGCTGGCATTCGCGGGCAATGCCGCCGCGCAGATCGGAAAAGAACTGCGCCAGGCGGCGCGCGCGCATGTCGGTGAGCAGCCCGCCGGTGACGCGCGAGAGCGCCAGGCGGTTTTCCAGGGCATAGCCGATGCCGTTGGCCAGCCGCAGCCGATCGCCCAGCACGCGCCACTGCCCGCGCGGCCCGCGCGCCAGATCGACCGCATAGACATGGATATGCGGCCCGCTGCGCGGCGCCACGCCCACCATCGAGCGTGCGAAATAGCGGCTGCCAGCAATCAGTGCAGCGGGCAGGTGGCCATCGGCGACCAGGCGCCCTTCGCCATAGATATCATCGACCACTGCTTCGAGCAGGCGCGCACGCTGCACCAGGCCGCGCTCCACCTCGGCCCATTCCTGCGCGCCGACGATCAGCGGCATGGGCGAAAGCGGCCAGTCGCGCTCGTCATCCTCACCCGTCAGGCGGAACGACATGCCCAGGTCCAGGATTTGGCGGCCGACCAGTTCCTGCACGGCCACGCCAGCCTCTTCGCGCAGCGCCAGCAGGCTTTGCGCCGCGCGTTGCCAGGTCTGCGCCACATCGGGGGCGGCATCGCGATAGAGATCGCCCGCCCCCACATCCACCGGATAGGCGGCCAGGCCCGGCGCCGCGCCGGGATCAGGTTTGGCCGCCAAGGTCTGGGCTGCCATGGGGTTCAGGCCAGCCCGGCGGGGCGGCGCAGATCGAGCGTCATGGGAAATTCCCCGGGCATTTCCGCCGGCGGCACGGGCAGGTGGCCAGGCGAATGGCCATGATCCTGGAACCGCGCCTGGCGCCGCGCCTGGGCTTCATAGCCGTTGACCGGTACGGAATCGTAATTGCGCCCGCCCGGATGCGCCACATGATAGACGCAGCCACCCAGCGAACGCTGGTTCCAGCTATCGAAGATATCGAAAGTCAGCGGGGCATGGGGCGCCAGCATGGGATGCAGGCAGTTGGCCGGCAGCCAGGCCTTGTAGCGCACGCCGCCCACGGCCTCTCCCGGCGTGCCGGTAAAGTTGAGCGGCACGCGGCGCCCGTTGCAGGTGATGACATGGCGCCCCGGCACCAGGCCGCTGGCGCGCACCTGCAACCGCTCGGTCGAGCTGTCGACATAGCGCACAGTGCCGCCGATCGCGCCGGTTTCGCCCAGCACGTTCCACGGCTCCAGCGCGTGGCTCACTTCCAGGTGCACGCCCCCGCCTTCCACTTCGCCGTGCACGGGAAAGCGGAACTGACGCTGCGCCTCGAACCACACGGGATCGAAATCATAGCCCGCGCCGCGCAGATCAGCCAGCACATCGAGGAAATCGGCCCAGACGAAATGCGGCAGCATGAACTTGTCATGCAACTGCGTGCCCCAGCGTACCAGCGGGCCATCGACCGGCTGGCGCCAGAACCAGGCGCATAGCGCGCGCAGCAGCAGTTGCTGGGCCAGCGACATGCGCGCGTCTGGCGGCATCTCGAACCCGCGAAATTCCACCAGGCCGAGCCGCCCGGTGGGGCCATCGG
Organism: Novosphingobium sp. GV079; assembly: GCF_003058045.1. Classification (NCBI taxonomy): domain Bacteria; kingdom Pseudomonadati; phylum Pseudomonadota; class Alphaproteobacteria; order Sphingomonadales; family Sphingomonadaceae; genus Novosphingobium; species Novosphingobium sp. GV079. The sequence goes on along the minus strand of NZ_QBUE01000003.1, from coordinate 266,241 downwards.
GCGAAAACAGCTTGTCGATGCAGATTTCGGTGCGGTGGGTGTTGCCCGTCACGTCGACCAGCAGGTTGCGGAACAGGCGATCGACCACCCAGGCCAGCGGCTGTGGCTGATCGGGGCCGGGCACCTGGGCCAGCGCGATTTCCAGTTCATAGAGCCCGTCGTGCCGTGCCTCGTCGATGCGCGGCGCCTGGCAGGTGGGGCCGATGAACATGCCCGAAAACAGATAGCTGAGGCTGGGATGCCGCTGCCAATAGATCACGAACGACTTGAGCAGGTCGGGCCGGCGGATGAACGGACTGTCGAGCAGCGTGGGGCCACCCAGCACGATGTGATTGCCCCCGCCGGTGCCGATGGCGCGTCCGTCGACCATGAACTTGTCGGCTGTCAGCCCCACCTCGCGTGCGCAGTGATAGAGCGTTTCGGTGATCTCTACCGATTCGGCCCAGGAGGCGGCGGGCTGGATATTCACCTCGATCACGCCGGGATCGGGCGTGACCTTGAGCACCATCAGGCGCGGATCGGGTGGCGGGGGATAGCCTTCGATGCGTACCGGCAGGCGCGTTTCCTCGGCCACCGCCTCCACGCTGGCGATCAGGTCGAGATAGTCTTCCAGCGTTTCGACCGGCGGGATGAACACGCAGAGGTGATCGCCCTTGGGCTCTACCGAGATAGCCGTGCGCACCGCGCCTTCGATGGCGATGGTCTGTTCCACGCGGGTCTGCCGGCCCGGGCTGGCGCTGTGCAGGTCATGGCCCTGGGCGCGCGCCTCGCGGCTGCGGTCTTCGTGCGACATGGCGTCTGGCGTTGCGGCGTCGCGGGTTTGCACCGCCCGCTCGATCGCCTGGGCGCGGAAATCGGCCAGGGGTTCGCGCGGCTCGGCCGTGTCGCGCGGGTGGATATAGGGATAAGCGGCCGGCGGCACGTGGGGCAGCGAATTGAGCGGCAGGCGATAGCCCAGCGCGCTGTCGCCGGGCACGGCAAACAGGGCGCCGCGGCGCAGCTTCCACTTTTCCGAATACCACTGCCGCAGCCCATGGGCGCGGCGCGCTTGCCATGGCTGCTGGCGCTGGATCGGCAGGACATGGCCAACCGGCTTGGTCAAGCCGCGCTGGAACGTGCGGACAAAGCGCTGGCGCACTTCGGGATCGTCCAGCTTGGGATCGGTGGGCTCGGTATTTTCGGGCAGTTCGGCCTCGCGCACGATCCATTCCAGCGCGTCTTCATAAACCGGGGCGACGTTTTCGGGCGCCACGCCAAGCACAGTCGCGGTTTCGCGCAGGAATAGCGCGGCGTCATCGGCGTCAACTGTGGCGATGGCATCGGGCGTCGGCCGGTCGGGCGCGATCAGGTTCTCGTCGCGCCAGATCGGCACGCCATCCTTGCGCCAATAGATCGAATAGCCCCAGCGCGGCAGGCTTTCCCCCGGATACCACTTGCCCTGGCCATGGTGCAGCAGCGATCCCGGCGCGAAATGGCCGCGCAGCTTGCGGATCAGCTGGTCGGCATACCACGCCTTGGTCGGCCCCACCGCGCTGCTGTTCCATTCCGGTGCCTCGAAATCGCCGTCGGCCACGAAGGTTGGCTCGCCGCCGATGGTCAGGCGCACGTCTTGCGCGGCGAGATCGGCATCGACCTGCTGGCCGAGCGCGTCGAGCGCGTCCCAGCGCGCCTCGGTGAACGGCTTGGTGATGCGCACCGCCTCGGCCAGGCGGGAAACCTCCATCTCGAAATGGAAATCGGAATGAACCGGCTCCAGCACCACGCCCTCGATCGGGGCGGCTGTGCGATAATGCGGCGTGGCGCACAGCGGAATGTGCCCTTCGCCGGCAAACAGACCCCAGGTGGCATCCAGCCCGATCCAGCCGGCGCCGGGCAGATAGACTTCGGTCCAGGCGTGGAGATCGCACACGTCCTGCGGCACGCCAGCCGGGCCATCCACCGCCGCGACATCGGGCGTCAGCTGGATCGAATAGCCCGAGACAAAGCGCGCGGCAAAGCCCAGGCGGCGCAGCAGCTGCACCAGCAGCCAGGCGGAATCGCGGCACGATCCAGTGCCCACGTCCAGGGTTTCTTCCGGCGCCTGCACCCCCGGTTCCATGCGGATGACATAGCCGATGCGCTGGTTCACCGCCTGGTTGATCGCCACCAGGAAGTCGATGGTGCGGCCCTCGTACCCGGTGAACTGGGTGAGGATTTCCTCGAACAGCGGGCCCTGCGCCTCGATCTCGCGGTAGGCGGCCAGGTCTGTCTGCAATTCCTCTGCATAGGCAAAGGGATAGGTTTCTGCATAGTCTTCAACAAAGAAGTCGAACGGATTGATCACGACAAGATCGGCCAAAAGATCGACGGCAATCTCGAAATGATCGATCGGATCGGGAAAAACGATCCGGGCCAGCCAGTTGCCGTAGGGGTCTTGCTGCCAGTTGATGAAGTGATTGGCCGGGCTGATCTTCAAGGAGTAATTGGGCACTGCGGTGCGGCTATGCGCCGCGGGCCGCAATCGGATCACCTGCGGCCCCAATCGAACCGGCTTGGCATAGGAATAGCGCGTGAGGTGATGGAGGCCCGCCTTGATCATGGCTGTGGAGGTTGCCCCAATTCATGCTGCGCTGCAACGCACAATCGAACGGCGCGCGTAGCCTCGCACCACCCCCAGCCCCTCCTCTTCAGAGGAGGGGGGCGGGGGGTGGTGGAAGCTGCTCACCGAGGTCAGCCTTCTTGCCCCCACCATAGGCCGGGATCGCCAGTTTCCAGCGGATCGCCGCAGCGCGCAGGGCAAAGCCGGCCAGCGCCGATACCGCCCAGACCCAGCCCTTGGGCAGATGCAGCGCCTGCCCCGCCGAACACAGCGCGGCGGCGAGCGCGGCGGCGGTGACATAGAGTTCGGGGCGCATGATGATCGATGGGCGCCCGGCCACGCAATCGCGGATCACGCCGCCCACGCAGCCGGTGATCACCCCCATCATGAAGGCCGGCACCGGCGGAATGCCATAGGCCAGCGCCTTGGTCGTGCCCAGCACGGCATAGGCGCCCAGTCCCACCGCATCGGCCCATTCCAGCGCGGCGCCGCGCCACCAGCGGTGCGGGGTGAGCCAGCACAATACCGCCATGCCCAGGCACACCAGCGCCACCCAGCGATCGTGCACCCAGAATACCGGCGCACCGATCAGCAGATCGCGCACCGAACCGCCGCCCACCCCGGTGATCACCGCGAAAAAGCACATGGTCACCAGGGTCTGCCGCATGCGCGCGGCCACCAGTGCGCCCGAAAGCGCAAACACCGCGATCCCCGCCAAGTCGGCAAAGCCGATCACGGCGGGCAGGGCGGGGGCCACCGCATGGGGCAGCGAGGCGGGCAGGGGTGGAACCAGGGGCATGGCACCACCCTTGCCTTGGCGGTCACTTCATGTCGAGGCTGACCGTGGCGGTTCCTGTGCCTTCGACCGGCAGATACAGCCCTTGGCCGGCTGCCTTGAGCTGGCCGGTGCGCACATCCTCGATCCGCGCGCGGATGATGAAATCGCCGGTGCGCTTTTCGGTCAGCGCGCGGTCGATCTTGCCCATCAGCTTGGCATAGTCGTTCTCGAAATTCTGGGCGAGCGCGGCCGCGATCGTTTCGGACAGGCCCGGCGCATTGGCGAGGCCGAGCAGGACATCGGTGCCGGTGCTGTCGGTCACGCCGGAAACCGCCAGATCGGCAAAGCCGACCTTGCGCGAATTGGGCGCGTTGACCGGGGTGCCGGTCAGCCACACCGTGCCATGTGCAGTGTGGGGCGCAGCATCGACGGCAAACTGCACGCCCACCGCCACTTTGCCGCCGCGCGTGCCATAGCACGTCACTTTGCCAAAGCGGGCGGTGATCGGCCCCAGGCCGGGTACGTCGAACGGACGGGCCGAACGCTTGACCAGGGCACGGGCGATCACTGGCTCCAGTTCGCGATAGTCGGCAATCACCGGGATGACGAACAGCATCCGCCCCGGCGTGGTTTCCAGCTTGCGCACCGGCGGCAGCGGCGTGACGGCCGGATCGGGCGGCCGGTTGCCGACAAAGGTTTCGGTCTGCGCATGCATGCCCAGGCGCAGCACCAGACGCCGCCCTTCCACGGCATAGCCGCCATAGCGCAAGTCGTGCGGCGTTACCCGCATCCACACCGGGGGATTGGCGTGGTTGAGTTCCAGCGAGGTGAACGCGCTGGCCCAGGCCTTGCCAATCTCGCGGTCGAGATGCAGCTTGTCCAATTCCTGTGGCAGCGTGCGCTCCAGCCGGGCGACCACGTCCTTGAGCTTGGCATCGGCCTTGTCGGTAAAGGTGATGCGCTGGCCCAGGAAATCGATGCCAGGGGCATTGGTCCAGTCATAGTCGATGTCGAGCGTGGCGCGCGGTTTCCAGTCGTTGGCCAGCGACAGCCGCACATGGGCGCGCACCACGGCATCGCCAGTGGCGGTTTCCTGCTTGAACACGCCGGCAATATCCTTGGCACGCAGCGTGGCATGCAGCGGCAGCGTCACCACCAGATCCTGGCCCTGGCCCGCCAGCGTGATCGGCCCGCGCACCACATCGCCCACGATGCGGCATTCCACACGCGGGGTCTTGAGCTTGACCCCCAGCACCTTGACCCGCTGCGAGGCCAGGCAATCCTGCCCGGGCTTATCGATCGACCACAACTGGCGCGGCACCTCGCGTTCGAGCGCGGCGCTCAGTTCGTCCAGCCGCGCGACGATCGGCACCGCGATGGTAGAGGCCTGGGGCGGCACGGCGATGGCATCGTTGGCGCGCGGCGGCGCCTCTGTCACCGGGCTATGGTGGCAGCCGGCCAGCAGGATCGATGCGGTCAGCGCTGCTGCGCTGCCGACCTTACGCGAGAGTGTCATGTGCTGTTGCCCCGTTTGGGCGCACTACGCACCAAGACCGGGCAAAGTTCCCGGCGCCATGATGGCGCCCGTTCGCCCATGAAAAAGGCCGCGCCCGGTTGCCCCGGCGCGGCCTTGTTTCATCGGTTGTGCCAAAAGGCGATCAGATGTGGATCGGCTTTTCGCGGATGCCCATTGCCGCTTCCTTGAGCGCTTCCGAATGGGTCGGGTGCGCGTGGCAGGTATAGGCGATGTCTTCCGAGGTAGCGCCAAATTCCAGCGCCAGCGCGGCTTCGGCGATCATCGTGCCGGCCACCGAGGCGATCGCCCACACGCCCAGCACGCGGTCGGTCTGCGCATCGGCAATGACCTTCACGAAGCCATCGGGCTCGTGGTTGGTCTTGGCGCGGCTGTTAGCCAGCATGGGGAACTTGCTGACCTTGATCTTCGACTGGTCGCCGCCGGCCTTCTCCAGCGCGGCTTCCTGGGTCAGGCCCACGCCGGCAAATTCGGGGAAGGTATAGACCACGCCGGGGATCACGTCGTGGTTGACGATGCCCGTCAGGCCGGCGATGTTTTCGGCCACGGCAATGCCTTCGTCCTCGGCCTTGTGTGCCAGCATCGGGCCGGGGATCACGTCACCGATCGCCCACACGCCGTCTACCTTGGTGCGGAAATCGTGGTCGGTTTCGATCTGGCCGCGGCCGTTCAGTTCCAGGCCGATCTTGTCGAGGCCGAGGCCATCGGTGTTGGGCCGGCGGCCGATCGCCACCAGCACGCAATCGGCTTCGATGGTTTCGGCAGCGCCGCCGGCCGAAGGCTCGACGGTGAGCGTCGCCTTGCCGCCTTCGACGGCTACGCCGGTGACCTTGGTCGAAAGCTTGAGCGCCATGCCCTGCTTCTTGAAGATCTTGGCGGCTTCCTTGCGCACGTCGCCGTCCATGCCGGGCAGCAGCTGGTCAAGGTATTCCACCACAGTGACCTTGGCACCCAGGCGGCGCCAGACCGAGCCCAGTTCCAGGCCGATCACGCCGCCGCCGATCACCACCAGGTGTTCGGGCACGCGGTCGAGCGCCAGGGCACCGGTCGAATCGACCACCACGCCCGCGTCATTGTCCACGGTCACGCCCGGCAGTGGGGTGACCGACGAACCGGTGGCGATGACGATGTGCTTGGCCGAAACCTTTTGCCCGGCCACCGTGACGCTGTGCGCGTCTTCAAACGTGGCATAGCCCTTGAGCCAGGTGATCTTGTTCTTCTTGAACAGGAATTCGATGCCGCCGGTCAGGCCCTTGACCGAGTCGAGCTTCTGCGCCTGCATGGCAGAGAGGTCCAGTTCCACCGGGCCGGTCTTGATGCCATAGCTGGCAAAGGTGCCGTTGACGGCTTCGTCGTACTTTTCCGAACCGTGCAGCAGCGCCTTCGACGGGATGCAGCCCACGTTGAGGCAGGTGCCGCCCAGCGTTTCGCGCCCTTCGGCACAGGCAGTCTTGAGGCCCAGCTGGGCCGCCCGGATCGCCGCGACATAGCCGCCCGGGCCAGCGCCGATCACCAGGACATCATAATCATATTCAGCCATTGCGGCCTCCTGTTCGCGCGTTCCCGAAAACGGTGGCGGGACTGGCGCGACTTATCACACAAGTTCGCGTGGATGCACGCTGGCGCGCCCGGCGGTGGTCACCGGGCGCGCCGTGCAGTGCCGATCAGAGATCGATCAGCAGGCGGGTGGGATCTTCGATCGCTTCCTTGATAGTCTTGAGCGCGGTAACCGCCTCGCGACCGTCGATGATGCGGTGGTCATACGACAGGGCGATGTACATCATCGGGCGGATCACGATCTCGCCGTTGCGGACCACGGGGCGGTCCTCGATGCGGTGCAGGCCGAGCACGGCCGACTGCGGCGGGTTGATGATCGGGGTGGACATCAGGCCACCGAACACACCGCCGTTGGAAATGGTGAAGGTGCCGCCCTTCATGTCTTCCATGGTCAGCGCGCCTTCGCGGGCCTTCTTGCCGAAATCGCCGATCGCCTTTTCGATGCCGGCGAACGAGAGCTTGTCAGCGTCGCGCACCACCGGAACGACCAGGCCGTTCGGCGCCGAGACGGCCACCGAGATATCGACATAGTCGTGATAGACGATTTCATCGCCCTGGATCTGGGCATTGACGGCCGGAATGTCCTTGAGCGCCAAGCACGAAGCCTTGGCGAAGAACGACATGAAGCCCAGCTTCACGCCGTGCTTCTTCTCGAACACGTCCTTGTACTTTTCGCGCGCGGCCATCACGGCCGACATGTCCACGTCGTTGAACGTGGTGAGCAGGGCAGCGTTTTCCTGCGCGCTCTTGAGGCGCTTGGCGATGGTCTGGCGCAGGCGCGTCATCTTGACGCGTTCCTCGTTGCGGCCGGGAGCAGCAACGGCCGCAGGCACGGCAGCCGTGGCGGCCGGCGCCGGCGAGGCTGCCTTGGCCTGGGCTGCGGCGAGCACGTCTTCCTTGGTCAGGCGGCCGTCCTTGCCGGTGCCCTTGACGGTGGAAGGATCGATGCCGTGCTCCAGCACCGCGCGGCGCACCGCCGGCGACAGCGCGGCAGCGCCGGCATCGTCACCAGCAGGGGCCGAAGCAGGGACAGCAGCAGCAGCAGCCGGGGCCGGCGCGGCGGCCGGAGCCACTGTGTCGGACGCGGGCGGCACGGGCTTTTCCTCGCGCGGGGCAACCGGCACGTTGCCGGCTGCGGCAACGCCGTCTTCCACGGTGCCGAGCAGCGCGCCAACCGTGACGGTTTCGCCTTCGGCAACCAGGATCTGGCCCAGCACGCCGGCAACGGGCGAGGGCACTTCGACGGCAACCTTGTCGGTTTCGAGGCTGACGATAGGCTCGTCCAGAGCCACCGCTTCGCCGGGCTTCTTCAGCCACTGGCCGACCGTCGCTTCGCTGACGCTTTCACCGAGCGTCGGAACCTTGACTTCGATGGACATGACTTGGTGTTCCTTGGGGAGAATTCAGGTGGACGAAACGGCCGGTCAGGCCTTCTTCTTGCGGCGGATTTCCTCGCGCACCGACAGCGCCAGCGCATCGGCAACCAAGGCGGCCTGCTCGGCATTGTGGCGCTTGGCCAGGCCCGTGGCGGGCGAGGCCGAGGCGGAACGGCCGGCATAGCGGGGGCGCGTGACCTTGCCCTTGGCAGCCTTGAGCGATTCCTCGATCAGCGGCTCGGCAAAGAACCACGAACCGTTGTTCTTCGGCTCTTCCTGGCACCACACCACGTCTTCCAGATTGGTCATGCGCGACAGGCGCAGGGCCAGCGGCTCACCCGGGAAGGGATAGAGCTGCTCGATCCGGATGATCTGGGTATCGGTGATGCCGGCCGCATCGCGTGCCTCGATCAGGTCATAGGCGACCTTGCCCGAGCACAGCACCACGCGGCGGGTGTCGCGGTCTTCCGGTGCCGAAGGATCGGACAGGATGCGCTTGAACTGCGCTTCGCCCAGGAAATCGGCCGCGGTCGACTTGGCCAGCGGGTGGCGAAGCAGCGACTTGGGCGTCATGATGATCAGCGGCTTGCGGAACGAGCGGTGCATCTGCCGGCGCAGCACGTGGAAGTAGTTGGCCGGGCTGGTGATGTTGCACACCTGCAGGTTGTCTTCCGCGCAGAGCTGGAGATAGCGCTCAAGGCGGGCCGAGGAGTGTTCCGGACCCTGGCCTTCATAGCCGTGCGGCAGCAGCATGACGAGGCCGTTGGCACGCAGCCACTTGGCTTCCGATGCGGCGACGTACTGGTCGATCACGATCTGGGCGCCGTTGGCAAAGTCACCGAACTGCGCTTCCCACAGCACCAGCGTCTTGGGATCGGCGCTGGCATAGCCGTATTCGAAGCCGAGCACGCCATATTCCGACAGCGGGCTGTCGAGCACTTCGAAGCGGCCGTGGGGCAGCGTCGCCAGCGGCACATACTTGTGCTCGTCGGTCTGGTCGACCCACACTGCGTGGCGCTGGCTGAACGTGCCGCGGCCGCAATCCTGGCCCGAGAGGCGCACGTTGTAGCCTTCGGTGACCAGGCTGCCATAGGCCAGCGCTTCGGCCGTGGCCCAGTCAAACCCGTTGCCGGTGTTGAACATCTCGCGCTTGGCGTCGAGCACGCGGCCCAGCGTCTTGTGGACGGTCAGGCTTTCGGGAACCGAGGTCAGTGTGCGGCCCAGGCTGTCGAACAGCTTCTGTTCGATGCCGGTGGCCACGTTGCGGCGCGCCGTCACCGGGTCGGCCGGCTTGTTGAGGCCTGCCCAGCGTCCGCCGAACCAGTCGGCCTCGTTGGCCTTGTAGCTCTTGGCGGCTTCGAACTCGTTTTCGAGCGTGGCGGTGAAGTGGTCTTCCACGTCACCCTTCCAGCTCTTGTCGATCACGCCCTCGGCGGCCAGACGCTCGGCATAGAGCGTCGAGACGGCCGGATGCTTCTTGATCTTGGCGTACATCAGCGGCTGCGTGAACGAGGGCTCGTCGCCTTCGTTGTGGCCGAAGCGGCGGTAGCACCACATGTCGATCACGATGTCGCGGCCGAACTGCTGGCGATAGTCGATCGCCAGCTTGCACGCGAAGGTCACCGCTTCGGGATCATCGCCGTTGACGTGGATGATCGGCGCCTGGACGCCCTTGGCCACGTCAGAGGGATAGGGCGAGCCGCGCGAGAACTGCGGGCTGGTGGTGAAGCCGATCTGGTTGTTGATGATGAAGTGGATGCAACCGCCGGTGTTGTAGCCCTGCACGCCGGAAAAGCCGAAGCATTCCCAGACGATGCCCTGGCCGGCAAAGGCGGCGTCGCCGTGGATCAGCACCGGCAGCACCTGCTTGTGCTTGCCCGGGCCCACGTCATCGCGGAACTGCTGCTGGGCCAGCGTCTTGCCCAGCACGATGGGGTCCACCGTTTCCAGGTGCGACGGGTTGGGCAGCAGGCTCATGTGCACCTTTGTGCCATCGAACTCGCGGTCGGTGCTGGTGCCCAGGTGATACTTCACGTCGCCCGAACCGCCCACGTCTTCGGGGTTGGCGCTGCCGCCCGAGAATTCGTGGAAGATCACGCGATAGGGCTTGGCCATCACGTTGGCGAGGATGTTCAGGCGGCCGCGGTGGGCCATGCCATAGATGATTTCCTTCACCCCGCGCTGGCCGCCGTACTTGATCACCGCTTCGAGCGCGGGGATCATCGACTCGCCGCCGTCCAGGCCGAAGCGCTTGGTGCCGACATACTTCTTGCCGAGGAACTTCTCGTACTGCTCGCCGCGCACCACGGCCGACAGGATCGCCTTCTTGCCCTCGGGCGTGAAGTCGATCGACTTGTCGCCGCCTTCGATGCGGTCCTGCAGGAACTTGCGCTCCTCCACGTCGGAGATGTGCATGTATTCCAGGCCGACCTTGCCGCAATAGTTCTTGCGCAGGATCTCGACCACTTCGCGCACGGTGCCCCATTGCAGGCCCAGCGTGCCGCCCAGATAGATCTTGCGATCCATGTCCTTGGGCAGGAAGCCGTGGTATTCGGGGCTGAGGTCGGCCGGCAGGTACTGCTTGGACAGGCCCAGCGGATCAAGGTCTGCCGCCAGGTGGCCGCGCACGCGATAGGTGCGCACCAGCAGCATCACGCGCAGGCTGTCGTTGGCCGCCTGTTCCAGCGCGGCTTCGTCCAGCGCGGCGCCGGCCTTCTTGGCGGCCTTGGCGACCTCGACCTTGATGGTCATGGGATCGAGCGCACGGGTCAGATCATCGCCGGCGAGCGCGTCGGTAATCGGCCAGCGCTTGGACTGCCAGGACGGACCCTGCTGCGGCGCATCCTGTGAAGGATCAACTTCGTACTCGTGCACGTCCTGTGCCATGGTCAATTCACTCCTGTGCCCCCGGGGAGGGGAGGGGCTTCGGAAAAAGGTTGTGGGCAGAGTGCATACCGGCGCAGCCTGCCTGTGACTGTCATCGCTTTCCCGCCGCCATGGCCGGACCCGCCGCCCTGCGCATGCCTTGCGCGCAATGGGCCAGGTATCCTTAATGGCGTCTGGTCAGCGCCCTTCGCAAAGGGTCTTATCGCTTTTGCCGGCCTGAAAAACAGCCCGGTAGAAGGTGCCGCGGCCGCCCGGGAAAGGACGGCCGCGAACCATGCTGCCATCAGGCGAGCGAGGGATCGATGCCCTTGCACGCCACCAGCAGTTCCTTGACCGCGTCGACCGAGACCTGAAGGTTGGCCTTGGCGGTTTCATCGAGGTTGATTTCGATGACCTTTTCCACGCCGCCGGCGCCGATCACTACCGGCACGCCGACATAGAGGCCGTCAACGCCATAGGCGCCGTCGACATGGGCGGCGCAGGGCAGGATGCGCTTCTGGTCGTTGAGATAGGCTTCGGCCATGGCGATGCCCGAGGCGGCCGGGGCATAGAACGCCGAACCGGTCTTGAGCAGGCCGACGATTTCGCCGCCGCCCGAACGGGTGCGGGCGACGATCGCGTCGATCTTTTCCTGGGTGGAAGCGCCCATCTTGATCAGGTCGGTGACGGGAATGCCGGCGACGGTGGAATATTCCACGACCGGAACCATGGTGTCGCCATGGCCGCCCAGCACGAACGAGTTCACGTCACGCACCGAAACGCCGAATTCCCAGGCGAGGAACGTGCTGAAGCGTGCCGAGTCGAGCACGCCAGCCATGCCGACCACCTTGTTGGCGGGCAGGCCGGAGAATTCGCGCAGCGCCCAGACCATCGCGTCGAGCGGGTTAGTGATGCAGATCACGAAGGCGTCGGGCGCGTTGTCGCGGATGCCTTCGCCGACCGACTTCATCACCTTGAGGTTGATGCCGAGCAGGTCATCGCGGCTCATGCCGGGCTTGCGCGCCACGCCAGCCGTCACGATGATGACGTCCGCGCCAGCGATGTCCTTGTAATCGTTGGTGCCGATGATCTTGGCGTCAAAGCCTTCGACCGGGCCGCACTGCGAGAGATCGAGGGCCTTGCCCTGCGGAACGCCTTCCACCACGTCGAACAGGACGATGTCGCCCAGTTCCTTCTGCGCGGCCAGATGCGCCAGAGTGCCACCGATGTTACCCGCGCCGATGAGCGCGATCTTCTTGCGTGCCATGTGCTTTACGGTCCTTTCCCGGAGTCGTCGCGGGACAAGCGTTCAAGCGTTGCCGACTCAAGCCCCCGGATGGAGGTCCCCCCGCGCCCGCGAGACGGGAAGGGTTGCCGGCAAGTGGAGGGGCACGTAGGCCTGCCCGAGAGGGATTGCAACCGCAAAAAACCCCGCATCTGCGGGTTTCTTTGATATCAGTTCGCAATAGCGTTAAGTGGTAAATCTACCGTTCATACGAATGCGACAGGCAAGCCCTTTGCCGCGTTTCAGAACGGTGCGGCCGCCGGGTTTTTCAGGCGTGCCGGCGATGGGCGCAGCCATGACCGGCTCGGCACGATGGTGCGACGAACCGGGCAGCGTTTGACGAAGCCATCTTGGCTTGCTGCGTGAAATTCATCCGAGCCCGGCAAGTTCCCGGCGCAGGGCAATGGCCTTGCGGCGATCGAGCGTGTGGCACACCTGCGCCCACCAATCGGCCTGTTCCGCGTCCCCGGCCATCGCCGCGCGGGTGGCGGCACGGGCAGCTTGCCCGGCGGCGGCATGGCCATGGCTGGCAAACAGGCGCAGTGCTTCGGCCAGCAGGGCGTCTTCGGCCAGCCGATCAGCGAGGCGCCCGGCCATGGCGCGTACTGGCGAGGGATAGTCCTGGGCTGCCTGGAGCGACCAGGCCGGATTGTCGTTGGCATGGCGCGGCACGCGGCCGGCGGGCCGGCGGAGACAGGGCGAGATCATGCCATAGCGAGGGGCGAAACGCAGCATGCGCGGGTGGTCTCCGTTCTTCATCGCGACACCGAAAGTTCGGCTTTTTTCGTGTTCAAAGCCGATTTCGGGGTAAACTTCCTGGCGGCTCTGCCGTCCTTCTACGGGGCGTTGCGCTAACAGGGCGTGAGATGAGACGGTAAACGGGACATTGATGTTCCCGCCGACGCGGCCAAGCGTGCCGATGCAGCGCCTGCCCGGGTTCAATCAGCCTTCAGCCATGCGGCTGGGCAATCCATTTTCCGGCGTTTTCATAGGTTTCCCGCGCTTCCGGGCGAAGCTGCGGGCTGGGGGCGCCGGGCAGCGGCGTGGCCGGTGGCGGCGCGGCGCTGGCAGGGATCGCACGCTGGGGCGATTCGCCCAGGCCCCCGGTGGCCGTGCCCGTCGTGGCGCCGGCCGAAGCACCGGTGTGTTCCAGCGCGCTGATGCGGCCTTCCTCGAACGCCTTTTCCAGCGTCACCGGATCGGCCACGTCGGCCGCGGCCGGCACCCAGCTGCGCGGATGGGGCGCGGCCAGCGGCTCGCCCCCGCGATAGCTGGCATTGAAGGCGGCGGGCTGCCCGGCCGATCCGGCCCAGCGATAGAAGCGATGCGCCCCGATCGTGCCGATGAAGGCCAGCTTGTCTGACCATAGCGGATGGACCGCGCTGGTGTGGTAATGCGTAGCCAGGCCCACCGGGGCAAACACGTTGCCGGCCAGGGCATCGGCCGCCACGCGCCGGGCGCGGTCCCAGAATTGTTGCACCGGGCGGCGCGCCATGGCGCCGTCGCAGGCAAAGCTGAACTGGCAGCCGGGGCGTTCCGATCCTTGGAACACCACGCCGCATACTGTCTTGGGAAAGGCCGGGTGCGCCACGCGGTTGAGCACGACCTGCGCCACCGCGCGCTGCCCGGCATCGGGTTCGGACGCGGCTTCGTAATAGATCGCGGTGGTCAGGCATTGCAGCGCGCGCCAGCGGTCTTCGCCGCTGCCGGTGGCAAATAGCGGCCGCGCTGCTGGATTGGCAGACCAGGGCGCGGTGGTGGTGCCATCATCGGCGTCGCTGCGGATTGCGGCCACCTGCCGGTCCCAGGCACGGGCGGCGTCCTGCGGGGCAAGCAGGCCGCTGTCTTGCGCCGAAACATAGTAGAACGCCGAGCCGGGAAAGCTTTCGCCCGCCCGCTCGAAAGGTTGCAGCCCGCCGTTGCGATCCTGCGCTGCGGCGGCATCGCTGCCGGGCGAACCCCAGCCGATCGCGCCGAGCACCAGGCCTAGCGCGCCGATCGCGGCAATACCGGCGGCCCGCTCGGCCAGGCGCGAGGGCGCGCGATGCTGGTGGCGCCACGAGGTCATGTCGCGGCGGCGGATGCGTGCGGCAAAATCGCGGGGGCGCACCGGCGGCAGCGTAAGCGCCGCGATCAGCGCGCCATCGGCCTGCCGCTGCCCGGCCAGGGCGACGCGCTCTTCCGGCCCCGGCGGCGGCATCAGCGCCTTGGGCGGAAGGGTGGGCGTGGCGCCGGTGAAGGGAATCGGGTCTGGCATAGGGCGTGAAACAGGGCAGGCTTGGTCTGCGCCATGGTGCGTTACGCGTTGCACTGCAACCATGCACGGCAGGAATCGTCCTCGTCCCGATAAGGCACAGGCTGCTACGGGTTGGTTAATCACGGCTGCGGGCTTGCCCCTTGGTGCAGGTGTCGCTATCCGCCCCGCCTGACGCCACCGGTGCCCGCAACCATGCGGGCTAAGAGGGAAGCCGGAACCAGCCGGCGCTGCCCCCGCAACTGTTTCCGGACGAGCGCCGCGCCCTTGCGCGCCACTGGCCCCTTGGCGGGCTGGGAAGGCCGGCGTGTCGCGTTGACTTCGGATGAGCCAGGAAACCTGCCGGTGTGTGGTCGTTCCGCGGCCGGGCGGGGTGTACCGGGCGCAAGCGTGACGAGTCTTCCGCCAGGGCCCGGCGGACCCTCGCGCCATGGACGGCAAGACTGTCCATGGGCCGGGAGGAAAAGAACCGTGAAGACATCGCTTGTTGCACTGGCCACCGCCGTGATGCTGGCCACCCCTGCCTATGCCGATGAAGCCCCCGCCAGCGATGGCGCGCAGATCACTGTATTGGCCACCGGCAACGACCTGTCGCTCGACCAGACCGGCCAGGCCATCACCGTGTTGCCGTTGCAGACGATCGAGGCGGTGCAGGGCGTTGACCTGACCCGCGTGCTCGATCGCGTGCCGGGCCTGACCTGGTCGCGCACCGGGGGTCTGGGTGCGCAAACCGCCGTGCGCCTGCGCGGCGGGGAAGGGCAGCACACCCTGGTGCTGGTCGATGGCGTGCGCGCGGAAGATCCCTCGGCGCCATCGGGCGGGTTTGACTTCGGCACGCTGACGAGCGGCGGGATCGAGCGGATCGAAGTGCTGCGCGGCTCCAACTCGGTGGTCTGGGGCAGCTCGGCGATCGGCGGGGTGATCGCGGTTACCACGCGCGAGATCGACGGCGTCGAAGCCTCGGCCGAGGCCGGCTCGCGCCGCAGCTATGATGCCGATGCCGCAGCCGGCGTGAAGCGCGATCGCTATGCGTTCTCGATCGATGGCGGCTATGCCACCACCGATGGCGTTTCGGCCGCTGCCAGCGGGACGGAGCGCGATGGCTATGACCAATGGCGCGTGGGCGGCAAGGCGCGGGTCAACCTCACCGATACGCTCTCGCTGGTCGCCAATGCCCGCTATGCCGATGGCAAGACCCAGATCGATGGCTATCCCGCGCCCGACTATGTCTTTGCCGATACGCCGGAATATACCACCACGCGGCAGTTCTTCGGCCGCGCCGGGCTGCACTATGCCGGCGGCCCGCTGACGCTCGACGCTGGCTATGCCCTGTCCGACACGCGCCGCCGCTATTACACCGGCGGGGCCGACAATGCGTTCGAATATGGCTACAACGGCCGCAGCGAGCGGGTGGAATTGAACGGCCGCTATAGCCTGCCTGCTGATTTCGCGATCGATTTCGGGGCGGATCGCGAATGGACCCGGTTCGACAGCACCTATGACACGCGCCAGAACGCGCATCTGACCAGCGGCCATGCCATGCTTGGCTGGTACACCGCCAAGGCCAGCCTCGCCGCCGGCGTGCGCTATGACGAACAGAGCCAGTTCGGCAGCAATGTCAGCCTGGGAGCCAACGGCACGGTGGAAGTGGTGCGCGGGCTGCGCCTCAATGCCAGCTATGGCGAAGGCTTCCGCGCGCCCACGCTCTATCAGCTGCTCTCGCCCGATTATGGCAATGCCGCACTCGCTCCCGAACGCAGCCGCAGCTATGACCTGGGCGTGGTCTATGCCAGCCAGGATGGCGGCTTCCATGCCGGGGTCACGCTGTTCCGCCGCGATACCCGCAATCTGATCGCCTATGTCTCGTGCTTCATGGCGCAAAGCGCGCTGTGCCAGGGCCATGCCTATGGCGTCTATGACAACGTCGGCAAGGCGCGCGCGCAGGGGGTCGAGCTCGATGTGGGCGCCGCGCTCAGCAGCCAGGTCAAGGGCACGATCGCCTATGCCTATACCGAGGCGACCGACCGCACGCCTGGCGCCGCCACGTTCGGCAACGACCTTGCTCGCCGCCCGCGCCACGCGCTGACCACCTCGCTCGACTGGACCACGCCCTGGGCTGGCCTGGCCCTGGCCGCAGACCTGCGCTTCCAGTCGGAAAGTTTTGACAACGCGGCCAATTCGATCAAGTTGGCGGGCGGTAGCGTCACCACCGTGCGCGCCAGTTTGCCGATCCTTCATCAGGCCGAACTTTTCGGCCGGGTGGAAAACGTGTTCAATCGGCTGCTGGTGACGGCAGCGGGCTATGGCGCGCTGGGTCGTTCCGTGTTCGGTGGCGTTCGCCTGCGGTACTGATGGCGTTGCGCCGGTTGGAGGAATGGCTTTGCCGTGAGCGGCCGCATCGTGCCTGACTTTGCCTTGCTCTGCCGGCGCATGGAGCGTGGTGCCGTGGCGCTGGCGCTGGCGCTGGCGCTGATGCTGGGCGGGTGCGCGCAGGTGGCTCCCGCCGATCCGCAGGCCACCGATCGTCTGCCCCGGATCGTGTCGCTCAATCCCTGCAGCGACGCGATCCTGGCAGAAGTGGCCGATCCCGCGCAGATCCTGGCGCTGTCTTCCTACAGCCGCGATCCGGCACAAACCTCGATGGACGTGGCGCAGGCCATGCGCTTTGCCACCACCGATGGCGCGGTAGAAAGCGTGCTGGCGCTGCACCCCGATGTGGTGGTGACCAGCACCTATGCCGATCCGCCCACGCTGGCGGCGTTGCGCGGGCTGGGCCTGCGCGTGGAAACGGTGGGCATTGCCGAATCGCTCGATGCCGCGCGCGCCCAGGTGCGCAGCCTGGCCGGCTGGGCCGGGCAGCCGGCGCGCGGCGCCGCGCTGATCGCGCGGATCGACCGCGCAGTCGCCGCCGCGGCGCCGCCGCCGGGCACGGCGCCGATCACGGCCGTGCTGTGGGAACCGGGCGGCCTGGTGCCGGGCCAGAATACCCTGGCATCAGACCTGATGATGCGTGCCGGCTTTGCCAATTTCAGTGCGCAACGCGGCCTGGGCCAATCCGAACGCCTGTCGCTGGAGCGCATGCTGGCCGATCCGCCGCGCGTGATCATGGCCGTGGGCACCCCGCGCGGCACCCTGGCCGATCAGGCCGCGCCGCAGGAAGACCGCCTGCTGTTCCATCCCGCGCTCGCGGCGCTGCGCCACACCGCGCGCGTGCCGATTTCCCCCAACCTGATCTATTGCGGCGGCCCAACCATTCCCCGGTTCCTGAACCGCATGGTGGCGGTGCGCCAAGAGCTGGAAGCGATGCCATGAACCGTGCTGCCTTGCCCCTGGTGCTGGGTGGCTTGCTGCTCGTGCTGTTTCCGCTGTGCCTGCTGGCCGGGCAGGTGTGGATCAATCCGTTCGATCCGGCCGGTGCCAATGCCACGGTGATCCTGGCGCAACTGCGCCTGCCGCGCGCGGTGCTGGCGGTGATGGTCGGGGCCGGACTGGGCGCGGCGGGTGCGGCGATGCAGGGCTATCTGCGCAATCCCCTGGCCGATCCCGGCCTGTTCGGGGTGGCGCCGCTCGCCGCGCTAGGTGCGGTGCTGTCGCTGTTTACCGGCTTTGCGGTGCAGCCTTTCGCGCTGCCGGCGATGGCCTTGGCGGGCGCGGCCGGGGGCATGGTGCTGCTGGCGCTGATCGCGTCGGGCCCGCGCACGGGCCTGGCCGGGGGCGTGGCGCTGTTCACGCTGGCCGGCATGATGCTGTCCAGCCTGGCTGGCGCATTGACCAGCCTGGCGATCAGCCTGGCGCCCAATCCCTTTGCCCTGACCGAGATTGTCACCTGGCTGATGGGCGCGCTGACCGATCGCAGCTGGCACGATGTGGCGCTGGCCGCGCCGCTCACCGCGCTGGGGCTGGTGCTGCTGTGGCGTGCCGGGCCGGCGCTCGATGCGCTCACCCTGGGCGAACTGGCGGCCCGCTCGATGGGCCTCGATCCGGTGGCCTTGCGCGGATTGATGGTGGTGGGCGTGGGCCTGGTTGTGGGCGCCGGGGTTTCGGCGGCCGGGGTCATCGGCTTTGTCGGGCTGATGGTGCCGCATATCGTGCGCCCGTTCACCGATCGCCGCCCATCCAGCCTGCTGCTTCCCAGCGCGCTGGCCGGCGCACTGTTGCTGCTGCTCGCCGATACGCTGTGCCGTTGCCTGCCGCTGGCGGGCGGTGAGCTGCGCCTGGGCATAGCGCTCAGCCTGCTGGGCGCGCCGTTCTTCCTGCATCTTCTGCTGCGCCTGCGGCGCGGCCTGGCTTGAGAGGCACCGAGGCCATGGATCTTGTTGCCGATGCCCTCACCATGGTGGGCCGCCTGCGCGATGTGCGGGTGGGGCTTTCGCCGGGGCGCCTGACCGCGATTTGCGGGCCCAACGGGGCTGGCAAGTCCACGCTGCTCTCGGCCCTGGCGGGCCTGGAACAGCCCGATGGTGGCCACGTGTTGCTGGGCCAGCATCGCCTGGCCGAACTGACCGCGCGCGAACGCGCCATTGCCATCGGCTATCTGCCGCAGGCAGGTGAGGTGGCGTGGAACGTGACGGTGGAAACGCTGGTGCGGCTCGGCCGCCTGCCGCACCGCACACCGATGCGGATCGACGCGGCCGCAACCATGGCAGCCTTGCAGGCGCTTGACCTTACCGGCCTTGCCGGGCGCGAGGTGGGCACGCTGTCGGGCGGTGAGCGGGCACGTGCGCTGCTGGCGCGGGTCTTGGCCGGGCAGCCGCGCTGGATTCTGGCAGACGAGCCGCTGGCCGCGCTCGACCTGGCGCACCAGCAGGCGCTGCTCGCCCATTTCCGCCGTCTGGCGGGGCAGGGCGTGGGCGTGGTGGTGGTACTGCACGATCTGGCCCTGGCGATGAACCATGCCGATCATGTCATCGTGCTCGACCGTGGCACCGTGGCCGCCAATGGCGCGCCGCACCTGGCGCTGGCCGAAGGCGTGCTGGCCGGGGTTTGGGGCGTCAAGGCACGCTGGGTGGGCGATGGGCGCACCCGCGCGCTTGCGATCGGCTGATCGGCTCCCCACATCAGGGGCCAATCGCCCTTGCCCACCGAGCCATCTTGCGCGGTTCTTGCTGCGCTGCGACAGGCTTGCGTGAATCGAACAAATCTGGAACATTGCCCTTCATGTCGACCGCCCCCACACGTGCGCCCGGCGCCGCTCGCTCCGCGCTGACCACCCTTTCCGTGCGCGGCGCGCGCGAGCACAACCTCAAGGGGATCGATGTCGATCTGCCGCGCGACAGCCTGGTGGTGATCACCGGCCTGTCCGGTTCGGGCAAGTCCAGCCTGGCGTTCGACACGATCTATGCCGAAGGGCAGCGGCGCTATGTCGAATCGCTGTCGGCCTATGCGCGCCAGTTCCTCGAAATGATGCAGAAGCCCGATGTGGAGCACATCGACGGCCTCTCGCCGGCGATCTCGATCGAGCAGAAGACCACCAGCCGCAACCCGCGCTCCACCGTGGCGACGGTCACCGAAATCTATGACTACATGCGCCTGCTATGGGCGCGGATCGGGGTGCCCTATTCGCCGGCCACCGGCCTGCCGATCAGCGCGCAGACCGTCAGCCAGATGGTCGATCGCGTGATGGCCCTGCCCGAGGGCACGCGCGCCTACCTGCTGGCGCCGGTGGTGCGCGGCCGCAAGGGCGAATACCGCAAGGAACTGGCCGAGTGGCAGAAGGCGGGCTATACCCGCGTGCGCATCGATGGTGAACTCTACGCGATCGAAGACGCCCCCGCGCTCGACAAGAAGTACAAGCACGATATCGAGGTGGTGGTCGACCGCATCGCGGTGAAGGACGGCATCCAGACACGCCTGGCCGACAGTTTCGAGCAGGCGCTCAAGCTGGCCGATGGCCTGGTCTTTATCGACCTGGCCGATACGACCGTGGCCGAATTGAATGGTGAGGCGGCGCCGGAAAAGGCCAAGAAGGGCACTGGCGCCAAAAGCGTGAAGGGGGGCCAGCTCAAGGGCGCCGGCCTGCCCGACAACCGCATTGTCCTGTCGGAAAAGTTTGCCTGCCCGGTCTCGGGCTTCACGCTCGATGCGCTCGAACCCCGGCTGTTTTCGTTCAACGCGCCGCAGGGTGCCTGCCCGGCGTGTGACGGGCTGGGCGAAAAGCTGCTGTTCGACCCGCAACTGGTGGTGCCGAACGAGCATTTGAGCCTCAAGCAGGGCGCGATCGTGCCCTGGGCTAAGTCCAACCCGCCCAGCCCCTATTACATGCAGGTGCTGGCGAGCCTGGCGGATCACTTCGGCTTCAACCTCGATACCCCGTGGGACAAGCTGCCGGGCGAGGTGAAGATCGTGATCCTGCATGGCACGGCGGGCAAGGCCGTGCCGCTGACCTTCATCGACGGCAAGAAGAGCTACACCGTTTCCAAGGCGTTCGAAGGCGTGATCGGCAATCTCAATCGCCGCATGCTGCAAACCGAAAGCGCCTGGATGCGCGAGGAACTGGGCAAGTTCCAGACCGCGCAGCCTTGCGAAACCTGCAACGGCGCGCGGTTGAAGCCCGAGGCCCTGAGTGTGAAAGTGGCGGGCAACGACATTTCCGCCAGCACGCGCCTGTCGGTCAGCGATGCACTGGACTGGTTCGCCACGCTCGATGGCAAGCTCACCAGCCAGCAGAGCCAGATTGCCAAGGCGATCCTCAAGGAAATCAACGAGCGTCTTGGCTTCCTCAACAATGTCGGGCTCGATTACCTCAACCTCGATCGCACCTCGGGCACGCTGTCGGGCGGGGAATCGCAGCGTATTCGCCTGGCCAGCCAGATCGGTTCGGGCCTGTCGGGCGTGCTCTACGTGCTCGATGAACCCTCGATCGGCCTGCACCAGCGCGACAACGACCGCTTGCTCGAAACCTTGAAGCGGCTGCGCGACCTCGGCAACACGGTGATCGTGGTAGAGCATGACGAGGATGCGATCCGCGCGGCGGACTATGTCGTCGATCTCGGCCCCGGGGCCGGCGTCCACGGCGGCGAGATCGTTGCCCAGGGTACGCTCGAGGATATCCTCGCCAATCCCGACAGCCTGACCGGGCAATACCTGACCGGCGCGCGCCGGATCGAGGTGCCCAAGAAGCGCCGCAAGGGCAATGGCTTGTCCCTGGTGGTGGAAGGCGCGCGGGCCAACAACCTCAAGAACGTGACGGCCAAGATTCCGCTCGGCACGTTCTGCTGCGTCACCGGCGTGTCCGGCTCGGGCAAGTCCAGCCTCACTATCGATACGCTGCAGGCCGGTGCTGCCCGTGTGCTCAATGGCGCGCGCGTGGTGGCCGGCGCCCATGACGCGATCAAGGGCCTGGAGCATTGCGACAAGGTGATCGAGATCGACCAGTCGCCGATCGGCCGCACCCCGCGCTCCAATCCGGCGACCTATACCGGTTCGTTCACCCTGATCCGTGACTGGTTTGCCGGTCTGCCCGAGGCGCAGGCGCGCGGCTATAAGGCCGGGCGGTTCAGCTTCAACGTCAAGGGCGGACGCTGCGAGGCGTGCCAGGGCGATGGCCTGATCAAGATCGAGATGCATTTCCTGCCCGATGTTTACGTGACGTGCGAGGAATGCGGCGGCAAGCGCTATAACCGCGAGACGCTGGAGGTGAAGTTCAAGGGCCACTCGATCGCCGACGTGCTCGACATGACGATCGAAGACGCGGTGGAGTTCTTCAAGGCCGTGCCCCCGATCCGCGATCGCATGGCCATGCTGGGCGAAGTGGGCCTGGGCTATGTCAAGGTGGGGCAGCAGGCCACCACGCTATCGGGCGGCGAAGCGCAGCGCGTGAAGCTGGCCAAGGAACTGGCCCGCCGCTCCACCGGCAAGACGCTCTACATCCTCGATGAGCCCACCACGGGCCTGCATTTCGAAGACGTGCGCAAGCTGCTGGAAGTGCTCCACCGCCTGGTGGAGCAGGGCAACAGCGTGGTGGTGATTGAACACAATCTGGATGTGATCAAGACCGCCGACTGGATCATCGACATGGGCCCCGAAGGCGGCGTGCGCGGTGGCGAAGTGGTGGCCGTGGGCACGCCGGAACAGGTCGCCAAGAACAAGGCGAGCTTCACCGGCCACTATCTGGCGCCGTTGCTCAAGCGATGAGCGCCAAGCCCCTCGCCGCCGTGCGGGGAGGGGCTACGCCGCAGGCCGCCCGATCACGCGCCCAGCCAGGCGGCTGATAGCTCGCCCCGGTGCCCCTCTGGCGCCAGCGCGGCGCGCAGCGCTTCGAGCATGGGCGGCAGTGCCTGGGTAAAGGCGTAGGGCGGGTTGACGATGAACAGCCCGGCGCCGTTGTAGATGCCGGGCTGGTCGGCATCATAGAGCCAATGTTCGATGGTCAGCAGTTTCGGGATGCGCAGCTTGCGCAGCTGTTCTTTCCACCGGACATGCGCGGCGCGGTCCTTGAGCGGGTACCAGATCACCGTCACGCCATGGGCCCATTTGCGCTGGGCTGCGGCAAGCGTCGTGACGATCCGCGCGCGTTCGTCGGTCTGTTCATAGGGCGGATCGACCACGACCAGCCCACGCGCCGTGCGGGGTGGCACCATCGCCAGCCATAGCTCATAGGCATCACGCTGATGCACGGCCGCGGGCGTATCGCGCATTGCGCCGCGCAGGGCACAGGCATCGTCGGGGTGTTTTTCGTTCAGGATCAGCAGATCCTGCGGCCGCAGCAGCTGCGCCAGAAACCGTGGCGAACCGGGATAGAGCTGTGGCTCCGCGCCCTCGTTCACGGCCTGCACGGCGGCGCGATAGTCGTCCAGCAGGGGGTTCTGGTCGGCAAAGGCCCGCATAACGCCCTGCGTCGCCTCGCCGGTGCGCTGGGCCGCATCGCCGCGCAGGTCGTAAATCCCGCAGCCGGCATGGGTGTCGATCAGGGTCAGCGCGCCGTCTTTTTGCTGCAAGGCCCGCACCAGCGCGATCAGCAGGGCATGCTTGACGACATCGGCGCTGTTGCCCGCATGGAAGGAATGGCGGTAATTCATGCTGCTTCAAAATCCTGACGGTCTGCCGAGATGCGGGCACGCGGGCTGGCACGCCCTGGCCGCACCGCTGCGACAGCGCCCTTAGCCTGCGACGTCACTCTTCACCAGACCAGCCGTGTCAGTCGCGCAGCGCCGCGTCCCGGCGCACGAACCACAGCGCCAGGACCGCGAGCGCGACCAGCACGCCGCATAGCAGCCACGCGGCATTGACGGCGGGAACGAGCGCGGCCTTTTCCACCAGGGGCCGCACCATCTCGGTGGTGAAATCGTCGAGCGGTTGGCCGCGCTGTTCCAGGAAAGCGTCGCGCGGAATGCCGATGCGCACGGCGGTGGCTACGTCGCCGGCGCGCAACTGGTCGGCGATGTGGTTGCCGGCGGTGGCGGCGCGGCTGAAGATCGTGGTGTCGATCAACGCCAGGCCAACCGCACCGCCCAGATTGCGCATCATGTTGAACAGCCCGCTGGCATCGGCCACGAGCCGATCGGGCAGCCGCCCCAGCGCCATGCGGGTGGGCGGCAGCAGGCAGAACATGATCGCCGCCCCACGCACGATCTGTGGCACGATCATCGCCTGAAAATCGGTCTGCTCAGTCTGCCCGGTGCTGAGCAGCAGGCCGATGGCGAACAGCACGAAGCCGAAACCGGTGAGCAGGCGCGGGTCCATCCGGCGTTCGGCATAGACGGCGATCGGCGCGACCAGCAGCTGGGTGCAGCCGGTTACCAGCATGATCTCGCCAATGCGCAGCGGGCCGTGTTCGCGCACCAGGCCCAGGAAGAAGGGCATGAGATAGGTGGAGCCGAACAGCCCGAAGCCGAGCACGAAGCTGAGCAGGCAGCCGATGGTGAAGTTGCGATCGGCAAAGCAGCGCAGTTCCACCAGCGGGGCAGAGGATGTCACCGTGCGCCAGACAAAGCCGATCGCGCTGATGCCCGACGCGCAAAGCAGCGCGACCACGCGCAGGTCTGCCCAGCCGCGCGACGGCGCGTCCTTGAGGCCGAGTTGCAGCGCCACCAGCGCGGCGGCGAGCAGCACCAGCGCCAGCGCGTCTATCGGCCGGCCAGCCTGGCGGCCGGTCTGCTTGCCGCGCAGGAACAGCAACACCCCCAGGCTGGCAACGATGCCGGGCACGATGTTGACGCGAAACAGCCAGTGCCAGGAATAGGACTGGGTGATCCACCCGCCCACGATCGGGCCGATGGTGGGCGCCAGCACCGCCGCCACGCCGGCGATCGTGGTGGCAAGGCCCTGGCTGCGCGGCGGAAACAGCAGGAACACGGCGGCGAACACCGCCGGGATCAGCGTTCCCCCGGCAAAACCCTGGACCACGCGCCAGGCGATCAGCTGGGCAAAGCCGCTACTGGCCGCGCACCCTGCCGATGCCAGTGTGAACAGGCAGGCCGCTGCCACGAACAGCCAGCGCATGCCGAGCCGCGCGGTAAGAAACCCGGTCAACGGGATCGCGACGATTTCGGCGGTGAGATAGGCGGTCTGCACCCACACCATGCGATCGGGCGCGATGCCGATCGCCGCCTGGATGGCGGGCAGCGAAGTGGCGACGATCTGAATATCGAGGATGGCCATGAACATGCCCAGGCACATCAGGATAAAGCCGATCCATTCGCGATAGCTTGCGCCGTCTCTTTCGCCTAGGCTCGGGGCGTCCGTGCCAACCATGCGTCCAGCCATCGATTCTCCTGTGCGAAATCGCCCTTGTCCTATCGCAGGCAAGGAACTCGCTCTCGTCAAAATCGTTTCGGGCTGCACCTTTTTCACCGGTTCGCCGGTCTTGCAGGCGATACCGTAGATGCTGCCCGTTTCAATTCTCTCGCTTGCCACCGAAACTCCCCCGAATATCCTGCCCCAGGAAGAGGCGATCGCCACGGCGCGTACGCTCATTGGCGGGCATTTCGCCGATTTCGAGCGGCTGGCCGCGGTCTATACCAACGCCGGTGTCCACACCCGGCAACTGGCGCGGCCGGTGGCCTGGTATCGCCAGGAACGCAGCTTTGCCGAACGCAGCGCGGTCTATCTGGAGGTGGCGCTCGATCTGTGGGTCGCGGCGGCGGAGCAGGCGCTGGCCCAGGCCGATCTGCGCGCCGACCAGGTGGATACCATCGTTACCGTGTCGTCCACCGGCATCGCCACCCCCAGCCTGGAGGCGCGCGCTATGGCACGGATGCTGTTCCGCACCGATGTGGTGCGCGTGCCGGTGTTCGGGCTGGGCTGCGCCGGCGGCACAACCGGGCTGGGCCTGGCAAGCAAGCTCGCCCGCGCCACGCCGGGGTCGCATGTGCTGTTCGTGACGGTGGAGCTATGCAGCATGGCCTTGCGCACCGACCGGGCGGACAAGGCAGATATCGTATCGACCGCGCTGTTCGGCGATGGCGCGGCGGCCTGCGTGCTGCGCAGCGGCGAGGGCGGCTTTGCCGAGATTACCGCCAGCGCCGAAAAGACCTGGCCCGATACGCTCGACATCATGGGCTGGCAGGCAGAGCCAACCGGCCTGGGCGTCGTGCTCAACCGGGCCATTCCCGCCTTTGCCCGGCAGGAAATGCGCCAGGCGATGGAGGAGATGCTTGCCCCGCAAGGCTTGCGGATCGAGGACGTTGATCGCTTCATCTGCCATCCCGGCGGGGCCAAGGTGGTCGATGCATTGGAAAGCGCCCTTGCTCTGAACCAAGGCGCATTGGTCAAGGAGCGCGAGGTTTTGCGGGATCACGGCAATATGTCTGCGCCAACGGTGCTGTTCGTGCTGGATCGCTATCGGCAAGAGGGACTGCCGCCGCTTTGCGTGATGAGCGCGCTGGGGCCGGGGTTTACCGCGTCGTCGCTCACGCTGCGGTGCGCGGCATGAACGCGGCCTATGCCATCATGGCCTTTGTCACACTGCAACGCCTGAGCGAGCTGGTGATCGCGCGGCGCAACACCGCGCGCCTGATGGCGGACGGGGCGCGCGAAGTGGGCGCCAATCACTATCCGGTGATGGTGGCCATGCACACCGCATGGCTGGCGGTCTTGTGGTTCACGGTGGGTGGCCGCCCGATCTTTCTGCCGCTCCTGGCGGTATTTGCCGTGCTGCAGCTGCTGCGGGTGTGGGTGCTGGCCACGCTGGGGCCGCGCTGGACCACGCGCATTATCGTCACGCGTGACGCGCCGCTGGTAAAGCGTGGGCCGTTCCGTTTCGTGCGCCACCCCAACTATATGGTGGTGACCGCCGAAATCGCGGTGTTGCCGTTAACGTTTGGCCTGGTGTGGGTGGCGCTGCTGTTTACCGTGCTCAACGCCGCCATGCTGACGGTGCGGATCAGGGCAGAGAACAGCGCGCTCTACGGCAGCGCCGGAATCAGCGCTTAGCGGCCGCCTGGCGTTCTGCGCGGATGCGCAGCATCGCGGCGTGGCACACGGGGGAAGTCTCATTGATCTTGGCGATCATGCAGGCTTCCACCTTCTTGCGGCTCAACGATTTCATCTCGGCCGGGCACAGCCGCCGCGCTTCCTGCACGCAGGCCTTCTTGCCGGGATCAGCCTCGGCCAAAGCGGGCGTCTGGCTCATGCCGATCAGCATGGCACCAAGACCCAGAATAACGCTGGCAGCACGTGCATTCATGAACGGTTTCCTTGCAAACAGGGTGCAGTTGCGACGGCCCACCGTATTGATTGGACTGCCTGAACCCAAGCTTGTCAACGCAGCTTGGCAATGCTCAGGCCATCGGCCTTGGCCCGATCCTTGACCGATTCCTCGGTGCGGGTGAGCGCCTTGGCAATGGATTTGAGGCCCATGCCCTTTTTGGCGAGGGTGTGAAGCTTCTGGAGTTCAGCAGGAGTCCAGGGCTGGCGATGACGTTCGAACTTTTCGGCCATGGCCGCGCGGTAGGGCATGACGGGGCGCCTGTCCAAGAAAACGGTAATACCAACCTGCACGGTTTCCAACCCATGAGGACGCCTTCTGGCGGCCTTCGGCAAGGCGCATCCGCCGGCGTGATGTGGTGCATCATGCCAAGGATGCAACGCAGTCCGAAGGTCGCCAGAAGGCGCCCGCAGGGTTGCGCTCCCCCGTCCGTTGGACTTTGTCGCGACCTTGCAACGATGCTCCCACATCGCTGCTGCGGCCGCTCCTCGCCAACGAACGGGGGAGCGCAATCCTCATGGGTTGGAAACCGTGCAGGTTGGTATAAGCCACAGAAAACGGGGGCCGGCATCGCTGCCGGCCCCCAATGCGCCTGTGGCCGTTTAACCGGCGTTGTGTTCGGCCATGGCCGACGGGCCGAGGGCGGGGGCCTTCCAGGGCACGAAGCCCCTGGGCCGTTGGCGGCGTCCGGCATGGCCAGGCGGCGCCAAAGCTCCCGTGCACGGTCCGTATCGCCCGCTCGGGGAAGAGCGAGGCCTGACCTGCTGCGCAACGCCGCTTGCGGGCGGCATCACGGGCGTGGCCTTTGCCTCGAAGCACCGCTCCCACGCGCGCCGATCATGAACGCACGGGACGGACCCCGCCGGGGCAAAGGACAGGCATATGGTGGTTGCGAAACAGTTCCAGGCCGCGTGTCCAGACACCAGCCAAGGCGGAATTGCTGCGCACAAAACCATTGCCGCAAGCCCCCTCGCGGGCGCCGTCACACCCGCTCACCATGCCGTGAAGGCACGAGCGGACATGGCCGGTGTTCCGTTTGGCAAAAGGCTTGCACTTCAAGAAAATAGCGCCGTAAATCATCGGCTTGTACCAGCTGATCGGCGGCACGTTTTCCTGTCGATAAAGGGATGCTGCGCCTGTCTTTCGAGTCGCGCAAGAGGGAATTTTGCGGATGGTTTGACAGGCGGGACGAGCGGTTCAACCTGTCACAAACCATCGCGCCACGCGGCGAGCTTTCCCACGGCGGCGCGCAGCATGGGCGGCGGCTTGCAGTGGCACAGCCGCACGATATGGCGCGGCGCGGGCGGGCCTTCCCACAGCGCGGAAAGCGGAATGGTTGCCACGCCCGCTTCGGCGACGGCGCGCGTGGCGAAGGTGCGATCATCCAGGGGCACGCCGCTCTGCGCCAGATCGATGCACGAAAACCAGGTGGCGCTGCCGGGCAGGGTGGCAAAGCCATGGTGGGCCAGCGCTTCCAGCAGCGCCTGGCGCGATGCCGCCCAATCGGCCACCTGGGCATCGATCAGCGCATCATCGGTCAGCCCTTCTGCCACGGCCCATTGCAGCATCGGCGGCGTGGTAAACGTCAGGAACTGGTGCGCGCGCGCAACCACCGTGGCCAGTGCCGGATCGGCCACGAGCCAGCCCACCTTCCACCCCGTGGCGCCAAAGATCTTGCCGGCCGATCCCACCTTGATCGTGCGCGCGGCCATACCCGGCTCTGCCATCAGCGAGGCATGGCGCAGGCCATCGAACCGCACCACCTCCCACACTTCGTCACAGATGGCGATCAGGTTGGCGGAAACGCAGAGCTGCGCCAGCGCCGTCCGCTCTGCCGCGCTGGTCACCGTGCCGGTGGGATTGAGCGGATCGTTGAGGATCAGCGCGCGGGTGCGCGGCGTGATCGCGGCGCGCAGCGCATCGATTGGCATGGCCCAATCGGGCGGCGCCAGGCCCACGAACACCGGCACCCCGCCAGCGCGGCGCACCAGCGGGGCATAGGCATCATAGGCCGGCGCCAGCACCAGCACCTCGTCTCCCGCGCGGACAGTGGCAAGGATCGCCGCTGCCACCGCCTCCGTTGCGCCCGACGTAACGATGACATGCTCGCGCGCCAGGGCCAGGCCCTGCCGCCGGGCATAGAACGCGGCGACCGCATCGCGCAGTTCGGGCACGCCGGCCATCGGGGGATATTGCTGCGATCGTTCCGCCATGGCGCGTGCGGCGGCTTGCGCCAGGGCGGGCGGCGGCGGGCCATCGGGAAAGCCCTGGCCGAGGTTGATCGCGCCATGCTCCCGCGCGAGGGCCGACATCGCCTCGAAAATCGTGGTGGGCATGGTGGCATAGAGCGGGTTCAGCGAAGGCGCGGTCATCCCGCGATCTTAGGCACCCGATGCGACGACGCAAAGCCTGTTGCACTGAGATCACAATTTGCTAGCCTCTTTCAGGCGAACCGGGGGGCAAGGCAATGCGCAAGGCGTGGCAGGCAGGCGTGGCGGGATTGGCACTGGTGCTGTGCGGCGCCAGTGGGGCACAGGCGCGCCAGATGGCAGACCTGATCCTGCACAATGGCCAGGTGCTGACGGTGGACAAGCGTTTTGCCGTGGCGTCTGCTGTGGTTGTGCGCGGCGATCGTATTGTCGCGGTGGGCGGGGAAGGGCTGCTCAAGCGCTTTGCGGCGCGCAATGTGGTCGATCTCAAAGGCCGCACCCTGATGCCCGGCTTCATCGATACGCATCTGCATCCCGCGCCGATCAAGCCCAGCGACATTGCCGTGGCCAGCGCCACCAGCATGGCACAGGTGCAGGGCATGCTGCGCGACAAGGCCCGCGCGCTGGGGCCGGGGCAATGGATCACCGGCTATGGCTGGCAGGAAGCCAACCTGGCGGAAAAGCGCAATATAACCCGTGCCGATCTCGATGCGGCCGTGCCTGACAATCCCGTGCTGCTGGTGCGCGCCGGATCGCATTCGGCCGTGGCCAACAGCCTGGCGCTGAAGCTGGCGGGGATCGACCGCAACACGCCCGATCCCGCCGGTGGGCTGATCGAGCATGATGCCAATGGCGAGCCCAACGGTATCATCCGCGAAAGCTATGGCGCGGTGCTGCGCCTGATCCCCCAGCCCGGCTGGGACGTGATGAAGCCGGCAACGGTCACCTGGCTCCGCTCCATTCTGGCGCTGGGCATCACCAGTTTCCACGATGCCAGCGGATCGATCGACGACGAGCCCTATGGTGCGGGCGGCCCGGCGCCCGGCGAACAGGGGCTGGACCTGCTGGGCGCGGGAATGACCTTTCGCCGCGCGCGCGAACTCTATGCGGAAATGGGTGACCGCCTGCCGCGCGTGACCATGTACATCAGCTATCCCGGCGCCGCGCGGCTCAAGGCCTTCCCGCATCACACCGGTTATGGTGACAATCATGTGCGCCTGGGCGCGATTGGCGAGAACGCGGTAGACGGCGGCTTTACCGGCCCCACCGCGTGGCTGCTGGCCGATTACAAGGGGCAGCCTGGCTTTCGCGGCAAGGGCCGCTTCACCGACGCGCAGCTTCAGGAGATGGTCGATACCGCGGCTGCGGCCGGCTGGCAGATGGGCCTGCACTGCATTGGCGACGCGGCCATCGTGCAGACCGTCAATGCCTATGACATGGCGCTCAAACGCCTGGCGGCGCAGGGCAAGATGCCGGCTGACCACCGCTGGTTCACCGATCATTTTACGATCATGCCGCCCGATGCCACGATGCAGACTATGGCGCGCGACAAGGTGATGATCGCCCAGCAGCCCAATTTTCTCTACAACCTGGAAGACCGCTACACCCAGGTGCTGGACGATTGGCGCCTGGCGCATAACAATGCGGTGGCCACGCCGGTAAAGAAATTCGGCCTGTTCATGGCCTTCGGCAGCGACAACCTGCCGGTGGGGCCGCTCGTCGGCCTCTATGCCGCGATCACCCGCAAGGGGCCCAGCGGCGTGGTGCACGGCGCGGAAGAAGCCGTTTCACGTGCCGAGGCGATTCGCATGTACACCGCCAATGGCGCCTATCTGTCTTGGGAAGAAAGTCAGAAGGGCACGTTGGAACCGGGCAAGCTGGCCGACATGATCGTGCTGCCGTTCGATCCGCTGACCGCGCCGCCCGAAGCCCTGCTCAAGGGCAAGGTGGATATGACGTTCGTGGGTGGCAAGCTGGTCTACGACAGCCGCTTGCGTCGCTGACGGGGCATCGGCCCTGCGTCGATCGACGCGGGTCAGTGCGCCGTCGCGGGATTGTAGCCAGGATAGAGCAGCTTGATATCCTGCGGGGCATGGCACTGCTTTACCGCAGTCGTGGCATGGCGCAGCCGCTCTGCGGTGAGCGAGGCGTTGGACAGCGCATGCTGGCGCTCGCGGCCCACTTCATCGGCGGTAAACGGACGGGTGCCGGCCGGCACGCTATGCCCGCCCAGCACGAAGACCACATAGTTCATCAGATCGGCCAGCTCGGCATTGTCGCGGATGCGGCTGTGCGCGACGTTGGGCAGGCGCAGCAGATAGGCACGGCTATCGGGCGTGCACATGAACCAGCCGACGCGGCCCAGCAGTTCGGGCAGTTGCGCCGGCACCGTGCTGCCGTTCACGCCGTGGCAGCCGCCGCAATTCTCGATATAATCCACCCGCGCCTGGTTGGGATCTTCCATCACCGGTTGCGCTAGAGCGGGGGCGGGCGCGGCATCGTGCGCGGCGCTCAGCCGCGTGGCGAGGCTGGCGCTGAGCAATGCCGTGGCCGCCAGCAGGGAAAGACGCGCGATCTTCATGGCCGCTGCGCTCAGGCCGCGCCGACCAGCACGGCGGTGGAGCAGTGGTATTCCATGCTCTGCGTACCGAAGCACCAGATGATATCGTTGTTGAGCTGCGGCACATAGATCTGCGTTTCGCGGTCGGCATTGTCGCAATTGCACTTGTTGCAATAGGATTTGCCGCAGCAATCGCGATAGGCGATCAGGTACGACTTGCCGTCTTCGGGATTGACGCAGGTGCCCACCCACGACACCGGAGAGGGTTCGGCCCCGGCCGGGCAGGTGTGTACCCCGCCGCCGCAGCAGGTGCACAGCGCGCCGTCGATCGCGCAATAGCGCCAGTAATCGCACTTGGTATTGTCGGTTACCTGCGCGCCACGGGCAAAGGTGGTCTTGGCCTCTGGCCCGCGATCGGGCTTGGCCGGCGCGGCATTGGCGCGGCTGACCGGCAGCACGGGGAATAGCGGCGCGGCCACCAGCGCAGTGCCCAGCCGGGCGAGGATGCCTCGGCGCGACGTGCCGCCGGCAAAGCGCCGCAAGACCTTTTCGCCCAGGCTGTCAGCATCGAAATGGATCATGATGGTTGCCCCTAGAACTTTTCTCGTAGCGTTTGCGTCAGGCCACCGCGCCATGCATGCGGGCGACATAGTCCTGCACCGAATGAACCCCCATTTCGTGAGCAATCACCAGGCTTTCGAGGTGCTCGCGGCTGTTGACCAACCCCTTGGACAGGACCACGCCCTGGTCATCGAGCAGCACCGCAAACGGCAGCTTGCCCACGGCAAAGGCCTGACCCACTTCCGGCCCATTGACGAAGGGATAAGCTTCCAGGCCATGGCGGGCGATCATCTCGCGCTGAGCATCCACCGTATCGTCGCCCACGAAGGTCAGCGCCACGCGCTCGTCGCGGGCAAACGATTTGGCCATGGGGATCAGGTTCTTGCACAGCGGGCACGAAGCCGAAACGAACATCAGCAGGCGCAGCGGCGTGCCCCGTGCCGCGCCGCCCACGCTGATCGCCGCGCCATCGAGCGTGTGGCTGGCCACGGCCTGGCTGGCCGCCCCAACGGCGGGGCCGCCCGCCGTGGTCAGCGCGCCGGCCGGGGCCACGCGCATGTGCAGCACGCCCACCTGGCGCGCCAGGGCCAGCAGCGCCACCACCAGCAGTGCGATGATCACCCAGGAAATGCCTTGTGAAACGATCAGAGCCGTCATCATCGCCCGCTACCCTTTTCGCGCCGGGGCCAGCGGAGAACCCGCCAGGGCCACGATCGCATTGAACAATTGCACCAACAGAAACAGCACGATCCCGCCAGCCGCGCCCAGCAGCCAGGCCTGGCCCGGCAGCGGCGCGATGGCCAAGGCCGGCAGCAGCAGCGCGGCTAGCACCACGTTGCGCATGACCAGCGGCCAGGACAGCGGCTGGCGCAGCGCGGCATGGCCGCAGCCGCAATCGATATGCCCACGCCCGCGCCGCAGGTTGACCGCCATGGCCCAGGCGAAAATGCCCAGCAGCAGCGCGGCAAGCGCGGCTGCTGGCGGCGCCATCAGGCCAGACAGCAGCCAGGCGCCCAGGACCAGTTCTGCCACGGGTAGGGCGCTGGCCACAGGCGCCACCAGGGCCGGCGGCAAGAGGCGGTAATTGGCGATCACGCCCGGTAGCAAAACCCGATGGCGCAGCTTGCCCGCTGCCGCCGAAACGAACACCAGCCCCACGCCCACCGTGGCAATGCGCCCGGTCAGCGCCACGGCCATCAGGCCGATCGCCGCAGGGGCCGCATCCGGGGCGCCGAGCGCGATCACTGCGGCTGTGCCACCGTGATCACGCCATTGCCGGCATGATCCAGCTTCCACGCCTGCTTGCCGGTGGCCAGATCATAGACGTAGACCGTCTCGTCCTCGCCAGCAAAGACCAGGTGGGGGGCGGCTTCCTGCGTCACGGCAATCATGCGCGGTTCGCCGGGCACGGCCATGCGCTTGACCACCTTGTGGCTGGCCAGGTCGAGCTGCCACACTTCGCTCGCGCCGGCTTTGTGCGACCAGAACTCGCCCATGTGCATCAGGATATAGACCTGGCCGGTGGCGCGGTGCAGGGCCATCTGTTGCACCCCGCCCGGATACCAGTTGACCTGGTTGGGCGCGGCCGATCCGGCCGGCACGCCGGCGGCTTCCTGCAAAGAGAACGGCGCGGCAATCACCGGCTTGGCCCCCAGCGTAGCGGTATAGACCTTGCCGGTATAGCTCAGCATCACGATCTGGTTGTGCCCGCGATCGACTTCGAAATTGTCGAAGATCGGATCGTCGGTGGCGGAAAAGAACGGATCGCTGCGGGTGATCTGGCTTTTCCCGCCGGCCAGGCTCAACGTGGCGAGCGAGCCATCGGAGCACAGCGCCGACAGGCCCACGCCGGGCACCGGAACCAGGCTGGCGCAGCCGGGCAGTTCCACCGTCTTGACGAACTTGCGCGCCGTCAGATCGATCACGTTGACCGAAGAGGCCGGGCTCATGTTGTAGACATAGCCTAACTTGCCGTCGGGGCTGACCACGAAATTGTTCATCCGGCCGCCCACCAGCAGCCGGCCCGGCATGGCAATATCGGCCTGAAGCTTGAGATCGACGCTGTCGAACACCGAGACATAGTCCTGCCGCGTTCCGCGCAGGCCCTTGGTCCACAAGGTGGACGACACGTAATAGAACTTGCCCGCAGGATCGAGCGCCAGGTCGGTCAACTGCGGGGTTTCGACGTGGCCGATCAGCTTGCCACTGACGGTATCGTAGATGACCGAGGAATTGGACGTGAACCCGCCGTTGATGAAGAACCAGCTGGTTTTGGGCGGCGTCAACTGCGCCACGTCAGACTGTTCGGGTTCCACCGACGCGATCGGTGCGGCGACCGGGGCCGCCATGGCCGACGGCGCCAGCGCCCCAGGCAGGCCGCCGGCCAGCGCCACGGCCAGTGTTGCAGTTGCGAGAAAACGCCCCTTGATGGCAGCAAACGTCATCGTGGCCGGCCCCTGTTCGAATGTGACAGCCCGTGGTGATCGCGGCATTGGCAAGGGCGCGAAGGACCGGGTGTTTGCCCGAGTCCGGCATGCCCCCACATGCCATTGCGATCACAAGTTTTGACGAATGTCCTATTTCAGTCAAGCGACATTCGCAGGTGCCGCAAAACTTTTCGCGCTATCTGGCATCACATGGATCGCGGGTGGGCATGCCCAGCCCGGCAATGTCGTCCGGGGTGATGGTACAGGCCAGTTCCACCAGCGCCTTGCCGGCGATCGCGATGAACGCCGGCATGCGATCGGCCCAGGGCTTGCGATAGCCGAGAAAGGGTGTCGCCCCTTCCATCGAGGCGCTGATGTAGAGCGCCACGATCTGGGTTTCGGCCGCAGACAGCGCGGGGTTCAGCACGCTGACATATTCGCAGATCACCCCGTGGACGCGGGCATAGAACTGCGCCACCCGCTCTGCCACCACCGGGTTGTGGTTGGCCATGGCCCACAGTTCGGTAAACAGGCGCGTGGTGCGCATGCCGGCAATATCTTCCAGGCACAGCGCGATCACCCGGCGCAGCCGCTCCTGCGCGGTAAGGCCGGGCTGGCGCACCTCGTTGTCGAGTACCTTGTCATAGCTTTCCAGCATGTCGTCGAGCATGAGCTGGACCAGCATTTCCTTGCGCGGGAAATGATAGCTGACATTGCCCACCTTCATCCCACATTCGGCGGCGATGCGGCGCACGGTGAACTGCGCGGCGCCTTCCTCGATCAGCACCTTGTGCGCGGCCTTGACGATGGCTTCGGCCGTGGCTGCGCCACGGGCATAGCCACCGGGGCGCGGGGTGGTGATGGCACGGTCTGCTGGTGTCATTTCCGCCAGGCTACCACGGGCAGAGCGAAACGGCCAGTTGTCCGTGGCAGCTGCGCCGGCAGATAAAACGACCCCCGCCGTGCCGGGGCGCGACGGGAGCAAGGGTGGAAAGTGCTCTGGCGGTTGGCGAGAGCGCCGCGTCAATAGCGCATGGAATATTTCAGCCCGAAATACTGAGGCTTGATCGGCATGGTGCGCGAAGAGCCCGAGCAGTATTCGATCGCGCAGAACGTGTTCTTGGACAGCTCGCCACGGCGATCGAACACGTTTTCGATGAAGGCCGTCAGCGTCCAGTTGTCCTTCGACACGCCGGTGGAGAAATCGAAGCTGACGAAGCCCGGCGTGTTGCCCAAGAGGCTGTTCTTGTAGGTGTCGAGGTTGGAGGTCGACAGCGTCTG
This sequence comes from Novosphingobium sp. GV079, assembly GCF_003058045.1. Lineage (NCBI taxonomy): Bacteria > Pseudomonadati > Pseudomonadota > Alphaproteobacteria > Sphingomonadales > Sphingomonadaceae > Novosphingobium > Novosphingobium sp. GV079. The sequence continues at coordinate 230,330 of NZ_QBUE01000003.1, read as the reverse complement.
GGCGTGCATGGTCACTTGCGCGAAATCGTTGAGCGAGCCCAGATCGCCTTCATACCGCGCCGAAAGCTGGCCCTTGAAGCGGGGTTGGCGCGGCAGGCGCGTGCCCTTGGCGGCGGCGATCTCGTCGGGCTTGCCGGTGCAATCGCTGATCGGGGTGAGGGTGGCAGGGTCGAGCACGCAGAAATCCTGCGTCAGCTTGGCATCGTTATAGGACCCGGAACCGCTGATCGTGAACTGCCCGAGCTTGAGATCGAAATCGGATTCGATGCCGAACACCCGCGCGGCGCCAGCGTTGACCGTGCCGCCGTTGCCGAAATATCCCAACGGGATGACTGTGTATTGCACACCGGTCCACTTTTCATAATAGACCGCCGCGTTCCAGCGCAGCTTGTTGTTCCAGCTGGTCTTGACGCCTACTTCGTAATTGGCCAGCCGATCGGCCTTGTAAGTGCCCATCTCTGGCAACTGGTTGGTGCCGCCAGGGCGGAACCCGGTGGAATAGGTGGCATAGACCATCTTGTCGGACGTGACCTGCCAGGTCACGCTCACCTTGTGGGTTTCGCCGGTCTCGTTGTAGGCTGGCTTGTTGTTGTTGACGCAGGAAAACCGCTGGTCGGCCGGGAACGGCACGGTACAGCCAAGTTTAAGCGCCTGGCTGGCGACGCCGCTGAATCCATAGACCGAGTTGTTGGCCTTGAACACGCGGATGCCGCCGGTCACCTTGATCTGCGAGGTGATCGGCACGGTGCCTTCGGCAAACACCGCATAGTCGCGGAATCGCTGGTTGAGATCCTGGTTGTAGAACGCGTCGCGCTTGATCGCCGGGTTCCACTGGCAGCCATCGGCGCATGAGGTGGCGAGGTCGATCTGGCTCAGGCCCGGGATCTGGTAATCATCGTCCTGCGCCATCTTCTGGAACTGGAAGAAGCCGCCCACGGTCAGGTCGAAGCCCCATTCCTTGGGCACCGAAAGGCGCAGTTCCTGCGTCACCTTGGTCTGGGTCAGGCGGCCGATGTAGGACTGCGTCGGGTTGATGAAGTTGCCGCTCTTGTCGCGGAACTTGAGATAGTTTTCATAGCCGGGGCCAAGCTGGTCATAGTGGACCGAGTAATAGGTATAGTCGCTGGTATTGTGGATCTTGCGACGGAAATAGCCTGATGAGGACACCAGGTCGAAATCGCCGATCTTGCCCTGGATGGTCAGCGAGGCCTGGACCCACTTGTCGACATTTTCGGTCGGGCTGTAGTCATGGACTTCCAGATCGCCGACGCGCGGATCATAGTTGAAGAAGCCCTTGGCATCGAGATACTGGTAGGTGACAGACGGGTAGAGCTTCCAGTCGCCCGCCTCAATGGTGGCGTTGATGCGTCCGCCATAGCTGTCGACCGGGTTGTAGTTCTTCTGCACCAGCGTGGCGTTGTCGACGGTGTAGGTCGTGGTGGGATCATCATCGCCCAACTGGTAGGTGTACTTGCCGTGGGTGTTGTCGATGTAGCCGCCCTCGTGATCGTAGAAGCCCATCATGCGCACGGCGATGTGTTCGTTCACCGGGATGTTGACGAAGCCTTCGACCATCGCCCCGGCCGCGCCCTTGCCATAGGCATCGACCTGCACATCGGTGCCGGCCTCGAACTTGCCGATCTTGGCCTTGTTGGTGATAATGCGCAGCGTGCCCGCCAGCGAGCCGGCGCCATAGAGCGTCCCCTGCGGGCCCGACAGCGCCTCGACCCGCTCGATATCGTAGATGTGCACTTCGGGCATCCGCCCCGGCTGCGAAATCGGCACGTCATCGAGATAGGTGCCGCTGGTCGACAGTGCGCCACCATCCACGGCAATGCCGCGGAAATAGACTTCGCTCTGCCCTGGCCCTAGCCCGGAAAAGCTGACCGAGGGCAGCATGCTGGCGTAATCGGCGAAAGTGCTGACCTGGTGCTGTTCCAGCTTTTCCGCGCCCAGCGCCTGGATCGAGATCGGCACCTTCTGCACGCTTTCGGCCTTGCGCGTGGCGGTGACCACGATTTCGCCAAGGCCGCCGGTGCCATTGTCTGCAGCGGCCGCATCGGGGGCCGGGGCGGGCGCGGGTGCCGACTGGGCCAAGGCCGCAACCGGCAGCGCCATGCTGGAAAGGACGGTCGAGGCGCCGAGAATACCCAGTGCACGCCTCATCTGCGACCGTTGTTCAAACACCATTGTTCATGCCCCCTGATGGCCTGAAGTTCTTTTTCTGCCGTCTTCCTGCGAACGCTCGTTTTTATGATTATCGTTTGGTGATGATCTTGGCGGCGGTGTTGTAATTATGCCGCTTTTTGTGCAGTCGCCGTGCCGATTTGCGCACCTGTGCGATCAAACGCTTGCGGCGCCCGATTGCCGTGGCGCGCCATGCCGCCAACAGCGCGAGTGATCTGCGGCATTGCAGCGCAGCGATTGCAAGCTGTTGATTCTACACAATAGTGCCGCGATGCGGCGCGGTCTCAATCACTATCTTGTTGCGGATAGTGCCAGCAAAACGCCGGCTGTCAACAAAATTCAGCGATCTGGCATCGCAGATTGTGCGGGCGATTGAGCCGGTCTGGGGGACGAGCTGTTCGCAGTTGCGTAATCGCGCGGGCATGTCATGTTTCCGGTCATGTTGATCGGGGCAAAACCGCAAGGCAGGATCTGTGATGGCAAATGACGTGGCCGGCCGGCATGGCGTGGGAACCGCACCTGCTGATGCGGGTGGTTCGGCCAGCGGAACGGTTGATGCGGCGCTGGGCCATGCGGCCCGCCTGATGGCGCGCCAGCCCGCGCTGGCGCTGGCGCAGGCGCGCGAGATCCTGCGCGCGGTGCCGGGCCACCCTCACGCCATTCTGCTCGAAGGCCAGGCCCTGCGCGTGCTGGGCCACCTGGCCGAGGCGCGCGGCGTGCTTGCCGCGCTGGTGGCAAGCCAGCCGCGCGCGGCAGCTGCGGCGGCCGAACTGGGGCTGACGCTTGCGGCCTTGGGCGAAGACGCCGCAGCGATGGCGCAATTGCGCCGGGCCGTGGCGCTCAAGCCTGATCTGGCCCATGTCTGGCAGGCGCTCGCCACGCTGCTGCGCGCCAGCGGTGACGAAGCCGGCGCCGGCCAGGCCGAAGTTGCCGGTATCGAGGCTGCGGCCAAGGACCCCGTGCTGCTGCGGGCCGCCCTGGCCATGGGGGAAGGGCGGCTGGACGAGGCGGAAACCCATGTCCGCGCGCGCCTGGCGATGATCCCCACCGATCCTGCCGCGCTGCGCCTGCTGGGCGAGGTGCTGTGGCGGCAGGGAGAGATCGAGGCGGCGCTGCCGCTGCTGCGTGCCGCCGTGGCGCGCGCGCCCGCTTTCGTGGCGGCACGTGAATTGCTGGTGCGCATCCTGGCCATGGGGCCCGATGTGGCCGAGGCGCTGGACCATGCCAGCCGCCTGGTGGCCGATGATCCCGAGCATGGCGGCCATGCCATGCTCAAGGCCTCGTTGCTGGTGCGCATTGGTGACCAGGAGGGCGCGCGCGATCTCTATCGTGCCATCCTGGCGCGCGATCCTGGGCGGCCACGGGTGTGGCTCAATCTCGGCCACGTTGAAAAGACCATCGGCAACCAGGCCGCCGCGATCGAGGCCTATCGCCGCGCCGCCGCGCTCGATCCGGCAACGGGAGAGGCGTGGTGGAGCCTGGCCAACCTCAAGACCGTGCGACTGGAACAGGCCGATATCGCCGCGATGCGCGCGGCCCTGCCTCACGATGCTGTGGGGGATGAGCGTGCCGAAGATGTGGCGCAGATGCACTTTGCCCTGGGCAAGGCCTTTGAAGACCTGAGCCGCGACGATCCCGCCGCTGCCGAAAGCGCCTTTGCCCATTATGCGCGCGGCAATGCCCTGCGCCGCAGCGTGCTGGATTATGATCCGGCGCGCACCGCCGCCGCGGTCGATCGCCATGCCGCCCTGTTCACGCCTAAGTTTCTGGCAGAGCGGGCCAGCTGGGGCTGCCCGGCCGCCGATCCCATCTTCGTGGTGGGCCTGCCGCGCAGCGGATCGACGCTGGTGGAGCAGATCCTGGCCAGCCATTCGCAGATCGAGGGCACGATGGAACTGCCCGACATGATGCTGATTGCCGACCGCCTGCAATCACGGGTGGATGCCAATGACGGCGAAGGGGGCGAGTTTGCCGACATGGCAGCGCTGCTCGCCGCGCTTGGACCGGACGATTGCCGCCGGATGGGCGAGGAATATATCGAGCGCACGCGCATCCACCGCAAGACCGATCGTCCCTACTTCGTCGACAAGATGCCCAACAATTGGCAGCATGTGGGGCTGATCCGCCTGATCCTGCCCAATGCGACGGTGATCGATGCGCGGCGCCATCCGCTCGGCTGCTGCTTTTCGGGGTGGAAGCAGTATTTCGCCCGCGGCCAGGTGTTCAGTTATGACCTGAGCGAGATCGGGCACTACTATGCCGCCTATGTGCGGCAGATGGCCGCGTTCGATCGCGCGATACCGGGCGCGGTGCACCCTGTGATTTATGAAGCAATGGTGGCCGATACGCCGGGCCAGGTGCGCGCGCTGCTGGGCGCCGTGGGGGTGCCGTTCGAAGAGGGCTGCCTGACGTTCTGGCAAAACCGCCGCGCGGTGCGTACCGCCAGTTCGGAGCAGGTGCGCCAGCCGATCTATACCGATGCGGTGGAGCACTGGAAGCGGTTCGAGCCCTGGCTCGATCCGCTGCGCGCGGCGCTTGGCCCGGTGCTCGACAGTTATCCCGACGTGCCGGCGGGGTGGTGACCCCGCCGGCCGCCGTGCGCATCAGGCGACGCTGAGCGTCACATCGATGTTGCCGCGCGTGGCGTGGCTGTAGGGGCAGATTTCGTCAGCCTTGGCCACCAGCGCTTCGGCTGCGGCACGATCGACACCGGGCAGATGCACGGTCAGGGCCACAGTCAGGCCAAAGCCGCCATCGCTGCGCGGGCCGATGCCGACGGCCGAATCCACCGCGATGTCAGCCGGAACGCGGGGCAGGGCCTTGTCCTGGCTGGCGGCGAACTTCATCGCGCCGATAAAGCAGGCGGCATAGCCGGCGGCGAACAGCTGTTCGGGGTTGTTGCCGGCGCCATTGCCACCCAGTTCCTTGGGCGTGGCCAGCGTGATGTCCAGGCGATTGTTCACGCCGTCTTCGGCAATCGTGGCGCGGCCATCGCGGCCACCAGTGGCCTTGGCATGGGCGGTGTAAAGCGGCTTGATCGACATGACAGAGTTCCTTTCGCGGTTTAATATCGAAAACGATTAAATCGTGTGCGATCTAAATAGGTGAGTCGCGCGGAAAGGTCAAGCACTTGCGATTTGATCGCACGCGATTTATCTTGTCGATATGGAACAGACCCCGTCAGACCCGCTCGATACCGCGCTTTCCGGCCCCCAGGCGGCTGCCGAGCTGGCGGCGCAGATGGCGGCCGGCGGACCACCCTTGGCCACCGGCACGGCTGACAAACCCTTTGCCAACATGCTGTGCTTTTCGGTCTATGCGGCGCAACTGGCGTTCAACCGGCTCTACAAGCAGCTGCTGGCGCCCCACGGCCTCACTTATCTGCAATACCTGGTGCTGGTGGCCCTGGCCCAGGCGGAAGACCGCACCGTGGGCGAACTGGGCGAAGTCCTGTTCCTGGAATCCAACACGCTGACCCCGCTGCTCAAGCGGATGGAGGCTGCCGGGCTGGTGGTGCGCCGGCGCGACGCGGAGGACGAGCGCGTGGTTCGCGTGGCGCTCGCCCCGGCCGGCGCAGCGGTGGTGGCCCAGGTGGAATGCGTGCCGCTCGATGTGCTGTCCGCGCTCGACATGCCCTTGGGCGATTTGCAGCAGATGAAGGCGGCGATCGACCGGCTGGGTAGCGAGCTGCGCAAGTCCACCACCTGAAATCGCCGGCCGGTGTTGGCATGGCCAGAGCCGCACGATCACGCGTGGCTCTGGCCGGAATGCAGATTACGCAGGCAAGCCGCTGATCGCCTTCATTTCCATGAAGTCCTTCAGGCCATAGAGCCCGCCTTCACGGCCATTGCCCGATTGCTTGTATCCGCCGAACGGGGCGCCGGGGGTGGGGCCCCAGTTGTTGATCGCCACCATACCGGCGCGCAGGGCCGGAACCACGTCTGCCGCCTTGGCCGGATCGCCGGTGATGCAGGCCGAAAGGCCATAGCTGGTGTCGTTGGCGATCTCGATCGCCTCGTCCAGGCTGTCATAGGGGATGATCGTGGCCACCGGGCCAAAGATCTCTTCCTTGGCAATGCGCATGTCCGGCGTGACATTGGAAAACAGCGTGGGCGCAATGTAATAGCCACGGTTGACCTCGGCCGGCAGGTCAGGGCCGCCGCATTCCAGCGTGGCGCCTTCGTCGATCGCCGACTGGATCAGGTCGCGGATCTTGTCGTGCTGCGCCTTGTTGACCACCGGGCCGAGGTGGCTGCCTTCCTCCAGTGGGTTGCCGACCTTGGCGGCGGAATACATTGCCTTGACGAACGCGGCGGCCTCGGCCTGGCGTTCACGCGGGACAAGGATGCGCGTGGGGGAGATGCAGCTTTGCCCCGAATTGACCAGCGGGCCAGAGGCGGTCGCCGGCAGCTGGCTGGCAAAATCGGCATCGGGCAGCACGAGGTTGGGCGACTTGCCACCCAGTTCCTGGTGCACGCGCTTGACCGTGTCGGCCGCCGCCTTGGCCACCATGATGCCGGCGCGGGTTGAGCCGGTGAAGCTGACCATGTCGATATCGGGATGGCTGCTGATCGCCGTGCCCACACCGGGGCCATCGCCCTGAACCAGGTTGAACACGCCTGCCGGCACGCCGGCGGCGTCCATGATTTCAGCGAGAATGGCGGCGCAGGTGGGGCATTCTTCCGAAGGCTTGAGCACCATGGTGTTGCCGGCGGCCAGAGCTGGCGCCACTTTGAGCGCGATCTGGTTAAGCGGCCAGTTCCATGGGGTGATCAGGCCGACCACGCCGATCGGCTCGTGGGCCACCTTGAAGGCGCCATTGTCTTCCACGAACTGGAAGTTCTTGAGGGCCGCGATGGTCCCCATGAAGCCACCGACGCCGGCGCCAACCTGGGCCGTGCTGGCAAAGCTCAACGGCGCGCCCATTTCCTCGGCCATGGCGTGGGCCAGATCGGGAATGCGCTTCTTGTATTCCGCAACGACGCGGTCGAGCAGCGCAAGGCGCTCTTCGCGAGTCGTCCGGCTGAAGGTCTTGAAGGCGCGGCGCGCGGCAGCCACGGCAGCGTCAACGTCTGCAGCAGTGCCGAGCGTGATCGCGGCGCAGGGTTCTTCCGTCGCCGGGTTGATCACCTCGTGGCGGCGGCCGCCTTGGCTGTTGACCCATTGGCCATCGATATAATGCTGAAGGCGTTCGCGCATCGCGCTTCTCCAATCAATAAGTTAGGTAAGCTAACTTTTAGGGAGCGCAGGCGGCGATGGCAAGTGGAGGTATTGTGCAGAATGGATAGGGTTTCGCGCCGTGCACCACCAAACGACGATGCACGGCGCCTTATCCGGAAACGCGCGTCTGTTAGACGGTTCGGCGGCCGGTAAACAGCTGCACCAGACCGATGATCAGCGCGAGCACCAGCAGAATGTGGATGACGCCGGCGGTCACCTTGAAGGCGAAGACGCCCAGCGCCCAGAGCACGAGCAGAACGAGAGCGATGGTCAAAAGCATGGCGGGGCTCCTGGAACGGGTGGCGCCCCGCCTGTGGCGGTGGCGCGGATTGGCATCCTTGTGTGGCTGGTAAACGGTGCACCAAAGGGCTGGTTCCCGAATTTGAAAATCGTCGGGAATAGGCGATTCACCGTAGGCTTGGGGCGGGCGCTAACCATTTATTGGTAATATTCCTCCACGCTTCCCAAGTGGTTGGTGCGTGACGCGCCAGATCCACGGGCCGGGGGACACGAGGTTGAGCGAGGAACAGCGCACGGGCTGGATTGTCGGTGCCACGTTCGCGGCACTGCTGGCCCTGTCGGGCGCGCTAATGGCAGCGCTCAATCATTCCATCCATGTGGCCGATGCCTTTACCCGCAAGGATGAGCGCGAGATGGTCGCGCGCTATCTCGATACGCGGGTGCGTACGGTAATCATCGGCCAGACCGGGCAACTGGTGTGGGATGATTCGGTCCAGCATGCCGTGCGGCACACTGATCTGCCATGGATGGACCGCGAACTGGGCGTGTTCCCGTGGACTAACCAGGGCGCCGAAGAGACCATGCTGGTCGAACCCAACGGCACGCTGGTGCGCGGCTGGCGGCACGGCCAGGTGATGCCCGACTATCCCTATGCCAAGGCGCGCTGGCAGGTGGAATCGGTTTTGTCCCAGGCGCGCAGCAACCGCCGCGTCTATGGCCAGGTGGCGCAGTTTCGCCGCGTGGGCGGGGCGCTGTGGCCGTTCGATGCGCGCGGCGCGCCGCTTTCGCGGTGGGGGTCGTCGCTGGTTTGGCATGACGGCCGGCTGATGCTGTTGACCGCCGCGGCCATCGTACCCGATCGGAACTATGCGTTGCTCACGACCGAGCCGCGCTATCTCGTTTCGCTGCGCCTGGTCGATGATCGCGTGCTGCACGCGCTGGCGGCCGATCTGCTGCTGCCCGATTTTCACTTCGTGCGCACGCTGCCGCCGCTGAGCACGGTCAATTCCCTGCCGCGCTTCAGCGCCGATGGCACGCGGGTGGGCTTCTTCGTGTGGACGCCGCAATTGCCCGGGCCAGCCATCTGGCGCGGCACGGCGCCGCTGCTCGCCACCTGGATTTTCCTGTTCCTGGCGGTGTTGGCCGGTGGCGTGATGATCGTGCGGCGTATGCGCGCCACCACGCAGCATCTGCAGTTGAGCGAAGCCCAGGCGCAATACAACGCGCTGCATGATCCCATGTCTGGCCTGGCCAATCGCCTGCACTTTGCCGAACGCCTGCGCGAGGAACTGGCCGATGCCAACCGCCAGCGTCAGGCAGGCGGCCAGGGCGATGTGTTCGTGGGCTATATCGATCTCGATGCGTTCAAGACCGTGAACGACACGATGGGGCACCATGTGGGCGACGAACTGGTCACCCAAGTGGCGCAGCGCCTGCGCGGCGGATTGCTGCAGACTGACCTCATCGCACGGTTTGGCGGCGACGAGTTCGTGGTCCTGCGGCGCACCACGGGCGGGCTGGGTGCGGCCAATGCGCTGGGGCGTCAGATCGTGGGCCTGATGGCCGAGCCGTTCATCATCGCTGGGCACAGCCTGGGCGTGACATGCTCATGCGGGATCAGCTGGGGGCCGGGGCAAACCGACGATGCCGCCGAACTGCTGCGCCGTGCCGACATTGCGCTCTATCGGGCCAAGCAGGGCGGCCGCGCGCGCTATCGCTGCTATACCAACGGCATGGACGCTACCGAGCGGCTGGCGCGCGAACTGGAGCTGGAACTGCGCCGCGCCATCGCCAACGACGAACTGGAGGCGCACTTCCAGCCGATCGTCGATCTCGCCACGTGGCAGATCGAAGGGTTCGAGGCGCTGTTGCGCTGGCCGCACCCCGAGCGCGGCGATATCGGGCCGGGCGTGTTCGTGCCGATTGCCGAACAATCCGGGCTGATGGTGCCGCTGGGCACCTGGATGCTGCGCCGTGTGTTCATGCAGTGCCGGCACTGGCCTGCCGCCGATATCTCGATCAATCTTTCGCCGATCCAGATCATGGCCCAGGGCTTTATCGAAACGATCGCGGCGTTGGTGCAGGAAACCGGCATCTCGCCGCAGCGGGTGATCCTGGAAGTGACCGAGGGCGTAATGCTCGATCGCAGCGATCATGTGGCGCAAACGCTCACGACGCTTCAGGACATGGGCTTCCGCATCGCGCTGGATGATTTCGGCATCGGCTATTCCTCGCTGAGCTACCTGCGCTCGTTCCAGTTCGACCGCATCAAGATCGACCGCTCGTTCGTGCAGAACATCGAAAGCGACCTCGATGCGCAATCGATCCTGGGGGCAATCGTCGCGCTGGGGCAGACCCTGCGCATGAAAGTGGTGGCCGAAGGGGTGGAAACCGAGCTGCAACGCCGCCTGGTCCACGCCGCCGGGTGCGAGTTTGTGCAAGGGCACCTGTTCTGGCCCGCGCTGCCGGCCGATCAGGCCTGCGCTCTTTTGGCCCGCAACGCCGCCCAGCACATGCAGCAGGCGATCTGACACCCAGAATCCTCCCCCACACCGTGGGGGAGAGGTGGCGGACCGCAGGTCCATCGGAGGGGGAGTGCAGACTATGCGCTTTTCTGGGCCAGGGGCCAGTTGCTGGCGTAGAATAGCGGGACCCCGGATCAAGTCCGGGGTGACGAAATTCACATAGGCGCTAGACACTTACAGTCACCCCGGACTTGATCCGGGGTCCCGCTTCCTGATCGCGCCAACCCAAATACCCCGGCCAACAAAAAACCGCCCGAAACGGGCGGCTCTGTTGCTTCGGCGTAGCGTGGAGCGTTCAGCCCTGCGCCTTGTCCACCATGGCCAGTTCGATCGCAGCGGTCTGGGTGACCGGGGCGGCGCTGGCCGGTGCGCCGTGGGGATAGATGAAGCCAAAGGCGGGCGATGGGCGCATGCCGAGCGATTGGGTCGGGCCGTACCACACGCGCACTTCCGACCAGTCACCAGCGGCCGACACGTCAACCGCCATCACGCCGCGTTCGACCATGCCAGGGCGCGACCAGTTGGCATGGTTGATCATCACGTGGCGGGCATCGACCACCTTGCTGACCACGGCGACATGGCCATAGGGCATCGCGTGCGAGGCGCGGAACGCGAGGACGGCACCGGCCTTGGGCTCTTGCCCGCGGGCATAGGTGCCCGCAGCATTGCCCCACCAATCGCGCGCATTGCCCGAAAGCTGAACGTCGGAAACCTGGCGGGCATAGGTCACGCACTGGAGCCGGGCATGGGCCACGTTCGGCAGTGCAGCAAGCGAAGCGAAGGCGGCCAGGGCGGTGAGTGCGGTGCGAAGCATGGCCTGCACCTTAGGGTTTGCGGCGGATTCTGGAACCGGGGGTTCCCACGCTTCACCGCTCGCGACGGGCCGTTTATCCTGCATTCATCCTGGCTGTGGATAACTTTCGCAATGCAGCATGGCGGACACGAAAAACGCCCGGACCGCTTGGGTCCGGGCGTCTGTCTTTCGTGCCTGCCGCATCGCTGCGGCAAGGCCAGCTCGCTTACGAGCTGTAGTACATGTCGAATTCGACGGCCGAAGGCGTGGTTTCCCAACGGAACACTTCGGGCCACTTGAGTTCGATGTAGCTTTCGATCTGGTCCTTGGTGAACACGCCGCCATCGAGCAGGAAGTCGTGGTCAGCGGCCAGCGAGTCCAGCGCTTCGCGCAGCGAACCGCACACGGTCGGCACGGCGGCGAGTTCGGCTGGCGGCAGATCGTAGAGGTTCTTGTCCATGGCTTCGCCCGGGTGGATCTTGTTCTTGATCCCGTCGAGGCCAGCCATCAGCAGCGCGGCATAGGCGAGGTAGGGGTTGGCCATCGCGTCGGGGAAACGGAATTCCACGCGCTTGGCCTTGGCGCCGGCGCCATAGGGGATGCGGCACGAGGCCGAACGGTTGCGGGCCGAATAGGCCAGCAGCACCGGCGCTTCATAACCCGGCACCAGGCGCTTGTAGCTGTTGGTGGTGGGGTTGGTGAACGCGTTCAGCGCCTTGGCGTGCTTGATCACGCCACCGATGAAGTACAGGCACATGTCCGACAGGCCAGCATAGCCATTGCCAGCGAACAGGGGCTTGCCCGAATCCCAGATCGAGATGTGGGTGTGCATGCCCGAGCCGTTGTCCTTCATGATCGGCTTGGGCATGAACGTGGCCGTCTTGCCATAGGCCTGCGCGACCTGCTGCACGACGTACTTGTAGATCTGCATGCGGTCGGCCGTCTGCACCAGGGTGCCGAAGGTCAGGCCCAGTTCGTGCTGCGCGGCGGCCACTTCGTGGTGGTGCTTGTCGCAGGGCAGGCCCATTTCGAGCATGGTCGAAACCATTTCGCCGCGGATGTCGACGCAGCTGTCGACCGGGGCAACGGGGAAGTAGCCACCCTTGGCACGCGGACGGTGCGCCAGGTTGCCGGCTTCGTAGTCCTTGTTCGAGTTGGTCGGCAGCTCGATGTCGTCGATCTTGAAGCCGTTGCCGTCATAGCCGTCATAGAACTTGACGTCGTCGAACAGGAAGAATTCCGCTTCCGGGCCGACATAGACGGTGTCACCGATGCCGGTCGACTTGAGGAACGCTTCGGCGCGCTTGGCGGTCGAACGCGGATCGCGCGAATAGAGTTCGCCGGTCGACGGTTCGACGATGTCGCAGTTGATGATCAGCATCGGCGTGGCCGAGAACGGATCGACATAGACCGAGTCGAGGTCGGGCTTGAGGATCATGTCCGACTCGTTGATGGCCTTCCAGCCTTCGATCGACGAGCCGTCGAACATCAGGCCGTCTTCCAGTTCGTCTTCGCCCAGGACCGACGACACCATGGTGAGGTGCTGCCACTTGCCCTTGGGGTCGGTGAAGCGGAGATCAACCCACTCGATTTCCTCTTCCTTGATACGGGCGAGGATGTCCTTTGCACTTGCCATCGCTGGTCCTTCTGTTTGCCCGCTGGATAAAGACGCGGGCTTCAGGGGTGGTTGGAAAAGGAGGCCGCCCGTCCCAAGGCCACCCCCGCTTCACCCGCCGCACCGCCGGTCTGCCCTCCACCCAGGGTGGAGACCAGGCGCACGCTGCGGCGAAATTCGTTCAGATCGCGTCGTTGTCGCGTTCGCCGGTGCGGATGCGCAGGGCGCTTTCGATGGGGATCACGAAGATCTTGCCATCGCCGATGCGGCCGGTCTGTGCAGCAGCCGCCACGGCTTCCACCACGCGCTCCACCAGGGCGTCGGCCACGACGACCTCGAGCTTCACCTTGGGCAGGAAATCGACGACGTATTCCGCGCCGCGATAGAGCTCGGTATGGCCCTTCTGGCGGCCGAAACCCTTGGCTTCGGTCACGGTGATGCCCGAAACGCCGATTTCGTGCAGCGCTTCCTTCACTTCGTCGAGCTTGAAGGGTTTGATGATCGCTTCGATCTTCTTCACCGGTTCCTGACCCCTGCACCTGATGCCGCGCTGCACCACGAAAGTGTGGGCAGGCGCATGTTCCTCGTGTCCGCAGACCCGATCCTAACAAGAATCGTGCCACTGTTAAGCACAGTGCCCTAGGCCATTGCCGCCCGGTGCGAAAGCGGGAAATTCAGGGGGAAAGAAAGAATGCAACCCAACCCTGTGCAAAATCATGCGGGTTGTTGCGCAGATGCGACGGAAAAGTGCTTAAATAAAAGGCAGGGGCTGCCTGTTTTTTGGGCAGCCCCTGCCTGGGCAGAGCGTGAGATCAGGCGGCGTAAGGCGGCTTGTGCAGGCCTTTGGGGCTGGTGGTGAAAATCTCGCAGCCGTCTTCGGTGATGCCGATCGAATGCTCGAACTGAGCAGACAGCGAACGGTCGCGCGTGACGGCCGTCCAGCCATCGTCGAGGATCTTCACGGCGGGCTTGCCCAGATTGATCATCGGTTCGATCGTGAAGAACATGCCGGGCTTGAGCACCGGGCCAGTGCCGGCGCGCGCGGCGTGCACCACTTCGGGCGCATCGTGGAACAGGCGGCCCAGGCCGTGCCCGCAGAAATCGCGAACCACGCCATAGCGCTGCTTTTCGGCATGGGCCTGGATCGCCGCGCCGATATCGCCCAGCCGCGCACCGGGCTTGGCCTGCTCGATGCCGATCATCAGGCACTCATAGGTAACGTCGACCAGGCGGCGCGCCTTCAACGGCACGTCACCAACCAGATACATCCGGCTGGTATCGCCGTGCCAGCCATCGAGCAGCGGCGTCACGTCGATATTGACGATATCGCCGTCCTTGAAGGTCTTGTCCGACGGAATGCCGTGGCACACCACATGGTTGATCGAGATGCAGCACGAATGCGCATAGCCGCGATAGCCCAGCGTCGCCGGCACCGCGCCAGCGTCCAGCGTCATCTGCCGCACGACATCGTCGATGGCGGCAGTGGTCACGCCGGGCTGCACCAGCGGCGCCACGGCATCAAGGATTTCGGCCGCCAGGCGCCCGGCCTTGCGCATGCCCTCGAACCCGGCGGGCCCATGGAGCTTGATCGTTCCGTCGCGCAGGACGGTTTCGGTGTCGTCTACGGTCACATATTCGGTCATCGCCACGATATAGCGGGGCGCGCGCGAAATTGCGAGGTTGGATCGTGCGGCGCAGGCTGCCCAGCTGGCAGGATATCTTCACACGAAGCCACGAAGGCACGAAGATGGCATTTCGCTACGTGGCTTTGTGCGCGAAGATCGCATGAGGCTGGCAAAGCAGATAGCTGGACCCCGGATCAAGTCCGGGGTGACGAAGAAAAAATCACCATAAAGACTATCGTCACCCCGGACTTGATCCGGGGTCCAGCTTCTTTGTCGGCGCGACAAACCCCGTAGTCGCGAGCCGCACTTTACTGCACAGCAAAAGCCCCGCGCCATTCCGGCTTCACGGCCGCCAGCACCGCCGGCGTGACCGGCAGCGTCACTTCATACGATCCCTCGGCATAAGGCCCGGCTTCATAGGGCGCGATCAGGAAGCCGATGCGGTCGAACGCCTTCTTGCCGCGCGAGCCCAGGATCACCGTCTGCGCCAAGGGATCGACGCAGGCGTCAAAGCCACTGTCGCCGCCCAGGCTGGCATGGCTGCCGCGCTTCTTGGCGCGTTGCGCGTCCAGTGCCTTGCAGAAATCGGCGTGGATCGCGCCGGTGAGCGCGGCGCGGGCGGTGAACAGGTCTAGCGCATTGCGGGCCTGGCCGGCGCGCTTGTCCCACAGGATCGCGGCATAGCCATAGTTGGGATGGGCGCCGCCGCTGTCGTTGCCGACCAGGCTCGACAGGCTGAGCCAATCGGGCAAGTCGGCGACAACCTGCCATTCCTGCCAATGGCCAAAGGCATGGAACGGATACTTGTCGCGCGCCGCTTCCTTCTGCCCCTGCTCGGCATCGTGCTTGAGCGTGGCGCGCTGGGCGGCCTCGTCTGCCGCCAGCCGGGCACGCAGGGCGGGCTGGGCATCGGCCGCAGCAGGCCAGGAATAGCTGAATTCATAGGCATCGGTGCTTTCCTTCACCGCATGCCCGGCGGTGGAAGATTGCGTCGCCTGGGCGCTGGCGTGGCTGGTGGTGGCGCTGGCCGTGGTCGTGGTCGTGTCAGGCGGCGCGGCCTGGCTGGCCGGGGCGGGCGTTGCCGGCTGGCGGTTGCAGGCGGCAAGCATGGCCAGTGTCATCAGGGCAGGCAGCAGGGCAGAGTGGCGGGGGGGTGGCATAAGGGGCATCGCGGGGCATTTTCCTCTCGATCTTGGCGCCGTCCTGCGCCAAGGTCTGGTCCAAGATGACCGACAAGAACGCGTTGATCCAGCCCGATCGCGACCAGAGCGCGATTGCCCTGCACATTGTCGACAAGGCAGGCCTGCCCGATTGGCTGCGCGCCCGCAGCGGCCAGGCGCGTGCCCTGCTGACGGCACAAGCCTTTGCTGGCGCTGCCGGCGAGGTGGCCGTCGTGCCCGAGGGGGATGGCGATGGCTGGATCGCGGTGGCGGGCGTCGCCGATCGCGCCAAGCTTGGCACCTGGTGCCTGGCCCGCGCGGCAGAGCGGCTGCCTGCCGGCACCTATCGCCTGGTCGGCGCGGGCGATGCCGCCCCCGCGCTGCATGGGTGGATCACCGCGCAATACCGGTTCGATCGCTATCGCAGCCAGGGCAGCGAGCCCGGCCCGCGCGTGCTGCTGACCAGCGCGGTGCGCGCCCTGCCGCTGGCCCTGGCCGAAGCGGCGGCGGTCACCATGGTGCGTGATCTGGTCAATACCCCCGCCGAAGACATGGGCCCGGCGCAACTGGAGGCGGAAGCCCGCGCGCTGGCCAAGGCGCACCACGCCACGATCCATGTGATTGCCGGCGATATGCTGGAGCGGGACTATCCGATGGTCCATGCGGTGGGTCGCGCCGCCGCGCGAAGCCATGCCCCGCGCCTGATCGAGCTGGAATGGGGGAACCCCAGCCATCCCCGCGTGGCCGTGGTGGGCAAGGGCGTGTGCTTTGATTCCGGCGGCCTCGATATCAAGCCGGCCTCGGGCATGGCGCTGATGAAAAAGGACATGGGCGGCGCGGCCCATGCCCTGGCGCTGGCCGGGCTGATCATGGGGCAAAACCTGCCGGTGCGGTTGCATCTGCTGGTCCCGGCAGTGGAAAATGCCATTTCCGGCAACGCTTTCCGCCCAGGAGACATTCTGCGCACGCGCCAGGGCTTGAGCGTGGAAGTGACCAACACCGATGCCGAAGGGCGCCTGGTGCTGGGCGACGCGCTGACCCGTGCGAGCGAGGCCAAGCCCGAACTGGTGATCGACTTTGCCACGCTGACCGGCGCGGCGCGGGTGGCACTGGGCCCCGATCTGCCGGCGATGTTTGCCCGGCGCGACGAGACGGCGCAGGCTCTGCTCGCCGCCGGGATCGGGCGCGATGATCCGTGCTGGCAGTTGCCGCTGCACGATGCCTATCGCGAATGGCTGAAATCCGATGTCGCCGATCTGCAGAATTCGCCCAGCAATGGTTTTGCCGGGGCTAGCGTGGCGGCGCTGTTCCTCGATCGCTTTGTCGGCGAGGGAATCGATTGGCTGCATTTCGATACCTTTGCCTGGCGCCCGGTGGGCAAGCCGGGCCGGCCCAAGGGTGGTGAAGCGCTGGGGCTGCGCGCGGCCTGGGGCCTACTGCAGGGGCGCTACGCGGCGGGCTGAACGCGGCGCGGATGGCGCAAAACTTGAATCCCGGGGCAAGGGCGGCTAAGCGCGCGCCTTTGCGAATGTCCGGGAACCCGCCTTGTCTGCCGAATCCGATCTTGCCCTTGTCGTTTCCCCGGCCGTAGCGCCCGAGGGAGAACTGGCTCTTTCCGGCCCTTCGGCCAAGGTCGATCCGCTGCGCCTGCCGGTTCGTGGCGATCTGGCGCATGTCCGCCTGGCTGGCCGCGTCTTCGTGCCGCACTATGCCGTGCCGATGCTGCACCGCGTGGTCGCTGAAACGGCTTTGCTCAAGGCCGGGCGCAGCGATGCCGAGGCCATCGCGCAACTGCCGGCGGGTGAAACCTTTGCCGTGCTCGACATGGCCGGCGGCTGGGCCTGGGGCCAGGCATCGGATGAAGGCGGCCTGGTGGGCTATGTGCCGCTTTCTGCGCTGGAGTTGGTAGCATGACCACGCAGGTTTTCATCGATGGCGCTGCCGGCACGACCGGCCTGGAAATTGCCGAGCGGCTGGCTGGCCGCAGCGAATTTGCGCTGATCACGCTGGACGAAGCCCGCCGCAAGGATGATGGCGCCCGGGCCGAGGCGATCAACGCCGCCGACGTGGTGATCCTGTGCCTGCCCGACGATGCCGCGCGCGCGGCCGTGGCGATGGTCGCCAACGATACCACGCGCGTGATCGATGCCTCCACCGCGCACCGCGTGGCCGAAGGCTGGACTTATGGCCTGCCCGAAGTGGTCGGTCGCGATGCCGTGGCCAATGCGCGCCGCGTATCCAATCCCGGCTGCTATCCCACCGGGTTCATCGCCCTGGTTGCGCCACTGGTGCGCGCTGGCCTGCTGCCGGCCAACTGGCCCTATGTCGTGCATGCGGTGTCGGGCTATTCCGGCGGCGGCAAGGCGCTGATCGCCCGGTTCGAAGACGATACCGACATTGCCTGGCGCGGCTATGGCCTGGCCTTCGGGCACAAGCACGTGCCGGAAATGACTGCCTATGCCGGTCTTTCGGTCGCTCCGCTGTTCAGCCCGGCGGTGGTGCCGGCGCTGCGCGGCATGGTGGTGGAAGTGCCACTGTCATTGCAAGCGATGCCCGGCGCCGGTTCGGCAGAGGCGATGTTCGCGGCGCTGGACGCGTTCTATGCCGGCAGCCCGATCGTCAGCGTCAAGCACGGCGCGCCGGCCGAGGGCGAGTTCCTGATGCGCCGCAGCGCCCAGGCGTGGGACGGCCTCGCGCTGAGCGTGATTGGCAGCAAGGATGGCACCCAGGTGCGCCTCGTCGCCCAGCTCGACAATCTGGGCAAGGGCGCCAGCGGCGCGGCGGTGCAGACGCTCAATCTGATGGCAGGCCTACCGGAAACCGCGGGTCTGTCGCTGTAATTCGCGATCCTCATCCGCAAAAAAAGGCGCCGGAGCGATGCCCCGGCGCCTTTTTTTGCGTCAACGCGCGAAAGATCAGTCTTCCGGCGCGATGGTGACCTTGAGGCCATCGACGACCGGCAGCTGGCACGACAGGCGCGACGTGGCGGTGCGGTGGTCCGAGCTGTCGAGCAGGTCGTTCTCGTCTTCGCTCATCGCCGGCAGCGCGTCGGCGCCATCATCGACATAGACATGGCACGTGGCGCACGAGCAGCACCCGCCGCACAGGGCAAGCAATTCGTCAAAGCCGTTATCGCGGATGGCTTCCATCACGGTAAGGCCGCTATCCACTTCGATGGCCTTTTCGGCACCGGCACGATCGACGACAACAAGCTTCGGCATTGTCTAAAGCTCCTCATGGTGGGCGGGATTCGCATCGATCTCTGTTCGCCCTTCGTCCCGGCTGCTAATGCCCTGGGAAAATATTGGCCAGAAAAATTTGAGCATGTGCGAAGGGATGCAGCGCCGAATGGGACTTTCTAACCAGGCGATCACGGCGGGACTGGATCATCTCGCCGCGCAGAACCCGGCTTTTGCCGCAGCTTTGGCCAAAGTCGGCTATCCCGAACCGCGCATTCGCGAAACCGGCTACCGTACGCTGCTGCGCACCATCGTCGGGCAGCAGGTGAGCGTGGCGGCGGCCGCATCGGTGTGGGCGCGGCTCGAAGCGCTGCTGGGGCCCGACATGCCGCCGGCCGATCTGCTCGCGGCCGATTTCGATGCGCTGCGCAGCTGTGGCCTGTCTCGCCAGAAGCAGGGCTATGCCCGCTCGCTGTGCGAACTGGTGGTATCGGGCGCGCTCGATCTGGCGGCCTTGCCCGATGATGATGAGGCGGCCATTGCCCAACTGGTGCAGATCAAGGGCGTGGGCCGCTGGTCTGCCGAAATCTATTTGCTGTTTGCCGAAGGGCGGCCCGATATCTGGCCAGCAGGAGACCTTGCCGTGCAGGTTGGCCTGGGCAAGTTGCTGGGCCTGCCGGAACGGCCGAGCGAGAAGGAAACGCGCGCTCTGGCCGAGCCCTGGCGCCCGCATCGCGGCGCCCTCGCGCTGTTTACCTGGCATTGCTATGCCAATCCCGCGCTATGACGAAATGCATCTTCGTCACCGGTGGCGCGTCGGGCATCGGCCGGGCCATCGCCATCCGCTTTGCCCGGGAAGGCTGGTTTGTGGCGCTGGCCGATGTCGATAGCGCCGGCATGGCACAGACCGGTGCGCTGCTGCCGGCCGGGCGCTGGTCAGCTCACCTGCTCGACGTGCGCGATGCCGCTGGGTGGGACATTGCCTTGGGCTTGGCCGCAGCGGCAGGGGGCGGCGTGATCCATGTCGTCGCCAACAACGCCGGCGTGCCGCTGGGCGGCGCCCTGGCGCAGTGCGCGGTGGACGAAATCGAACGGGTGATCGCGATCAACCTGACCGGCGCCACGCTGGGCGCACGGGCGGCCTATCCCTGGCTCAAGGCGACCGCGGGGCAGGGCGCCTGCCTGCTCAACACCGCCAGCGCGGCTGCGCTCTATGGCACGCCGGGCACGTCGGTCTATGCCGCCACCAAGGCGGGCCTGCGCGCGCTGACCGAGGCGCTCGACGCCGAATGGGCGGGCGATGGGATTGCCGTGCGCAGCCTCATGCCTGGCTTCATCGCCACGCCGCTGCTCGAACACGCACCCAATGCCGCCACGCCCGGCACGATCACAGACGCAGTGGTGCGCCAGGGGTTGGAGATCGGCACGCCCGATGCCGTGGCTGAGGCGGCGTGGCAGGCGGTGCATGGGCCGCGCCTGCATATGCTGGTCGGCCCCACGGCGCGGCGCCTGGCCTTTGCCGCGCGCTGGCTGCCGGGCACGCTGCGCCGCCGGTTGCGGCGGGGCGGTGGCACGGCTACGGCTTGATCACATGACCGCGCCCCATCTTGCCGCCCATGACCTTGCCTGTCGGCGTGGCGATCGCGTGCTGTTTCGCGGCGTGGGCTTTGCGCTGGAAGCGGGACAGGCGCTGCATCTGGCCGGCGCCAATGGCATCGGTAAATCCAGCTTGATCCGCATCCTGGCGGGCCTGATGCGGCCCTTTGCCGGTAGCGTGGAGCGCGCCGGCGCCGTGGCTCTGGTCGACGAGCGGCTCGCGCTCGATCCGCATCAGCCGCTGGGCCAGGCGCTGGCGTTCTGGCACGCGATCGATGGCACCGTGCCTACGCCGGATGATCCCTTTGGCCTGGCTGATCTGGCCGATGTGCCGGTGCGCTATCTTTCCACCGGGCAGAAGAAGCGCGCCGCGCTGGCGCGCCTGGCTGCAGCGCAGGCGCCGATCTGGCTGCTCGACGAACCGCTCAATGGCCTCGACACGGCCTGGGCGGCCAAGGCCCAAGCCGCGATCGAGGCGCACCGCGCCGCAGGGGGCCTGGTGGTCATCGCCTCGCACCAGCCGCTGGCGCTGGCCGGGGTGCAGACCCTGACCATGGCCGATCACGTCCCCGCGCCGCAAAACGATGATGGCGATGGCGATGGAGACTGGGCATGATCGCGCGCATCTGGCCGATCTTCCGCCGCGATCTGGCGCTGCTGCTGCGCGGCGCGCAGGGACGGGGCGGGGCGGCGCTGCCGCTGCTGTTCTTCCTTGCCGTGGCGATGCTCTATCCCTTTGCGGTGGGGCCGGATGCGCGCCTGCTGGCTCGCACCGGGGCGGGCGTGATCTGGGTCGCGGCGCTGCTGGCCGCGATCCTGCCGCTCGATCGGCTGGTGGAGCCTGACGTGGAGGCCGGGCTGTTCGATCAGTGGGCGTTGCGCGGCCTGTCGGAAGAAGTGCTGCTGATGGTACGGATCGTGGCCCACTGGATCAGCTTTGGCGTGCCGCTGCTGCTAGCCGCGCCGATTGCTGCCGGGCTGCTCTCGCTCGATGCCGGGCAATTGGCCATGGTCGAATGGGGGCTGCTGCTCGGCACGCCGGGGCTTGCCGCGATTGGCGTGACGATCGCCGCGCTCACTGCCGGCCTGCGCGCCGGTGCGGCGCTGGGCGGGCTGTTGGCCATTCCACTGACTGTTCCGCTGCTGATTTTCGGGGCCGGTTCGCTGCAACCGGGGGGCGAGGGCGGCCTGGGCCTGTTGGCCGCATGCAGCCTGGTGGCCTTGGCCGTGGCGCCGTTTGCCGGGGCAGCGGCGATCCGGGCGGCGCGCGAATAGCTTTGCCGGCCCCAAGCGCAATTGGGTTGCCGTTTGCGTCATGGCGCCTTACCTCGCAAGGCATGACTGCTTCCGCGATCGTCCCTGACAGCCTCTCCCTGATCGGCAATACCCCGCTCGTGCGCCTGGCCGGCCCGAGCGAGGCGGCTGGCGCCGAAATCTATGGCAAGTGCGAATTTGCCAACCCCGGTGCCTCGGTCAAGGATCGCGCCGCGTTGTGGATCGTGCGCGATGCCGAGGAACGCGGCGCGCTGCAGCCGGGCGGCACCATCGTCGAAGGTACGGCGGGCAACACCGGCATCGGCCTGGCGCTGGTCGCCAATGCGCTGGGCTACAAAAGCGTGATCGTCATGCCCGAGACGCAGTCGCGCGAAAAGATGGACACGCTGCGCGCGCTGCGGGCAGAGCTTGTGCTGGTGCCGGCCGCACCCTTTTCCAATCCCAACCACTTCGTCCACACCTCGCGCCGCATTGCCGAGGAAACCGAAGGCGCGATCTGGGCGAACCAGTTCGACAACATTGCCAACCGCCGCGCCCATATCGAAAGCACTGCGCCCGAAATCTGGGCGCAGATGGATGGCCGCGTCGATGGGTTCATTTGCGCGGCGGGCACCGGTGGCACGATCGCCGGCACCGGCATGGGCCTCAAGGCCTTTGACGAAAAGATCACCGTGGGCCTTGCCGATCCTCATGGCGCCGCGCTCTACAACTATTACGCCCATGGCGAACTCAAGGCCGAAGGATCTTCTGTCGCCGAAGGCATCGGCCAGGGGCGCATCACCGCCAACCTGGAAGGCGCGCCGATCGATACCCAGTTCCGCATTTCCGACCAGGAAGGGCTTTATTGGGTCGAGCGCCTCTTGGCCGAGGAAGGGCTGTGCCTGGGCCTGTCGAGCGGAATCAACGTGGCAGGCGCAGTGGCGCTGGCCAAGCAACTCGGCCCTGGCGCGCGGGTAGCCACGATCCTGTGCGATACCGGCTTCCGCTATCTCTCGTCGCTCTACAATCCCGAATGGCTGCGCGCCAAGGGGCTGCCCATCTTCCCGTGGCTTGAGCAATAAGCTATAGCCGCGCGATGGCGCTGTTCCGATTGCATCGCGAACGCAAGTTGACTCCGTTCGGGGCCGCATCGGCTGCGCCGATCGCGCCGGTGCATCATGTCCCGCTTTCGCCCCGTGAACTGCGCGCGCAGGCGGTCTATCGCCTGCAAGTGGGGCTGTTTGGCCTGGGCGGGATCATCCTGCTGATCAGCCTGGCCAATGTCGTCATGGAGCGGGTGACCCTGGCCAACCGCGCGGCCGCACTCGATCCCACGGTGGAAGCGAGCGCCACGGCCGCCAACGACCCGCTGGTCGACATGGGCGTGGCCCCCGAACTGCCGGTGGGCGCCGCCCCCGCGCAGCAGAACCCCAGCCAGCAGCACTGATCCGCCGCACTGCGGATTGCCCCCAGGTGGCAAATCCGCCCTGTTCGGGGAAAGCACGGGCCAACCCGCCGATCATTCCCGTTCATTCACGGGAAAGCGCGGGAAAAAGCATCTCCGAAACGGGCGTGATTCGGAAACTGGCGGGATTCCAAGGGCTTCAATGTGAAACATAAAGTGAACATATCTATGGTTAAGCGTAAAATACCATAAAAAACCTCAATCGAATCAGCTTCTGACCGTTCTTTCCCGCAATTTCCCCTTTTCGCCCGGGGCGTCCCGCGATAGCATGGCGCCATCGGGACAAGCTTTCATGTCGCATCCGTGGGGGATGGTTCGGCTGGTGTGCGCACATCAGCCGTCGACGGGGAGCTTTTGTCCGGCGGGCAAGGTGGTGACGGGACGTGGCGGGAGCACCGTCAAACTATTGGGGGCAGGGCTTCTCGCCGCGTGGCGAGAAGAACCGCTTCGTCCTGCCCGCAGACTTCCGCGCCACCGTGAAAGACGCTTCGCAGGGCCAGCGCCTGCTTTGCCTCGATCGCCATCACAAGTTCCCCTGCCTCACCGGTTTCGGGCTGTCCCGCGTGGAAACCTTTCCCGCCCGCATTGCCCGGGAAGAGGAAATGGCCTTCAAGCGCGGCGACGACTTTGACCCTGACACCCGTGCCGCCCAGCTTTATGGTTTCCTGCGTGCCAGCTTTGACGAATCCGGTCGTTTCATCCTGCCCGATCACCTGGGGGAGCAGGCCAGCGTGAACGACGCGCTTTATTTTCATGGCGGCGGGGAATTCTTCACCATCTGGGCACCCGACGTGCTGTTCACGATGGACAGCGGCTGGGACAGCGCCAAGGCGACCTGCCGCGCGCTGATGGCCGAAGCGGCGCAAAAGGCGAAGCGCAAGTGAGCGCGCAATTGCCCACCGACCTGCCGCCCTCGGCAGCTGTGCCGGCGCAGGCCCCGCACATTCCCGTGCTGCTCGATGAAGTGATCGCCGCGCTGGCACCCCAGCCGGGCGAGGTGATCGTCGACGGCACGTTCGGTGCGGGCGGCTATACCCGCGCGATCCTGGCGCAGGGCGCCACCGTCCATGCCTTTGATCGCGATCCCGATGCGATCGCTGCTGGCCGCCTCTGGCCCGAAACCCAGGGTGACGCGCCCACCCTCGTGCTCCATCCGCGCCGTTTTTCGGAAATGGCCACCGCCCTGGCCGAAGCCGGGGTTGGCCAGGTGCAGGGCGTGGTGCTCGATATCGGGGTCAGCTCGATGCAGCTTGACCAGCGCGAGCGTGGCTTTGCCTTTTCCAGCGATGGTCCGCTCGACATGCGCATGTCGCAGGATGGGATGAGTGCGGCCGATTTCCTGAACGAGGCCGACGAGGCCGAGATCGCCGATGTGCTTTATATCTACGGTGAAGAGCGGCAATCGCGCCGCGTCGCGCGCGCGGTGGTGGCCGCGCGCCCGCTGACCACCACTGGGCAATTCGCCGCCGTGGTGCGCAAGGCGCTGGGGTATCGCCCTGGGGCGGCCAAGGACCCGGCCACGCGCAGCTTCCAGGCGGTGCGCATTCACGTGAACGGCGAACTGGATGAGTTGCGCGCCGCGCTTGATGCGGCTGAGCGCCTGCTGGCGCCGGGCGGACGGCTGGCCGTGGTCAGCTTCCACAGCCTGGAAGACCGTATCGTCAAGCAGTTCCTGCGCGAGGCGGCGGGCGCCACGCCTGCGGGCTCGCGCCATCTGCCGCCCCAGGCGCAAGCCTTTGCGGCCGTGTTCGAAAAGCCATCGGCGGCGATCCGCCCTGGCCCTGAAGAAGAGGCGCGCAATCCGCGCGCCAGGTCTGCCACCTTGCGCTGGGCGGTGCGAACCGCTGCCCCAGCGCGCGCGCTTGCGGGGAACCTGTCGGCATGATCCTGTCTGCTCAACGCCTGCGTTCGATCGGTTGGCTCGCCCTGCTTGCAGTGTGCGGCGCACTGGTCATGATCCTGTCGTTCCGGGTCAATGCCCTGCGCAGCCAGGTGCATCGGGCCGAGGGCCAGATCGTGGCGCTCAAGCAGCAGAAGATGTACCTGGAAACCGAGTTCGAAACGCGCGCCAACCAGCAGCAGCTCAAGGCGTGGAACGATCTTGAATTCGGCTATGTCGCCCCGGTTGCCGGGCAATATCTGGAAAATGAACGCCAACTCGCGGTGTTGAGCAAGCCGGCCGAACCTGATGCGCCCGCGCCGATCCGCGTGGCCACGGTGGATGACAGCGTGATTGCCGCTGCCGCGTTCCCGGCGCTGTCGGGCGATCACCCGGCGGTGCGGCCGCTGTCGGAAACGCACGAGGCGGAAAGCGATGATGCTGGCGCCGGCAAGCCGCGCAGCCGCCCGCTCGACCATGCCCAGGCAACCGCCACGCTGGCCGAAAAGCTCGGCACGCTGCATGCGGCCACCAACCATACGGTGGCGGCGCGCGACGAAAAGCGCGAAAAGCACGACAAGACCACAGCCAAGCACACGGCAGGTGTGGAGAAGACCGCGTCCAAGGCTTCCCGCGAGACCGCCGCGCGGACTAAGGCTGGCACCAAGTCTGCCCGGGCAGACGCCAGGGATGGTAAAGGCGGCAAGGACAAGGCGAAGGCCAAGGCCAAGCCGCCGGTCAAGACTGCGCAAAAGAGTGCCCGCGGGGATCGCAAGACAGGAGTGAAGACGAGCCGGTGAACCAGCTTACCGCCTCGGCCGCCATCGCCACCGGCCGCGTCCAGCTGGCCAGCGTGCGCCAGCGTTCGCTGGTCACTGCCAAGGTTCGCGTCCTGGTGGTCGCGGTGGGCTTTGTCTTCCTGACGCTGACGGCGCTGGTGCGCCTGACGCAGCTGGGCCTGTTCGAACAGGCGCCCGATCGCCGCTCGCTGGCCGAGGCATTGCTGCCCCCGCGCGGCGAGATCACCGATCGCAACGGCGTGCCGCTGGCCCGCGCGTTCCCGTCCTATTCGCTGTGGTTCAATCCCAAGGCGCTGGGCGAAAAGGGCAATCCCCTGGTCAAGACGCCCGAGGAAGTGGCCCGCGCCTTGATGCAGATCTTTCCCGATGCCGATTACAAGGATCTGGTTGCCCGGCTGAAATCGGGCAAGGGCAGCTATCTGCGCAAGCGCGTGCTGCCCGAGGAAGCCAACCGCGTGTTCGCGCTGGGCGAACCGGCGCTGGAATTCCCGCGCGAGAATCAGCGCTATTATCCGCAAGGCTCGCTCGCGGCCAACGTGCTGGGCTACGTCGATGAAGAGGGCAAGGGCCACGTCGGGATGGAGCAGGTGCTCGAACCCCGCCTGCTCGATCCGGCGCAGCGCGGCACCCCGGTGGAACTCTCGCTCGATTCGCGCGCCCAGGGTGCGCTGGAAGACGAGCTGCTGCGCGGCATGCAGGAAAGCAACGCCAAGGGCGCGGCCGGCATCGTGCTCGATGTCGATAGCGGCGAAGTGATCGCGCTCGCCTCGCTCCCTTCGTTCAACCCCAATCGGTCAGACCGCGCGTTCAACGACCTGGTGTTCAACCGCGTATCGAACCAGGTGTACGAGCTTGGCTCCACCTTCAAGCCGATCACCATTGCGGCCGCGATCGATGCCGGCGTCGTGACCGATCTGTCGGTGCGCTATCCAACCGCGCCGCTGCACATTGCCGGGCGCACCATTCATGACAGCCACAACTTCGGCGCCTCGCTCAACGTGCCCGAGGCGCTGATCCACTCGTCGAACATCGTCACCGCGCAAGTGGCCGACAAGCTGGGCGGCCCGCTGCTGAGGCAGACGATGATGGCGCTGCACATGAACCAGCGCCCCACGATCGAGCTGCCGGCGCGCGGTTTCCCGCTGTGGCCGCATGGCGAAAACAAGGCTGGCGACTGGAGCCGGATCACCACCATGACGGTCAGCTATGGTCACGGCATCGCCGTCACGCCGCTGCATCTGGCCTGCGCCTATGCCGCGCTGGTCAATGGCGGCATCTGGCGCCCGGCCACGCTGTTCAAGGTCGATCCGGCGCACATTCCCGCCGGCACCCGGGTGTTCAAGGCATCGACCAGCGCGCGCATCCGCCAGTTGCTGCGCATGATCGTGGCCGATGGCACGGGCCGCAAGGCCGATGCCTCGGGCTTCCGCGTGGGCGGCAAGACCGGCTCGGCCGAAAAGCCCGGCAATGGCGGTTATCGCAAGACGTCGCTGGTCGCGACCTTTGCCGCCGCGTTCCCGATGGACAAGCCGCGCTATGTGGTCATCGCCATGCTCGATGAACCGCAAGGCACGGCGGCCACCTCGGGCCAGCGCACGGCGGCCTGGAACGCGGCGCCGATTGTGGGCCGCGTGGTGCCGCGCATCGGGCCGCTGCTGGGCGTGGTGCCCGACGGCAGCCGCGACGTGGATATTTCGGATCTTTCGCCGTTGATCGGCAGTGGAGAAGGTGAATGAAGCTGGGTGTGCTGGCACGGTCTGCCGGCGTGGCGCTGCCCGAGGCAGCCGCTGACATCAACGTAACCGGCTTTGCCATCGACAACCGCAAGGTGGCGCCGGGCACGGTGTTTGGCGCCTTTGCCGGCGCGCAGGTGAATGGTGAAGACTTCATTCCCGCCGCCATCGCCGCTGGCGCCGTCGCGGTGGTCGCCCGGCCCGAAGCGCGCGTGGAAGGCGCCGTGCACATCGCCGACGCCAATCCGCGCCGCCTGTTCGCGCATCTCGCCGCGCCGTTCTTTGCCCCGGTGCCGGAAACCGTGGTGGCTGTGACCGGCACCAACGGCAAGACCTCGACCGTGGAAATGACGCGCCAGCTGTGGCGCATGGCCGGCCATGCCGCCGCTTCGATCGGCACGCTGGGCGTGACCACGGCTGATGAAAGCGTATCGACCGGGCTGACCACGCCCGATATCGTGACGTTCCTGGCCAACATGCATGGCCTGGCCCGCGAAGGGGTGAGCCATGTTGCCTATGAAGCATCAAGCCATGGCCTTTCGCAGTTCCGCAATGAAGGGCTGCGTGTGGTGGCTGGCGGCTTTACCAACCTGAGCCGCGACCATCTCGATTATCACGAGACCATGGACGCCTATTTCACGGCCAAGATGCGCCTGTTTGACGAAGTGGTCGCCGAGGGCGGCACGGCGGTGGTCTGGGCCGACGACGCCTGGAGCGACAAGGCCCTGGCCCATGTCACCGCGCGCGGCCTCAAGGCGCTGACCGTGGGTGAAAAGGGTGAGGCGATCCGCCTGGCTGGCCGCACGCCGACCCAACTGGGCCAGGTGCTGGAACTGGTGCACGATGGCGCCACGCGCAAGGTTACGCTGCCGCTGATTGGCGCCTATCAGGCGGCCAACGCGCTGGTGGCGGCGGGGCTGGTCATCGCCAGCGGCGGCGCGGCGGCGGCAACGCTCGATGCACTGGCCCGCCTGCAGCCGGTGCGCGGGCGGCTGGAACGCGCGGCGATCAACCGCGCCGGGGCGCCGGTCTATGTCGACTATGCCCACACGCCCGACGCGATCGAGGCGGCGATTGCCGCGCTGCGCCCGCATGTCGGCGCGCGGCTGATCACCGTCATCGGTGCGGGCGGCGATCGCGATACCGGCAAGCGCGCGCCGATGGGCGCGGCGGCCTGCGCCGGGTCTGATCTGGTGATCGTGACCGATGACAATCCCCGTGGCGAAGACCCGGCCGCGATCCGCGCTGCCGTGATGGCCGGGTGCGATGGCCGCGCCGTGGAAGTGGCCGATCGCCGCGCCGCGATTGCCCATGCCGTGGGCCAGGCGGGCAAGGGGGATATCGTGCTGGTGGCCGGCAAGGGCCACGAACAGGGACAGATCGTGGGGCGTGGTGAAGCCATGCGGGTGCTGCCGTTCGATGACGTGCAGGTGGCCCGTGAATGCGTGGGAGAGATAACCGGATGACCGCAGCCGCCGCCCTGATCGACTGGCCGCTTGAGGCCGAGGACGACACCCCGCTGGCCCTGTGGACAGCGCAGGAGATCGCGGCGGCAACCGGCGGCAAGGCCTCTGTCGCGTTTGCCGTGGGCGGGGTGGCGTTTGACAGCCGCGAGGTGATGGAGGGCGACCTGTTCCTCGCGCTGCGCGGCGAAAGCGCGGATGGCCACCGCTTTGTCACCGGCGCATTCGGCAAGGGTGCTGCCGCTGCGGTGGTGGAGCATTCGGTGCTGCATCCGCATGTGCTGGTTGACGATACCACCGCCGCGCTCGATGCCCTGGGCCGTGCGGCGCGTGCGCGTCTGGCGCCCGAAGCGCGGGTGATCGGGGTGACCGGATCGGCCGGCAAGACCTCGGTCAAGGAAGCGCTGTTTGCCGCGCTCGATCGCGGCAGCCGGGGGCGGGCGCATCGCTCGGTCAAAAGCTACAACAACCACGTCGGCGTGCCGCTCAGCCTGGCGCGCATGCCCGCGCGCACTCAGTTCGGCGTGTTCGAGATGGGCATGAACCATGCCGGAGAGCTTTCGGCGCTCACCCGGCTGGTGCGCCCGCATGTGGCCATCGTCACCACCATCGCGCCCGCGCACATCGGCCACTTTAGCGGCGAGGAAGCCATCGCCGATGCCAAGGGCGAAATCTTCGAAGGGCTGGAGGCGGGCGGCATCGCGATCATCCCGGCCGACAGCCCGCATTATGAACGCCTGCGCGCCAAGGCGGCCCAGCATGCCGGCGTGATCATCGCCTTCGGCCGTGCGGCCCATGCCGATGTGCGCCTGCTCGATGTGGTGCCGGCGCCTGGCGGTGGCTCGCTCGTCACGGCCGACCTGGGTGGTTTCGGCGAAGGCGGCGGTAAGTTGTGCTATACCGTGGCGCAGCCGGGCGATCACTGGGTGATCAATTCGCTGGCGGTGATGGCCGCCGTGCGCGCCGTGGGTGGAGACCTGGGTGCGGCCGGCCTAGCGCTGGCTGAAATGGCCGGGCTGGCCGGGCGTGGCGCACGCCATCAGGTGGCTGTCGATGGCGGCGATGGCAGCGGCACCGCGCTGGTGATCGACGAAAGCTATAATGCCAATCCTGCCTCGATGGCCGTAACGCTCGCGGGCCTGGGCGCCACGCCTGCGGCGCGGCGCATCGCGGTGCTGGGCGCAATGCGCGAACTGGGCGCCGATGAAGATCGCTATCACGCCGAACTGGCTGGGTCCGTGCTGGCCGCCGGCATTGCCCATGCCGTGCTCGTTGGCCCCGAAATGGCGGCATTGGCCGCCGCATTGGGGAAAAGCGACGGGGCCGCGCTTGCAGCGCCCCTGCAAGTCGATCATGTGCAAACGAGTGCCGAGGCAGCAGACGTGCTGGCGCGGATCGGCATTGCGGGCGGGGACGCCATCCTCGTAAAAGGTTCGAATTCGGTTGGTCTGGGCGCGCTGGTTGACCTGTTGGGGTCAGGGCGCTGGCCTGACAAGGAACGGTGAATGCTCTATCTCCTGGCTCACTGGCTGCATTATGAAGGCCTGACCAATCTCTTTCGCTATCAGTCGTTCCGGGCCGGGGCGTCGCTGCTGACCGCGCTGTTGATCGGGCTGCTGATCGGGCCGCGCTTCATCAACATGCTGCGCATGCGCCAGGGCAAGGGCCAGCCGATCCGCGAGGATGGGCCGCAAAGCCACCTGGCCAAGCGCGGCACGCCGACGATGGGCGGATTGATGATCGTGACGGCGCTGGTGCTGGGCCTGCTGCTGTGGATGGACCTGTCGAGCCGCTATGTCTGGGCCTGTCTGATCGTCACGCTCGGCTTTGGCCTGATCGGCTTCATGGACGATTACGACAAGGTCACCAAATATGCCCACCAGGGCGTGCCGGCCAAGGTGCGCCTGCTGCTGGAATTCGTGATCGCCGGGATCGCCGCGTGGCTGGTGGTGACCGAAACCAATCTCTACGTCCCGGTGTTCAGCAACCTCTATATCCCGCTGGGGCCGTTCTATTTCGTGTTCGCCGCCTTCGTCATCGTGGGCGCGGGCAATGCCGTGAACCTGACCGACGGGCTCGATGGGCTGGCGATCATGCCGGTGATCATCGCCTGCGGCACCTTTGCGATCATCGCCTATCTGGCGGGCCGCGCCGACTATGCCCATTACCTGGGCATTCCCCATGTGCCGGGTGCGGGTGAACTGGCGATCTATTGCGCTGCCGTGATGGGCGCGGGCCTGGCGTTCCTGTGGTTCAACGCGCCGCCGGCGGCGGTGTTCATGGGCGACACCGGCAGCCTGGCGCTGGGCGGCACGCTGGGCGTGATCGCGGTGGCCGCGCACCATGAAATCGTGCTGGCGATCGTCGGCGGGCTGTTCGTGATGGAAGCCGTTTCGGTGATCGTCCAGGTCTTCGTCTACAAGCGCACGGGCAAGCGGGTGTTCCGCATGGCCCCGATCCACCACCATTTCGAGCAGCTCGGCTGGAAGGAATCGACCGTGGTGATCCGCTTCTGGATCGTCTCGATCGTGCTGGCGCTGCTTGGCCTTGCCACGCTGAAGGTGCGATGATCGTCTCGCCTGCCTTTGCTGGAAAAAAGTATGCCGTGCTCGGCCTGGCGCGCTCGGGCATGGCCACGGTGGAATGCCTGCTGGCCAGCGGCGCACTGGTCACCGCGTGGGACGCGCGCGAGGAACCGCGCGCCGCGCTGGAAGGGCGCGTGACCCTGGCTGATCCGCTGGCGATCGATCTGGCCGGTTTTGCCGGGATCGTGGTTTCCCCCGGCGTGCCGCTCAACCGCCATCCGATCGCCGCCCATGCCCGCGCCGCTGGCGTGCCGGTGATCGGCGATATCGAACTGTTTGCCCAGGCGCGCGGCGATCTGCCGCCCCATCGCGTGGTGGCGATTACCGGCACCAACGGCAAGTCCACCACCACGGCGCTGACCCATCATCTGTTGCAGCAGGCGGGCGTGCCCACCTTGATGGGCGGCAATATCGGCAAGCCGATCCTCGAACAGCAGCCGCTACCCGCTGGCGGCGTCTATGTGCTGGAACTGTCGAGCTATCAGATCGATCTGACGCAGCGGCTCGATGCCGATGTGGCGATCCTGCTCAACCTCAGCCCCGATCACCTTGATCGTTACGACGGCTACGATGGTTATGTCGCGTCCAAGGCGCGGCTGTTTGGCATGCAGGCGCCGGGCCACCTCGCGCTGGTGGACATGCGGGCAGAGCTTGACGACGACGTGCTGCGCTTTGCCCCGGAAGGCGCCAACTTCACTTTCATCAACGCGATCGATCTGCCCGGTGATCCGGCGCAGTGGCCATCGCTACAGGGCCCGCACAACCGCGCCAATGCGGCGGCGGCGGTGGGCGCGGCGCGCTATCTTGGACTGGACGAGGCGACGATCGAGGCGGGCCTCGCCAGCTTCGTGGGGCTGCCCCACCGCATGGAACGCGTGGCGCAAAAGGATGGTGTGCTGTTCGTGAACGACAGCAAGGCCACCAATCCGGCTTCCACCGCGCCGGCGCTGGCCGCCTTTCCGCGCATCCACTGGATCGTTGGCGGCCTGCCCAAGGGCGATGATCTTGACGAGTGCGCGCCGCATTTCAGCCATGTCGTGCACGCTTATACCATTGGTGAGGCGGGCCCGCGCTTTGCCGAAATCCTGGAGCCGGTACTGCCGGTGACGCGCGCCGAGATGCTGGGCGATGCCGTGCGTGCCGCCATGGCGCAGGCCGTGCCGGGCGATGTGATCATGCTGTCGCCGGCCTGTGCCAGTTTCGACCAGTTCCGCGATTTCGAGGCGCGCGGCGAATGCTTCCGCCAGATCGTCGCCGCCCTCACGGCAGGGAACTGACCGGCATGGCTTCCGGCGGCCCCGTTCTGCCCCCGGCATCGGGCACCGCGCCTGCCGCCACGGCGGCTTCGGCCTCGGCGATGCAGCGCTTCCGGCGCACGCGGCGCAGCGAACTGGTGATCTGGTGGCGCGAGATCGATCGCGTGCTGCTGGGCCTGATCCTGGTCTTGATGATCGTGGGCGCGATTGCCGTGGCCGCGGCCTCTCCGGCCAGCGCGCATCGCCTCTCCACCCATCAAAAGGCGCTGGGCGATCTCTATTTCTTCTGGCGCCAGCTGGAAATGCAGGGGCTTGGCCTGCTCGGCATGTTTGCAGTGTCGCTGCTGCCCAAGGATACCGCGCGGCGCGCAGCGATCATGCTGGCCGGCGTGATGGTCGTGGCCCTTATCCTGGTGCCGATCATGGGCACCGAGGTAAAGGGCGCCAAACGCTGGGTGCTGGGCATCCAGCCATCCGAATTCCTCAAGCCTGGCTTTGCCATTGCCGTCGCGTGGATCCTGTCGTGGAAAGTGCGCGATCCGCACATGCCGGTGATCCGCCTGTCGATGGTGCCGATGCTGGTGGTGGCGGTGCTGCTGATGGCGCAGCCCGATTTCGGCTCTACCGTGCTGTTTGCCGGGGTGTGGTTCGTGCTCGTGCTGCTGTCGGGCCTACCGCTGGCGCGGGTGGGCTGGGCGATGGGCGGGGCAATCGTGGCGGTGATCCTGGCCTATCTCTTCTATCCCAACGCCACGCACCGCATCGACAACTTCCTGTCGGGCGGGGCAGAGTTCGACCAGGTGGACCTGGCCATGCGCACGCTGGTGGCCGGCGGGTGGAGCGGCACTGGCCTGTGGCTGGGTGCGCGCAAGAACGCGCTGCCCGAGGCGCACACCGACTATATCTTTTCGGTGATTGGGGAAGAGTTCGGCCTGATCTCCTGCGCGATCGTGGTGATCCTCTATTGCGCCATCGTGCTGCGGGTGCTGCTGCGCCTGGTGGACGAGGAAGACCTGTTCACCGTGCTGGCAGCCACCGGCCTGACCGCGCAATTGGCGGGGCAGGCGTTCATCAACATCCTGGTCAACCTGCAACTGTTCCCGTCCAAGGGGATGACGCTGCCACTGATCAGCTATGGCGGTTCGTCCACCATCGCGCTGTTGCTGGGTGTCGGTTTCCTGCTCGCCATCACGCGCCGCAACCCCTATCTGACGCGCGAAACCTTCCATCTGGGCGAATTGACGCGCAAATGACTGCACAACCTCAACCCGGCGTATCGCGCCACTTCGTGCTGGCCGCTGGCGGTACGGGCGGCCACCTGATTCCCGCCTTTGCCCTGGCCACCGAACTGCACGCGCGCGGCCATCACGTGGCGCTGATCACCGATGCGCGCGGCGCCAAGATTCCCGGCAAGCCCGATTTCCTAACTGCTCATGTGCTGCCCGCCGGGCGCCTGGGCAAGAACCCGGTTGCCCTGCTCAAGGGCCTGCGCGCGATCTGGCAGGGCCGCTCGATGGCGCTGCGCTTGTTCGAAAGCTTTGCGCCGTCGTGCGTGATCGGCTTTGGCGGCTACCCGGCGCTGCCCGCCCTGCTGGCGGCGCGTGCGGCGCGCATTCCCACGGTGATCCACGAACAGAACGCCGTGCTGGGCCGGGTTAACCGCTACCTGGCCAAGGGCGTCGATGCCATCGCCACCGCCTATCCCGAGGTGGATCGCCTCGATCCGCGCTGGTGGGGTAAGGTACACCTGGTGGGCAATCCGGTGCGCCCTGAAGTGCTGGCTCTGCGCGGCGAGCCGTTCCCGGAATTTTCCGAAGACAGCCTGTTCCGCGTGCTGGTGACCGGGGGCAGCCAGGGCGCGTCGGTGCTGGCTCAGGTCGTGCCCGATGGCCTGGCCATGCTGCCGCCCGCGCTGCGCCACCGCCTGCAAGTGACGCAGCAGTGCCGCCCCGAAGACCTGGAAGCCGTGCGCGCGCGCTATGCCGCGCATGAAATTCCCGCCGAACTGGGCACCTATTTCGAAGACATGGCGAGCCGGCTCGCCGGCGCCCACCTGTTCGTCGGCCGCGCTGGCGCATCGACCATTGCCGAGCTTACCGCCGTGGGCCGCCCGGCGATCCTGGTGCCGCTGCCGATCGCCACGGACGATCACCAGGCCGCCAACACCCGCGAAATGGTCAAGGCCGGCGGCGCCCGCGCGATCCGCCAGCCCGGCTTCACGCCCAAGGAACTGGCCAAGCAGATTCAGGCCATGGCGATGAATCCTACTGGGCTGGCCAATGCCGCCCATGCCGCGCGGAACTGCGGCTTGCCGCGCGCGGTCGAAGACCTCGCTGATCTGGTCGAAGGGTTTGGCGGTGCGCCGCTGATGGATGTGATCCGGGTTGACGGCAAGGCGGCCGCCCCGGCAACGGCTGGCGGCGAAGCGCTGGCTTTGGAGAATGAAGCATGAAGGGTGTCGGCGTCGAAATCGGCACGATCCATTTCGTCGGCATCGGCGGCATCGGCATGTCGGGCATTGCCGAAGTGATGCACAACATGGGCTATGCCGTGCAGGGGTCAGACATGGCGGAAAGCTATGTCGTTGAAGGGCTGCGCGCACGCGGCATCCCGGTGATGATCGGCCAGTGCACGGAAAACGTCGCCAATGCCCAGGTGGTGGTGACCTCCACTGCGGTGAAGCGCGACAATCCCGAAGTGGTGGCCGCGCTGGAAGCGCGCATTCCCGTGGTGCGCCGCGCGGAAATGCTGGCTGAACTGATGCGCCTGAAAAACACCGTCGCGGTGGCGGGCACGCATGGCAAGACCACGACTACGTCGCTGGTGGCCTGCCTGCTCGATGCTGGCGGCGTCGATCCCACGGTGATCAACGGCGGCATCATCAACTCCTACGGCTCCAACGCCCGCCTGGGTGACAGCGACTGGATGGTGGTGGAGGCCGACGAGAGCGATGGCTCGTTCTTGCGGCTCGATGGCACGATCGCGGTGGTCACCAACATCGATCCCGAGCATCTCGATCACTATGGCTCGTTCGAGAAGGTCAAGCGTGCCTTTGTCGAATTCATCGAGAACGTGCCGTTCTATGGCGCGGCGATGCTGTGCATCGACCATCCCGAAGTGCAGGCGATCATCCCGCAGGTGCGCGATCGCCGCGTGGTGACCTATGGCTTTTCCGCCCAGGCCGACGTGCGCGGCGAAGGCGTGACTCCCGAACCGGGCGGCAACCGCTTCACCGCCGTGCTGCGCCAGCGCGATGGCTCGTTCCAGCGGATCGAAGACATTCACCTGCCGATGCCCGGCCGCCACAACGTGCAGAACGCGCTGGCCGCGATTGCCGTGGCGGTGGAAATGGGCGTGCCGCACGATCTGGTGCGCACGGGCTTTGCCAAGTTCGGCGGGGTCAAGCGCCGCTTTACCAAGGTGGGCGAGGTTGCCGTGCCCGGTGGCGAGGTGGCGGTGATTGATGACTATGGCCATCACCCGGTGGAAATCCGCGCCGTGCTGGCTGCCGCGCGTGAAGGCGTGCGTGGCCGGGTGATCGCCGTGGTCCAGCCGCACCGCTTCACCCGCCTGCGTGACCACATGGAAGATTTCCAGGGCGCGTTCAACGATGCCGACGTGGTCTATGCCGCGCCGGTCTATCCCGCTGGCGAACAGCCGATCGAGGGCGTGGACAGCGCCGCCATGGTCGAAGGCGTCAAGGCGCGCGGCCACCGCAGCGCGCATCTGATCGCCGGGCCGGAAGCCTTGGCCGCCGAACTGGCGCCGCAGCTTCAGGCTGGCGACATGGTCGTGTGCCTGGGGGCTGGCGATATTACCAAGTGGGCGGCCGGCCTGGCGCCGGCGATCGTGGCGTTGCGGGGTGAGGGGTGATGGAAACGTCGCAACACCACCCCCAAACCCCCTCCTCTAAAGAGGAGGGGGCTTCCAATGCCAATCCCCCCCTCCTCTTCAGAGGAGGGGGTCAGGGGGTGGTGGAAGCCACGCCCGAGCTTCGCGGCAAGCTCACCCCCAACGCCCCGCTTGCCCCGCTGGTCTGGTTCAAGTCGGGCGGCACCGCCGACTGGCTCTATGAACCCAAGGACGTGGCCGATCTGCAGGCGTTCCTGGCAGCGCTCGATCCGCAATTGCCGGTCATGGCGCTGGGACTGGGGTCCAACCTCATCGTGCGCGATGGCGGCGTGCCGGGCGTGGTGGTGCGGCTGGGCAAGCCCTTCGCCAAAGTCAGGGCGGTCGATGCCGTCACGCTCGATTGCGGGGGTGGCGCCTCGGGCATCCTGGTGTCGTCCACCGCGCGCGATGCGGGGATTGCTGGGCTGGAATTCCTGCGCTCGATCCCCGGCACAGTCGGCGGCTTCGTGCGCATGAACGGTGGCGCCTATGGCCGCGAGGTCAAGGACATCCTGGTCGATTGCGACGTGGTGATGCGCACTGGCGAACTGGCGCGTCTGTCGGTGGCAGAACTGGGCTATGCCTATCGCCATTCCGAGCTGACCGATGGCAGCATCGTGGTCTCCGCGCGTTTTCGCGGGCAACCGGGAGAGCCCGAGGCGATCCAGGCCGAGATGGACCGCATTTCCGCCGCGCGCGAGGCAAGCCAGCCGCTGCGCAGCAAGACCGGCGGTTCCACGTTCAAGAACCCCGATGGGCACAAGGCCTGGGCGCTGGTCGATGCCGCCGGGTGCCGTGGCCTGACCCTGGGCGGCGCACAGGTGAGCGAAAAGCACACCAACTTCCTGATCAACACCGGTACCGCCACCAGCGCCGAGATCGAGGCGCTGGGCGAAGATGTGCGGGCCCGTGTGAAACAGACACAAGGCGTGGAGTTGCAGTGGGAAATCAAGCGGGTGGGCCGAATCAAGCACGAGAATCTGCCATGACAGATCTGCCCCGGCTTCATGTGGCGATTTTGATGGGCGGCTGGTCGAGCGAGCGACCGGTCTCGCTGACCAGCGGCGAAGGCGTGGCCTGCGCGCTTGAGGCGCGCGGGCACACCGTCACGCGGATCGACATGGGCCGTGACGTGGCGCTGCGCCTGGCAGAGGCCGCGCCCGACGTGGTGTTCAACGCGCTGCACGGCACGCCCGGTGAAGACGGCACGGTGCAGGGCATGATGGACCTGATGGGGCTGACCTATACCCATTCGGGCTTGGCCACCTCGGTCATCGCCATCGACAAGGAACTGACCAAGCAGGCGCTCGTGCCCCACGGCATTCCCATGCCCGGCGGCCGCGTGGTCAAGACCGCAGAACTCTACAGCCACGATCCGCTGCCGCGGCCCTATGTGTTGAAGCCGGTCAACGAAGGATCGTCGGTGGGCGTGGCGATCGTCAGCGCCGAAGGCAACTATGGCAATCCGATCAGCCCGGATGCGCGCGGCCCCTGGCAGGAATTCGACGAACTGCTGGCCGAGCCGTTCATCCGTGGCCGCGAACTGACCACGGCGGTGCTGGGCGACCAGGCGCTGATGGTCACCGAGCTCAAGCCCAAGACCGGCTTTTACGATTTCGATGCCAAGTATACCGACGGGTTGACCGAGCATGTCTGCCCCGCCGAAATCCCCGATGATATCGCCCAGGCGTGCAAGGACATTGCCTTGCGCGCGCACAAGCTGCTGGGCTGCAAGGGCACCAGCCGTTCCGATTTCCGCTGGGACGACGAGCGCGGGGTGGAGGGGCTGTTCCTGCTCGAGGTGAACACCCAGCCGGGCATGACCCCGCTCAGCCTCGTGCCCGAACAGGCGCGCCACCTGGGCATGGACTATCCCGACCTGGTCGAGGCGATCCTGGCCGAGGCGATCAAGGATGCGGCCGCCGCCAAGACCAGGAAGGGGGCTGGCTGACCATGGCGCAGACGATCCGGCGTGGTGGCAAGGGCGTGCGGCGGGTGGCCGCGCAGCGCGGGGCCAAGGCCAAGGTGCAGACGGCGCGCAAGCAGACCGGCTCTGCCATCGGCCATGTCATGCGCGTGCAGCCGTTCAGCGAGGAAACGCTGCACCGGATCCTGTTGACCGTGATCCTGGGCACCGCGGCCGTCGCGGTGTGGACCGTGGCCAATATCGCCGGGGTTCCAGCGCTGATGGAAAGCGAAGTGGCGCGCCTTTCCCATGGCGCGGGTTTCGATGTGAAGCGGGTGGAAGTGCGCGGGGTCAAGCGCATGAACGAGCTGACCATCTATGAAAAGGTGCTGGGCCAGCGCGACCAGGCGATGTCGCGGGTGGACGTGGCGGCCCTGCGCGAAACGCTGCTCGGCCTGCCGTGGGTCAAGGATGCGCGCGTCTCGCGGCAATTGCCCGATACGCTGGTGGTCGACGTGGTGGAGCGCACCCCGCATGGCGTGCTGCGCAAGGGCGACCAGCTGATGCTGATCGACGAAACCGGGCATGAGCTGGAGCCGGTGAGCCCGGCCCGGGCCAAGGGCATGTTCGTGCTGTCGGGCGATGGCGCCGCGGCGCGGGTGCCCGATCTCAACCACCTGCTCGATGCCGCGCCCGCGCTCAAGCCGCAGGTGGCCGAGGCGGAATGGATCGGCAACCGCCGCTGGAACCTGACGTTCAAGACAGGCCAGGTGCTGGCCCTGCCCGAAGGCGCCGACGAATCGGCCGCCGCGCTGCTCGAATTTGCGCGGATGGACGGGGTCAATCGACTGCTCGGCGGCAAGGTGGCGAGCTTTGACATGCGCGCCAAGGACCGCACCTATCTGCTGGTGCCCGGCCATGCTGACGAGCTGGCCCAGGAACAGCGCGACAAGGCCAAGGCCAAGGCCGCCGCCAAGGCGAAGGACTGAACCGCCCGTGGCTGCACCCCGCATCACCAAGGTCTTTGCCGCCGTCAATCTTGGCTCGTTCCGCACCTCGGCGATGATCGCTGGCCTGTCCGAAGCGGGCGAACTGGTCGTGCTCGGCTCGGGCCACCGCGCCTCGCAAGGGATCAAGCGCGGCTATGTGGTCGATATGCTGGCCGCGACCCATTCGGTGCGCGACGCGATCGAGCGCGCCGAAAAGATGGCCAATACTTCGGTCACCCAGGTATTGGTCGGCTGTGCCGGCGCGGGCTTGGCCAGTTCCACCGCGCAGGTCGAGGTGGAGATCGGCGGCCGGCGGATCGAGGATGATGACATCCAGCACCTGCTGGTGGCCGCGCGTGATGTGATCCAGCCCGATGGTCGCACCGTGCTGCATGCCCAGCCGGCGCATTATACGCTCGATGGCGCGCATGGCGTGCCCAATCCCAAAGGGTTGCATGCCGATCGCCTGGCGGTGGATATCCACGTCATGCTCGCCGATGGCGCACCGATCCGCAACATCCGCGAAACGGTGGAGAACGCGCACCTCAAGGTGGATGGCGTGGTGGCAGCGCCGGTCGCGGCCGGGCTTGCCTGCCTGATGCCGGAAGAGCGTGATCTGGGCGTGGCTCTCGTCGATTTCGGTGCCGAGGTGACCACCGTGTCGGTCCATGCCGGGGGCATGCTGCTGGGCATGCAGGTGCTGCCGTTCGGCTCGGGCGATATCACCGATGCCGTCGCCTCGGCCTTTGGCATTCGCCGTTATCAGGCAGAGCGCCTCAAGTGCATGTCGGGTTCGGCCATTGCCAGCCCGGCCGACCATCGCGAGATGATTCCCGTCAATGCCCCCGGCGATCCGGAAGGGGCAGGGCCAGTGGCGCGCCATGCCGATGACAAGAACCGGATTCCCCGTGCCGAGCTGATTTCGGTGATCACCCAGCAACTTGGTCATTTTACCGACGAGTTGGGCCGCTGCCTCAAGGCCATGGGCTTTACCGGCACGCGGGGCCAGCAGGTCGTGCTCACCGGCGGGGGTGCACAGTTGCCGGGGCTGGCCGACTATGCCCAGTCGGCGCTGGGGCGGCCGGTGCGCATCGGCGCGCCGCCGGCCATGCTGGGCCTGCCGCAGGGCCATGCCACGCCCAGTTCGTCCACGCTGGTGGGCCTGGTGCTGCATGCTGCGTCCGATCCGATCGATATCCGCAAGTTGACGATGGCAGCGCAAGGCGGCGGCTCGACCACGCTGTGGGGCTGGGGGCGGCGGATCGTGCGCGCGCTCAAGGAATATTTTTAACGGTTATGGCACCGATCCCGGCCTTTCGTCGCACGAAGCAACCGGATCGGCCGATTTCGGCGCGAAATAGGAGATCGATCTTGTGGAAAAGCGCCGATCGCCTTTGATTCGATGAAACGTTCCGTGCCAAAGCTGGATAATCCGCATTTCGGCCGTTCCGGCCTTCGACCCGTCCCAACCGCCCGACCCGCAAGGGCCAACCCGTAAGGGAGACCGACATGAGCATCAACATCGGACCGCCGGCCATCGACGAGCTTCGGCCCCGTATCACGGTGATCGGGGTGGGCGGCGCAGGCGGCAACGCCATCGCCAACATGATCGGCGCCAATATCGAAGGCGTCGACTTCGTCGTGTGCAACACCGACGCGCAGGCGCTGAACAATTCGATCGCGGAAAACCGCATCCAGCTTGGGCCGGCGATCACGCAGGGCCTTGGTGCCGGTGCCCGCCCCGAAGTGGGCCGCGCCGCCGCCGAAGAAACCCTGCCCGAGCTTGAGCGCATTCTCGATGGCGTGCACATGGTGTTCATCGCCGCTGGCATGGGCGGCGGCACGGGCACCGGCGCTGCGCCGGTGATTGCCGAGGCAGCGCGCCGCAAGGGCGTGCTCACCGTGGGCGTGGTCAGCAAGCCGTTCCTGTTTGAAGGCACGCGCCGCATGCGCTCGGCCGAAACCGGCATCGAGGAACTGCAAAAGCACGTCGATACGCTGATCGTCATTCCCAACCAGAACCTGTTCCTGGTGGCCAAGGCGGAGACGACCTTCAAGGAAGCGTTCCAGCTGGCCGACGAAGTGCTCCAGCAGGGTGTGCGCTCGATCACCGACCTGATGATCATGCCCGGCCTGATCAACCTCGACTTTGCCGACGTGCGCTCGGTCATGGGCGAAATGGGCAAGGCGATGATGGGCACGGGTGAGGGCGAAGGCCCCAACCGCGCGCTCGAAGCGGCCGAACGCGCCATTGCCAATCCGCTGCTCGATGGCGTGTCGATGCAGGGCGCCAAGGGCGTGATCATCTCGATCATCGGCGGCGACGACATGAAGCTGCTGGAAGTGGACGAAGCGGCCAACCACATCCGCGAACTGGTCGATCCCAATGCCAACATCATCTGGGGTTCGGCGTTCAATCCCGATCTCAACGGCAAGATCCGCGTTTCGGTGGTGGCCACCGGCATCGAACAGAGCATGGAGCAGGCCGAACAGGCTGCCCGCCCGGTGAATCTGCCCGGCGGCACGCGTGGCCCGGCCTTTACCCCGGCCGCCGCGCCGCGTCCGGCGATCGCCATGCCCAGTGCGCCACAGGCACCTGCCGCCGCCACGCCGCCGCCTGCGGCCCCGGCCACGCCGCCGGCTGCCCCGGCCCAGGCCTGGGCGCCCGAGCCGGAAGCAACGCCGCCGGCCGATGATCCGCTGGACCTGACGTTCGATCTCGGTGCCGATCCGGCCCAGGACTATACCATCGATCCGGCGCCGGCTGCGCCCACGCCGCGCCTGGGCCTTGGCGCCGGGGCCGAGCCGGAACGCCCGACCCCGCGTGTTGGCGGTGGGGCAGGTGGCAGCACGCTGTTCGAACGCATGGCCAATCTCTCGCGCGGGGCGGCCCGCACGGAAGACGCGGAAGAGAGCGAGGATTCCGCTTCGCTCAGCATCCCGCGCTTCCTGGGTCGCCAGAACAACCAGTGATCGGCGCGGGCGGTCGTCGGTGATGACCGCCCGCTGCCCTGCCATTTTTACGATGCCATCTTCCCGATGCCGTCATCAGGCCGCCACTTTCCCCAGCGAGAGTGGCGGCTTGTTGTTCTGGCTTAAGACGCAATAGACTAAGGCGGCGCCACGATGACATTCCAGACTTTCCCCGCTCGCCCGAATCAGCTTCGTGGCGCCGCGCGCACCGCCTTGGCGCTTGCCCTGCTGGTCGGCGCAACCGCGCCGGTGCTGGCGCAGGATCTTTCGCAGATGCCGCAGCAATCGGTGCTCGATACGCCGGGCAGCCGCACTGCCCGCCCGGTCGCGCGCCCGGTGGCGCCGCTGCCAATGGTATCGAGCCCGGTGGTGCAGCCGCTGCCCACCACCAGCGCCGCCCCGATCGAGACCGGCAGCGTGTCGCGCCCGGTGGTGCAGCCGGTGCCAACCGGCGACGGGCAGACGCTCGATGCCGCGCTTGCCCGCCTGGCGCGCGATCCGCGCAATCCCGATGCGCTGCTCGATGCCGGCAATGCCGCGATGGCGCTGGGTGATGTCGATGCCGCACTCGGCTTCCTGCGCCGCGCTGACGAGGTTTCGCCGGGCAATGGCCGCATCAAGGCGCAGATCGGCAAGGCGGTGCTGCGCCACAACGATCCGGTTGCCGCGATCCGCGCCTTTGATGATGCAGAGCGTGCCGGGGCCGATCAGGCCGCCATGGCCGGCGATCGCGGCCTGGCGCACGATCTGGTGGGCGATAACGCCGTGGCGCAGCGCTATTACCAGCAGGCCCTGGCCCGCGCGCCCGATGCCGAGGTTACCCGCCGCCTGGCCTTGAGCCTGGCCATCGGCGGCGATCGTGCCGGTGCCGAGCGGGTGCTGGCGCCCCAGATCGCGCAGTCCGATCGCGCCGCCTGGCGTGTGCGCACCTTCATCCTCGCCATTGCCGGCCAGCCTGATGAGGCGGTGACGGTCGCCAATGCCTCCATGCCGCCGCAACTGGCCGCCGGCATCGCGCCCTATCTGCGCTATCTGACGCGGCTGACCCCGGCGCAGCAGGCCGCCGCCGCCAATTTCGGGCGCTTCCCGCGTGCCGCCGATATCGGCCGCGATGATCCGCAGATCGTGCAATACGCGCAAAGCCATCCGCGCCAGGCGCCGGTCTTGCTGGCCCAGGCCGCCCCGACCACGCCGGCTGCCGCTACGCCGGTGATCCGCCGTGATCGTCGCGGACGCATTATCCCGACACCT
This sequence comes from Novosphingobium sp. GV079, assembly GCF_003058045.1. Lineage (NCBI taxonomy): Bacteria > Pseudomonadati > Pseudomonadota > Alphaproteobacteria > Sphingomonadales > Sphingomonadaceae > Novosphingobium > Novosphingobium sp. GV079. The sequence continues at coordinate 186,745 of NZ_QBUE01000003.1, read as the reverse complement.
GCGCCAAGCATTCCGGCGCCGACCCGCACTGCGCCGACCCGCACTGCGCCGACCCAACTGGCGCAGAACAGCGTGGCGCAGCCCTTGCCGAGCATTCCCACGGCGACCCGCCCTGCCGCCGCGCCGGTGACATCTGCGCCAGCCCCGGCGCCCAGCTATCCGCCAGCGCCCACGCCCAGCTATTCGCCGGCGCCTGCGCCCACACCGGCCATTGTCCTGCCGCCGGTTCCCGCGGCCCGGCCCGTGCCCAGCGCACCGGCCTATACCCCGCCCGCACCGGTGCAGACGGCCATGGCGCAGCCCGCCGCATCGCCGCTGCCCGCGCCGCAAACCCTGGCGCAAGCGCAACCGCAGCCCCAGCCGACCTCGCCAGCACCGGCCCAACTGGCGCCTACTCCCGCGCCGCAGCCAGTGCCGGCTGGCGCGGCGCCTTCGCCCGATGGCTTTGCCACGCTCTTTGCCGGCTTTACCGCCCCCGCCGAAGAACAGCAGCGCCCCACCGTGGCGGTCGATATCGCCGCGATCCAGGCGGCCAACGAACGTGCGGCGGCCGAACGCGCCGCGATCGAGGCGCGCAAGGCGGCCGAGGCCAAGAAGCTGGCCGACGCCAGGAAGGCCGCTGCCGAAAAGAAGGCGGCCGCTGAAAAGAAGCTGGCCGATGCCAAGAAGGCCGAGGAAGCGCGCAAGGCCAAGGAAGAGGCCAAGCGCCTCGCTGCCAATCCGGCACGCACCTGGGTGCAGGTCCTGACCGGCGGCAACCGCGCCAAGATGGGCAAGGAATGGGCCGGGCTTCAGGCCAAGGCGCCCGAACTGCACGGGCGCAAGGCATACGTCACATCGTGGAACCGGGTCTATCGCCTGGTCACCGGGCCGTTTCCGAGCGATGCCGCTGCGCAGGAATTCGTGGCCAAGCTCAAGGCCAAGGGCGTCGGCGCGTTCCAGTTCGACAGCCCCGCCGGCCAGGCGATGGACAGCGTTTCGGCCAAGTGATTCTGCCGCGCCTGCCCCAAAGCGTGATGCCGGGGTGGGCGTGGCGGCGCTTGTCCACAAGTTTTGCACAGCGTTGTCGAGTTTTGCCCAAGGCTGGGCTAACGGTCGATTGTCGGCGGCCAATCGCTCCGCGATGGAACGAATGGAAACCACGGTCGCTGGTTAAGGCGCTGGCATTCTCGCTGGCATGGGCACCGTGTGAGGGGGCGTGATGATGCGAACCGGCCACGACGACAGCGACCGCGACGACGCCGCGCCGGTAGACATGCTCGCCTCGCTGTTCGAAGCGCGCGGCTGGCCCTGCGAATTCGTGTCGGACGACGAGATCCATGGCGAAGTGCAGGGCTCCTGGGCCACGTACCAGTTGCGCTGCATCTGGCGCCCCGAAGACCATGTGCTGCAAATCCTCTCGCTGCCCGATATCCGCGTGCCCGATGACAAGCGTGGCGCGATGTTCGAGGTCATGGCCCTGATTAACGAGCAGGTCTGGCTGGGGCACTTCGATATCTGGTCCAACGGCAGCGTGCTGCTTTACCGCCACGGGCTGATGCTGGGCGACGACGGCCTGCTCAGCCTGCACCAGGCGCAGGTGGCGATCGAAGCGGCCGTGGACGAATGCGACCGTTTCTATCCCGCCTTCCAGTTCATCCTGTGGGGTGACAAGAGCCCGGCCGATGCGCTGGCCAGCGCGCTGGTCGATGCCGCCGGCGAAGCCTGAATTCGGAGCCATTTGCTGATGACCTATTCCTTCCTCCAGTTCGGCTGTGGCAACATGGGCGGCGCGATGCTGACCGGCTGGCTCGCCAGCGGCATTGCCCCGGCGGCCTTTACCGTGGTCGATCCGCATCTGCCCCAGGCGCCGGCTGGCGTGCGCCTGCTGCGCACCGCGCCGACCGGCGAAGCGCCGCCCCGTTTCGTGCTGCTGGGCTTCAAGCCGCAGGGCCTTGCCGCCGCCACGCCGGCGATTGCGCCGCTGGTGGGGCAGGGCACGATCGTGCTGTCGATCCTGGCGGGGGTTGACCTCGCCACCTTGCGCGCGCGGTTTCCGCAGGCTGGCGCGGTGGTGCGGGTCATGCCCAACCTGGCCGCGGCCCTGGGCAAGTCGCCCATCGCGCTGGTGGGTGATGGCGATGCGGCGATCAATGCCGAAGTCACGCAGCTGATGGCCCCGCTCGGCACGGCCGAATGGCTTTCTGAAGAGGCGGAGATGGACCTGGTTACCGCGCTGGCTGGTTCGGGCCCGGCGTTCATCTATCGCGTCATCGATGCCCTGGCGGCCGGTGCTGCCGATCTCGGCCTGCCGCGTGCGCAGGCCGATCGCCTGGCATTGGCCATGGTCGATGGCGCCGCGGCGCTGGCCGCTGCGTCGGAGCATGGCCCGGGCGAACTGGCCCGCCGCGTTGCCAGTCCGGGTGGCACCACGCAAAAGGGGCTCGACGTGCTCGATGCCGATGATCGGCTTGCCAGCCTGATGCGCGATACGCTGCGCGCGGCCCGCGATCGCAGCGCGGAAATGACCGAGGAAGCCCGCGCCGCCGGCTGATCGGCGGGCACTGCCCGGGAATACATTTTGTCACATTTTCCGGGCACCGGTTTCGCTTGAAAGCGGGGCGCGGAAGGCCGATATTGCCGGCATGGGCGATTTTTGCCCGCAATGGAGAAAGTGCAAGCACATGGCAAACTGGAACGATCCTCGGCCCTCGCAGACGGGCTTCGGCGCGTCTCCGAGCCTGTCGGGCGCCTATGGCCGTGGCGACGTGTTTGACGCCGGCCTGCGCCGCTACATGCTTTCGATCTACAACTACATGGCCTCGGGCGTCTTGCTCTCGGGCATCGTCGCACTGGTGTTCGCCACCAGCGGCATGGCCGCCGCCGTGTTCGGCACCCCGCTGCGCTGGGTTGTCGCACTGGCGCCGCTCGCGTTCGTCATGGTCATGAGCTTTGGCATCAACAAGATTTCCACCGGGACGCTCAAGGCGCTGTTCTGGGCGTTCAGCGTGGCGATGGGTCTGTCGCTGTCGTCGATCTTCTTCGTCTATACTGGCGCATCGATCGCGGCCACGTTCTTTGCCACCGCCGGCGCTTTTGCGGGTCTGAGCCTGTTTGGCTACACCACGCGCAAGAGCCTGTCGGGCATGGGCACGTTCCTGATCATGGGCCTGTTCGGCCTGATCATCGCCTCGGTGATCAATCTGTTCCTGGCCTCGCCGGGCCTCGCTTGGGGCATCAGCTTCCTGGGCGTGCTGATCTTTGCCGGTCTGACGGCGTATGACACGCAGCGCCTCAAGGAACAGTATGCCTATGTGGCGGGTACGGCCATGGCCGAAAAGGTCGTGGTGATGGGCGCGCTGACGCTCTACCTCGACTTCATCAACATGTTCACCTCGCTTTTGCAACTGATGGGCGATCGTCGCTGATCACCCCATTGCCTGCACGGCGGGGAATACGGTAGATTGCGTGCCCGGCAACCTTTTTGGTTGTCGGGCATTTTCCTTTCTGGGAAAGCAGGTTACCAATTTCAGTCAGCTTTCAGAAAGGTTTGGCGCTCCACCAAAGGGCGCCACGCACGTGATCCGGGGTCTATCCATGGTGGGAATGCCGCGCGCCAGCGCCAATAACGTTTCGAAAATTCATGAGGGGGATATGGCCATGTCGCATGCGCGCCACTCTGCGCGGCCCACGCGGGCGCTTGCCTATGCATTGACTGCCGCGCTCGGCCTGGTCCTTGCTGGGTGTGCGGCCAAGGCCCCGCCGCCACCCCCGCCGCCGCCCCCGCCACCGCCGCCCAAGGTCGTGATCGTGCCGGCGCGGCCGATGCCGCCCAATGGCGCCAGCGCCAACCTGACGGTGCCGCCGCTGGCCGCCACCGGCCTGCGGGAATCGGTCAATCGCAACATCACGCCCGCGCAGATGGTTTGGAACCTGCGCTCGGCCTACAACGTTGCCGCGCTCAACTGCACTGGCCCGCGCCATGTCGAGCTGTTGCCGCTCTATCGCACGTTCCTCAAGTCGCAGGCCAAGGGGCTCGACAAGGCCAATCGCACTGTCGACCAGGAATTCAAGGCCAAGTTCGGCAGCAAGTTCATCGCCCCGCGCGAGCAGTACATGACCGCAGTTTACAATCATTACGCCCTTCCGGCGACGATGGGTGATTTTTGCGATGCAACGCTGGCGGTGGCGCGCGATGGCGCCGCTGTGCCCGCTGCCGAACTCGAGGCCTTTGCGGTGCGCAGCCTGCCCAACATCGAAATCGTGTTCGATGCGTTCTATCGCCGATATGACCAGTATCGTACCGATCTGGCTATCTGGCAGGCACAATATGGTGGTGCCCAGCCTGGCTCCACTATCGTGATTCCGACCGTTGCCAGCGACAACTCGACCAGTGGGACACCAACTACGCAGGCCACCGGCGCGCTCTAAAAAATATCACTTTTGCTCTTGGCGCCGCCATGGCTCTGCGCTAATGGCGGCGCTCCCGAAGCACGGGGCGCCTAGGCGGCCCTGCTTTGGACGATACTGGAACGGGGCCGTAGCTCAGCTGGGAGAGCGCGTCGTTCGCAATGACGAGGTCAGGGGTTCGATCCCCCTCGGCTCCACCAGTATAAAATTGAACGGATCGGTTCCATTTCCGGTCCCCATGCTCGCCAGCCTGCTGCCAGCCTGAATTCCGACGCGCCATCAGCCGACGGGCCGGGTGGGCAAAGCGGGCCTTGGCGCAATCGGCGTTTGCTGCAAAGGCGCCGGCTGCGCCCATTCAGGACTGCCGGACGCCAACGCCATGCACTTTCTCGATCAGGCCAAGATCTTCATCCGCTCAGGGCAGGGTGGCCCCGGCGCGGTCAGCTTCCGGCGCGAGAAGTATGTCGAATATGGCGGCCCCGATGGCGGCGATGGCGGCAAGGGTGGCGACATCATTTTCGAGGCGGTGACCGGCCTCAATACGCTGATCGATTTCCGCTATACCCAGCACTTCAAGGCCCAGCGCGGCCACGGCGGCGCGGGCAAGAACCGCACCGGTGCCGGTGGCAACGATCTGGTGATCAAGGTGCCGCTCGGCACCCAGGTGCTGGACGATGACCGCGAGACTGTGCTGGCCGACCTGACTGAAGTGGGCCAGCGCGTCGTCCTGCTGCGCGGCGGCGACGGCGGGCGCGGCAACCTGTCGTTCAAATCCTCGACGAACCGCGCGCCGCGCCAGTGCGGGCCGGGCTGGCCGGGTGACGAGATGTATGTCTGGCTGCGGCTCAAGCTGCTGGCCGATGCCGGGCTGGTGGGCCTGCCCAATGCCGGCAAGTCTACCTTCATCAACCAGATCACCAATACCAAGGCCAAGGTAGGCGATTATGCCTTTACCACCACGCGGCCGCAGTTGGGCGTGGTGCGGCACCGCGCGCGCGAATTCGTGCTGGCCGATATTCCTGGCCTGATCGCGGGTGCGGCCGAAGGCGCGGGCATTGGCGATCGCTTCCTGGGCCATATCGAGCGCTGCCGCGTGCTGATCCACCTGATCGACATTCACGGCACCGATCCGGCAGAGGCGCTGGCGATCGTCGAAGAGGAACTGGCTGCCTATGGCGCCGGGTTGGAAGACAAGCCCCGCGTGGTGGCGCTCAACAAGATCGACCTGGTCGATGCCGAACTGGTCCGCGCCTTTTCGCGCGAGCTGATTGAGGCGGGCGCCGCGCGCGTGTTCCCGATTTCGGGCGCAACGGGCAGCGGCATGGATGATCTGCTCGATGCCGTGCTCGATTACCTGCCGGCCGCCACCACGACCGAGCGGCCGACCGGCGAAGTGGAAGACGAGGCCGACGCCAAGCCGTGGTCGCCGATTTGAGGCTTGTTTTTGCAGCTTTTCATCAGCTGCTTTAGGGCTCCACCACCCCCAAACCCCCTCCTCTAAAGAGGATGGGGCTTCCCGCATTGCTTCTCCCCATCCTCTTTAGAGGAGGGGGCGGGGGGTGGTGTGATGCCATGCGCATCCTGGCGGAAAACACCCCCGCGCCAAAGCGTGTCACAATTCCTTCAAGCGCCCTTCACCTGCCCGATCATTTGGCCTAAGCCGCGCCGATCATGCGCATTGCCCAGCTGTCTCACCTCGCCGATCCTGCCGTGTGCCCGCGCCTTGTCATCAAGGTCGGCTCGGCGCTGCTGGTGGGCAAGGACGGGCAGCCGCGCCGCGATTGGCTGACGGCGTTGGTGGCCGAAATCGCTGCCGCCCGCGCTGCCGGGCAGCAGGTGATCGTGGTGTCTTCGGGCGCGATTGCGCTGGGTGCGCGCAAGCTGGGCCTGGCCAAGGGCGGGCGGGGCAGCTTGGCCGATGCCCAAGCCAGTGCTTCCGTTGGCCAGATCGCGCTGGCGGGCCTGTGGGCCGAACTGCTGGCCAGCCATGGCATCACGGCGGCGCAGATCCTGCTGACGCTGGAAGACTTGGAAGACCGCCGCCGCTATCTCAACGTCACGGCCACGCTGGGGCGGCTGCTGGCGGCTGGCGCGGTGCCGGTGATCAATGAAAACGATTCGGTCGCCACGCAGGAAATCCGCTTTGGCGACAACGATCGTCTCGCCGCGCGCGTGGGCCAGGCAGCTGCGGCGCAGGGCGTGCTGCTCTTGTCGGATATCGACGGGCTGTATGACCGCGATCCGCGCTTGCCCGATGCGGTGCGCATTCCGGTGGTACAGGGCGTCACGCCGGAAATTCATGCCATGGCCACGGGCGGATCGTCGTCCGGCCTGGGATCGGGCGGCATGACATCGAAGCTGCAGGCGGCTGAGATTGCCGAAATGGCCGGCATGGCTCTGGCGATTATCGATGGCCAGCCGGTCTCGCCGATCGCTGCGGCCTTTGACGCCACGCGTGGCACGCTGTTCGTGCCGCGCCGCCGCCACACCGCGCGCAAGGCCTGGCTGGGCGGGCGCCTGCGCATGCGCGGCACGGTGACGGTCGATGCCGGTGCCGCCGCTGCCCTGGCGCGCGGGTCCAGCCTACTCGCTGCCGGCGTCACCGCGATCGACGGCGATTTCGCGCGGGGCGATGCCGTTGCCGTGATCGGCCCCGATGGGCAGACCCTGGCGCGCGGCCTGGCGGAATACGACGCGGCAGAGGCAGCGCGGCTGCTGGGCCATCCCTCGTCGGCGCACGAGGCGATCCTGGGCTATGCGCCGCGCTCCGCGTTGATCCACCGGGACCAGATGGTGCTATTGTGAGGCTGCCGGTGTCGAGGGTCGGCGCATGATGGCGCTTCGCCAAAGACCGGGGGAATTGCTGGCGGTGACCGGTGCCACCGGGTTCGTCGGCCAGGCCGTGCTGGAGCAGGCGGCGCGTGCTGGAATGGACGTGCGCGCGCTGACGCGGCGTCCGCAACCCGCGCGCGAGGGCGTGGAATGGGTCCAGGGCGATCTGCACGATGCCGCCGCGCTCAAGCGGCTGGTGCATCGTGCCGGGGTGGTGCTGCACATTGCCGGGGTGGTGAACGCGCCGGATGAGGCGGGCTTTCACGCCGGCAACGTCACTGGCACGCTCAACGTGGTCAACGCCGCGCTGGCGGGCGGGGTGGAGCGCTTCGTCCACGTCTCGTCGCTCTCTGCGCGCGAGCCGCAGCTGTCGGTCTATGGCGCCAGCAAGCGCAAGGGCGAGATGATCGTGCGCGCCTCGAGCCTGGATTGGACCGTGGTGCGCCCGCCGGCGGTCTATGGCCCGCGCGACACCGAGATGTTCGAGCTGTTCAAGCTGGCGCGCAAGGGCATCGTGCCGCTGCCGCCCGAAGGTCGCGCCTCGATCATCCATGTGAACGACCTGGCGCGCCTGCTGATCGCGCTGGTGCCCGGTGGCGAGGACGTCACCAGCCAGACGTTCGAGCCGGACGATGGCACGCCCGGTGGGTGGAGCCATACCGACCTGGCCCGCGCCATTGGCCTCGCCATGGGCAAGCGAGTCAAGCCGCTGCCGCTGCCGCGCGGCGTGCTGGAATGGGCGGCCAAGGCCGATCGCTGGGCGCGCAAGGACAAGGCCAAGCTCACGCTCGATCGCGTGGGCTATATGTGCCACCCCGACTGGACGGTGAGCGATGGCGCCCGCCCGCCAGCCAGCATGTGGGAGCCGCAGGTGGAAACCACGCTGGGTCTCCACGCCACGGCGGCATGGTACAAGGAAGAGGGCTGGCTGTAGGACGGCAGCCCGGTTGCGTTATGCGGGCTGCAGGGCAGGTTCGGCTGCCTCGCGCTTGCGCAACTGCATCATGCGGCGGCGCACCCGCACCGCGCCGGCATCAGACGCCAGGATCAGCGGCCGCGCCGCCCAGAACTCCTGACCATCGAGGCCGGCTTCGGCAGCCTGGATCATCGGCTCATCCTCTTCGAGAAAGACCTTGAGTGCCATGGCCTTGGCGGCATCGCCCGGTTCGCGCGTATAGAAATAGTGCGAGGTAGTGGCCGTTGCCGGCGTGATGATGTGCGGATTGGCCATCGGCGGGACCAGCGGCTGGCCGCTGTCGCCGCGGGTGAGTTCGATGAACAGCGCCATGGATGCTGGCGCGTGCCAGCGGATGTGCATCTTCTGGTCGGTATTGGTGCCGGGCGGCAGCATAGGCTTGGCCCATTCCGGCGCCTTGGCATCGACCATGTCCCACTTGTTCCAGATGCCGCCGGTATCATCGGTTTCGACGCTGTGCTTGCCGCCGAACAGCGAGCCGTTCACGCCGAAGGTTTCGACATGCAGGAATTCCGCGTGGCTCAGGTCCATCAGGTTATCGGTGATGAATTCATAGCCTGCATCCATCAGCAGGCTTTCACACACCACCTCCGCCCCGTCGGTCACGAACGAAAAATCGGGAATGAGCGCAGGATCGGCAAGCGCGGCATCGCCCGGCCAGAACCACAAGGCACCGTGCCGCGCCACGATCGGGCGCGTGGCCACCTGGGCATCAGGGACCGGCGTGGCAAATGGCGTATGCGCGCAGCGGCCATCGGCGCCAAAGCCCAGGCCGTGATAACCGCATCGCAGCATGTCGCCCACGCGCTTGCCCCGGCTGAGCGGCACGAAGCGATGCGGGCAGCGATCGGCCAGCATGGCATAGCTGCCATCGCCCAGCCGATAGATCGCCCAAGGGGCATCGAGCAGGCGGCGGGCGAGCACGCCATGATCGGGCACCTCGTTTTCCCAAGCCGCCATATACCAGAGGTTGCGCACGTAATCAGACATGGCCAAGCTCTCCCGCTATCGAATTAAATAAACTTGATGGTTTCTTTATGGCAGGGACGATGACGACGCAAGCCGCCCGACCGATTCGCAGCCGCAAGCCCGAAGCCGTGCGCGAGCGCATTCTTGATGCCGCGCAGGCCGAGTTCATGGCGCATGGCTTTGCCGCGGCCAGCACCAACCGCATTCTGGAGCGCTTTGCCGGGTCCAAGCCCACGATGTTCCGGCATTTTCCCACCAAGCGGGCGATGTTTGGCGGGGTGGTGCAGCGCATTGCCGCGCGCTGGCGCAGCGCGATTGATCCGGCCGGGATCACGGCGGATGATCCGCGGGGCTGGCTTCAGGCATTCGGGCTGTTGGCGCTGGCGTGGATCACCAGCGACGAGAATATTTTCGTAGGCCGCATGGCGGTGGCTGAAGGCGCGGAATTTCCCGAGGTGTCGGAACTGTATCGGCGCGAAGCGGTGCAGCCGATCGAGGCTACGCTGGCCGATCGGCTCAGCGCCTGGGCGCAAGCCGGCTTGATCACCACGGCAGACCCGGCGCGCGACGCGCTGGCGTTCCTCGACCTGACCTTAGCCGGCCAGGTCAGCCGGCTGCTCTATGGCGCGCCACGGCCCGATTCTGCCGCCTTGGCCGCGCATGTTGGCTATTGCGTCACGCTGTTCCTGAACGGGCGGATGGCGCGATAGGGCTGCGCTTCTTTGCGCCTTATCCCGTGGTCAGCGTCCGTCCGGCCTCGTGCGGCAGTTTCAGCGCGCTGATCACGCCGCCGAGCGAGAGCACAGCCATGGCAATGAACGCGAAGCGATAGTCCGCGCCCTGGCCGTTCAGCCCAACCGCGCCCGCCAGGGCATCGCCCGCGTGCACGCTCATCGCCGCCGCGGTCACGCCAGCGGCGGCGCCCAGTTGCAGGATGGTGTTGAACAGGCCGTTGGCATCGCCCATCGCGGTGCGGTCCACATCGGCAAAGGCCAGGGTGGAAAGCGACGAGAACTGGAGCGAGCGGGCCAGGCCGTTGACGAACAGCAAGGCCGCCACCAGCACGGCTGGCGAATGCGGGCCGATCGCCGAAAGCGAGAGCAGCGAGGCAGCGCAGATCACGCCGTTGATCACCAGCACGTTGCGATGGCCGAAGCGGCGCAGGATGCGTTCGACCAGCGCCTTCATCGCGATGTCACCGGCAAATAGCGCCACCACGAACAGGCCGGCATGCACCGCGCCATAGCCGAAACCGGCCTGCATCATCAGCGGCAACAGGAACGGCACGGCGCCGATCGCCATGCGGCTGAGCGATCCGCCGCTGACCGCCGCGCGGAACGATGGGATCTTGAGCGCGCCCAGATCCAGCAGCGGATTTGGGCTGCGGCGCAAGTGGGCCATCGTGATCGTCAGCATCGCAAGCCCGGCACACACCAGGCCCAGGCCCAAAGCGTCGATCCGCCGGGCGCTATGCTCCAGGCCGATCTGCAAGGCGAACACGCCAACGGCGGTGAGCGCAAAGCCGGTCCAGTCAAACCGGCGGCGCGGGCCGCGCACGTCGGGGATCAGCCACAGCGCCGCGAGCAGGGCGAGGACGCCCAGCGGCACGTTGAAATAGAAGATCCAGCGCCAGCCCAGGTGCTCGGTAATGAAGCCGCCCACTGGCGGTCCGACCACTGGCGCGAACAGCGCGGGCCAGATCAGCGCCGAAAGCGTGGCGATAAGCTGGTCGCGCGGGGTGTGGCGCATCACCACCAGGCGCCCCACCGGCGTCATCATCGCGCCGCCGATCCCCTGGAGCACGCGCAGGGCCACGAATTCCGGCACCGATTGCGCCTGTCCACACAGCGCCGATGCCACCGTGAAGATCGCGATCGCGGTCACGAAGATGCGGCGCGAGCCAAAGCGATCGGCCAGCCAGCTGCTGGCGGGGATCAGCACGCCGAGCGCGAGCATGTAGGCTGAAATGCCGATGTCGAGCGCGACGGCCGATGTACCGAAGGTGCGCGCCATCGAGGGCAGCGCGGTCGTCAGGATCGTCCCGTCGAGGATTTCCATGAACAGCGCGCCGGTGACCAGCCACATGATCAGGCGGCGGCGCAGCGGGGTGATCGGGGCGATCTCGTCAGTCAAGGGCAGGGCTTTCCGGGCAGGCGGGACTGGCCTGCCTTGACGAAAGCGCGCGCCCGGATCAACCCTGCGGGACCGATCAAATTTTGCACGGAACCATAAGGAAACCGCAGGCTTGGGCGCGGGTCAGAACACCGGTTCGTAGCCGGGGGGCAGCTCGCTGCCGTCGCCGTCATCCGTGCTGCCAGGCACGTGGATGCCGCATTCGGTCTTGTCCCACCCCTTCCAGCGGCCCGAGCGCGGGTCTTCACCTGGTGCCACCTTGCTGGTGCAGGGGGCGCAGCCGATCGAGGGATAGCCTTGCGCCACCAGCGGGTGATGCGGCAGGCCATGGACGGTGAAATAGGCGTCCAGCGCGTCCTTGGTCCAGCTGGCGAGCGGATTGATCTTGAGGCGGCCGGCTGCATCGCTGCTATCCAGCTCGAAGCGGGGCAGGCCAGCGCGGGTGGACGACTGGAAGCCCTTGCGCCCGGTGATCGTGGCATCCAGGCCCGCCATGGCCTTGGCCAGCGGGATCACCTTGCGGATTTCGCAGCAGCCATCCGGGTCCCACGACCAGCGCAGGCCCGCTTCGTCCTTCTTGGCCACAGTGGCGGTATCGGGTTCCAGCACGACCAGGTTGGTTAGCCCGAGTTGCGCCACCAGGGCATCGCGATAGGCCAGCGTTTCGGGAAAATGCTTGTGCGTGTCGAGGAACAGCACCGGGGTTGCCGGATCGACCTGCGCCACCAGATGCAGCAGCACGGCGCTTTCCGCGCCAAAGCTGGAGACCACCGCCACGCGCCCCGCCAGCCCTTCGCCCAGCACGGCCGCCAGCATATCCTGCGTGGAGGCCTCAGCGAACCGCGCGTTGAGCGCGGCTACCTCGGCCGCGGTAAAGCGCGGGCCAAGGTCGAGTGTGTCGGGGGTGCGGGCGGGGCTGGCCATGGCGTCAGGCTTTCGCGGCCGGGTGGCGCGCGGCCCAGATCGGGGCGCGGCAATCGACGGTCTGCTGATAGACTTCCGGCCAGGTGGCAAAGGCGGCTTCGGCCGCCTCGGCGCTGATCGGCTTGTCAGGGGCAAAGGAATCGAACCCGCACCGGCGCATGTGCGAAAGCTGATCGATCAGCACATCGCCCACCGCGCGCAGTTCGCCGGTATAGCCGCGTTCGCGCAACGACCGCGCGGCGGAATAGCCCCGGCCATCGGCAAACGAGGGGAAATTCACCTCGATCAGGGCAATGCGCTCCAGATGCGGCAACAGCGCCAGGGCATCGTCGCCCGGCTCGATGCGCACGGCGGTGGCATTGCTCTGCGCGGCAAAGGCATCCACCGTCACGGCTGGGTCACCCACGGGCTCGTCAGTGCGATAGCGCAGCACGGTCTCAACCATAGATCGCCTCCTTGAACGGGGCCATGCCGATGCGGCGATAGGTATCGAGGAAGCGTTCCGCGCCCTCGCGACGGGCGAGATAGACGTCCGTCACCTTTTCGATGGCATCGACCACGCCGTCTTCGGAAAAGCCCGGGCCGGTGATCGTGCCGAGCGAGGTGTCGGCGCTTTCCGCGCCGCCGAGCAGCAGCTGGTAATTTTCCACGCCCTTGCGATCCACCCCCAGGATGCCGATGTGGCCGGCGTGGTGGTGCCCGCAGGCATTGATGCAGCCGGAAATCTTGAGCTTCAGCTCGCCCAACTCGCGCTGGCGACCGATGTCGGCAAACCGGTCGGTGATCTTCTGCGCCAGCGGCAGCGAGCGGGCATTGGCCAGCGCGCAGTAATCGAGACCAGGGCAGGCGATGATATCGGTGATGAGATCGAGGTTGGGCGTAGCCAGGCCCGCCGCGTCCAGCGCCTGCCACACGCGATAGAGATCGGCCTTCTTCACATGCGGCAGCACGATGTTCTGCGCATGGCTGACGCGCAGTTCATCGAGGCTGTAATCGCGCGCGAGATCGGCCATCAGGCGGATCTGGTCGGCCGTGGCATCGCCCGGAATGCCGCCCACCGGCTTCAAGCTGATCGTGACGATCGCATAGCCGGCCTGCTTGTGGGCATGGACGTTCTGATCGACCCACAGCGCGAAATCGGGATCGCTGCGATCGAGATCGTCAGACAGCCCGCTTTCAAGACCGGGATCGGCGAACATCGCCTTGATCCGCTCCAGCTCGGCCGGCGGCGGTTCAAGGCCCAGGGTGAGGATATGGGCAAATTCTTCCTGCACCTGGCGGCTGTATTCGGCGACGCCGATTTCGTGGACCAGGATCTTGATCCGCGCCTTGTACTTGTTGTCGCGGCGGCCGTGGCGGTTGTAGACGCGCAGCGCCGCTTCGAGGAAGCTGATCATCTGCAGCGCGGGCACGAATTCGGCAATGCACGGCGCGATCATCGGGGTGCGGCCCATGCCACCGCCGGCAAAGAACTTGCAGCCGATTTCGCCGGCCTCGTTCTTGACGATCTGGATGCCGATATCGTGCAGGCGCATCGCCGCGCGGTCGGTCTCGCTGGCGATGATCGCCACCTTGAACTTGCGCGGCAGGTAATCGAATTCCGGGTGGAACGTCGACCACTGGCGCAGCAGTTCGGCATAGGGGCGCGGATCGGCCACTTCATCGGCGGCGGCGCCGGCAAAGTGATCGGCCGTGGTGTTGCGGATGCAGTTGCCGCTGGTCTGGATCGCGTGCAACTGCACCTTGGCCAGATCGGCCAGGATATCGGGCGCATCGGCCAGCTTGATCCAGTTGTACTGGATGTTCTGCCGTGTGGTGAAGTGGCCATAGCCACGGTCATACTTGTCGGCAATGTCGCCCAGCACGCGCATCTGCGCGGAATTGAGCGTGCCATAGGGCACCGCCACGCGCAGCATATAGGCGTGCAGTTGCAGGTAGAGCCCGTTCTTGAGACGCAGCGGCTTGAACTGGTCTTCGGTCAGTTCGCCCGAGAGGCGCCGGGCCACCTGGCCGCGAAATTCGGCCACGCGCGCATCGACCATCGCCTGGTCGTGTTGATCGTATTGATACATGGTCAGATTACCCAGCTGCCGGCCTGCGGATCGGCAGGCTTGAGCGAAAGATCGAGGCGCACAGTGGGCCCCAGCGCGCGGATGCGGTCCTTGATGTGCGCCGGGCGCACGGTGCCATCGGCGGCGACGGCATCGATCACGTGCGTGTCGGTCACCACCTGCTTGGCGTTTTCACGCGCGATAATCGCGTCGGCATCGTGGGTTACCGCCACGGCATTGTCGACATGGCGCGACCAGCCTTCGCCGGTCCACCAGATCACGTCACCCGTGCGCAAGTCGTTACCCGTGATGATCTTGATCTTCTCGCTCATCGGGCTGCCTCCACAACCGCTTGCAATTCCATGATGTCTCCCCGTGCGGTCACTTCGCCGATGACGATCAGTGCCGGACTCTTGATGCGTTCGCGCTCGACCAGGTCGGCCAGCCCCGCCAGCGCGCCCCTTACCACGCGCATCTGCGGGCGCGAGGCATTTTCGATCACTGCCACCGGCATGGTTGGCGCCAGGCCATCGGCCATCAGCTTTTCGGCGATGGCGGCGGCGGTGGCCACGCCCATGTAGATCACCAGGGTGCGGCCAACGCCAGCCAGGCCCGCCCAGTTCTGGTCGGCAAGGCCCTTGCACTGCCCGGCCACGAACGAGACGATCGAGGCATTCTCGCGGTGAGTCAGCGGGATCTGCGCTGAAGCAGCCGCGCCCAGTGCCGCGCTCACCCCAGGCACCACTTGCACCGGCACACCGGCGGCGTGGCAGGCCTCGGCCTCTTCGCCGCCGCGGCCGAAAATGAACGGATCGCCGCCCTTCAGGCGCACGACATCGTGCCCGGCCAGCGCTTCTGCCACGAGCAGGGCGTTGATGTCTTCCTGCCGCATGGTGTGGCGCGCGCGCTGCTTGGCCACCGACACGAAGCGGGCGCCGCGCGGGGCCATGGCCAGCACGGCCGGATCGACCAGGCCATCGTGGACCACGACCTTGGCCTTCATTAGCAGGCGTGCGGCGCGCAGCGTCAGCAGGTCGGGATCGCCGGGGCCGGCGCCGACCAGAAACACGGTTCCGGGGAGGGGGGCATGACTCATGCTGGGGCATGTGGGCGCAGCGGCGCCATCGTGCCAGCGAGAATCGATTGGGCGGGGGCTAGGTCAGCTTTAGCGCGACCATTCTTGCTTCCTCTTCGGCATTTGCAGCGGGGTGCGACGGAATTCGCGTCATGCCCCGTTAAAGGGCCAGGCTCGATGGAGGTCTTATGAAAACACTTGGCTTGGCATCCCTGTTCCTGGCGCTCACCCCGGCGATGCCGGCCTTGGCGCAGGACACCACCCAATCCCCGCCACCTGCTGGCCAGGGCGTGACCCGCGATGCCTTTGTCGCGCGGCAGATGGGGCGGATCATGGCCGCCGATACCGACGGCGATGGCCGCGTGAGCAAGGCGGAACTGACCGCGATGATGGCCGGCCGGGGCGACCCCGACCGGCAGTTCACGCGCATGGACAGCAATGGCGATGGCTATCTCGACAAGGCGGAAATCACCGCTGCCCTGACCGAGCGCTTCAACCGCATGGACCGCAATGGCGATGGCGTGTTGACGCCAGACGAGCGCATGCGGCCCGGTGAAGGCATGCGGGGTGGCGGCATGCGCGGTGGTGCCGGTGGCCAGGAAGGCATGGGCGACCACGGCATGCAGGGTGACGGGCAGCAAAACCCGTCCTGAGGCTGATGCCGCCGTGCCCACCATCTTCGGGACACCGGCCTGCGAGGCCCTGGCTTGAGCGAGGCAGATCCCGACGCCGCATTGCTGGCGCGCATGGCCCAGGGCGAGGATGGCGCGGTGCGCCAGTTCGTCGGGGCCAAGCTGCCGCGCCTGCTGGCCTTGGCCAGCCGCCTGCTGCACGATCGGCACGAGGCCGAGGACGTGGCGCAGGAAGTGTTCGTGCGGGCCTGGCGACAGGCAGGGCGGTGGCGGCCGGGGCAGGCGCGGTTCGATACCTGGCTGCATCTCGTCACGCTCAACCTGTGTCGCGATCGGATGCGGCGGCGGCGCGGCGTGGTGGTGGCAGAGCCGCCCGAGCAGGCCGATACCGCGCCGCTGGCCGATGCGGCGCTGGCCGCGCAAGCCCAATCGCGCGCGGTGGCCGATGCGGTGGCGGCCTTGCCCGAGCGTCAGCGCGAAGCCATCGTGCTGGTCCATTACCAGGAACTGGGCAATATCGAGGCGGCCGCCGTGCTGGGGGTGAGCGTGGAGGCATTGGAAAGCCTGCTGTCGCGCGGCCGCCGCGCGTTGCGGCAGCGCTTTGCGCAAGAGGAAGGGGCCGATCATGACTGAACCGATGAGCCCGGAGCGCTTTGCCGCGCTGGCGCAGGCCTATGGCGGGATCGACCGCTGGCCCGCAGAGCTGCGTACCGCGGGCTGGCACCTGGCTGCAGCCGATCCCGCTTGTGCGCAAGCGCTGGCCCAGGCCGAGGCGCTGGACTTTAAACTGGCTGCCTGGACGGTGGCGCCACCCACGCCGGCCTTGCGCCAGCGCATGGTGGCACGGCGGCGGCGCGGCTGGATCGTGCGGGCGCGGCTGTGGTGGTCGGCGATCGGCGTGGGCACGGTGCTGGCCGGGGCCGTGGCCGGGCTCGGCGCTGCGGTGGTGATCGGGCCAGAGCGCGTGGCGCCACGGCTGGACGCCAGCGTGTTTGAAAGCGCGGGGGAAGAAGGATGAAGGCATCCCCGCGCTTGCGTGTGCTGCTGGCCGGCTCGATCCTGCTCAACGCCTTTCTGCTGGCGGGCGCGGGTGCGGCTTGGTGGAGCATGCACAACCAGCATCCGGCGATCGGCATGGGCGCCTTGCGCGTGCCGGGGGCGGAACTCGCGCCCGAACAGCGCCGTGGCCTGCGCCAGGTGGTGCGCCAGGCGCGCGCAGAGGTGCGCCCGCAGGTGGATGGCAACCGCGCGCTGCGCCGCCAGATCGCCGCGCTGCTGCGCGCGCCGGTGGTGGATCAGCCGGCGCTGCTGGCCCAGCTTGAACGCCTGCGCGCGGGCGATGCCATGGTGCGCGCCCACGTGGAAATGCAGGTGGTGCCCTATGTGGCCGGCCTGCCGCAGGCCGATCGCAACCGTATCGCCGATCGGCTGGAGCCCAAGAGCGGGAAATAAGCTGCGTTACATCGCCAGCGACGGAATCGGCCGGTCGCTGCGTTCAAGCCCGCGACGAAGGAACGGAAAAAAGGGTTTCCGTTTCAAAGGGCTTTGCCATGGTCTCGGAACAACCCCTGTCTCCTGCCGCAATTGCGCTCAACCGCTTTGGCTTGGGCGCTACGCCCGATGCCGCAAGCGCGGCGGCGCTCGCCGATCCGCACGGCTGGTTGATCGCGCAGTTCGATCACTTCGATGTCACGCCGCCGGCCTGGGCCGCGCTGGCCGACGCCCGCGCGCTGCTTTCTGCCTATCAGGAACAGCAGCGGGCCTTGCGCCAGGCCCGTGCCGCAGCGCCGGCCCCAGCACCAGTTCCTGTAGCCACAACCCCGCTGCCGGCTGGCCCGGTCATCGCTGCCACGGTGCCGATGGCGGGAAAGCCGGCGCGCACGCCAGAGCAGAAGCAGGCCCGCCGCGATCTGGGCGAAGATATCCATGCGCTCTATCGCCAGGGCGTGCAGGCGCGGGCGCAAAGCGCGCTGGAAACGCAGGCGCCGTTCGTGGAGCGGCTGGTGCATTTCTGGTCCAACCATTTCTGCGTGTCGGTCGACAACCTGCCGGTCACCGCGCTGGCCGCCTCGTTTGAACGGGACGCCATCCGCCCCCATGTGCTGGGCCGCTTTGAAGACATGCTGCTGGCGGTAGAGCGCCACCCGGCGATGCTGCTCTATCTCAACCAGAACCAGTCGATCGGGCCCAACAGCCCGGCGGCGCTGCGGGCGCGCGCCAAGGGTGGCGCCGATCGTCAGCGCGGCCTCAATGAGAACCTGGCACGCGAGATCATGGAACTGCATACCCTGGGCGTGCGCAGCGGTTATAGCCAGGCTGACGTCACCGAATTTGCCCGCGCGCTGACGGGGTGGACCGTGGGCGGGATCAACGATGATGCGCCGGGCGATTTCGCGTTCCATCCCCAACAGCACGAACCCGGCACCCGCACGATCGTGGGCAAGACCTATGCCCAGAGCGGGGTGGACCAGGCGCGCGCCGTCTTGGTCGATCTGGCCCATGCGCCGGCCACGGCCAGCCATGTCGCCACCAAGCTGGCCCGCCACTTTGCCGGCGACGTGCCGCCCCAGGCGCTGGTCGATCGGCTGGCCGATGCCTTTGCCCGCAGCCGCGGCGATTTGCCCACGCTCTATCGCGCGCTGGTGGCCAGCCCCGAACCGTGGGAGCCGCGCCCACTCAAGGCCAAGACACCGTGGGAGTGGACGATATCGTCGTTGCGCGCGCTGGGGGTGGGAGACATCGGCACGCTGCAGGTGGCCACGATCACCCAGCAACTGGGCCAGCCGGTGTGGAAGCCGGGCTCTCCCGCCGGGTGGGACGATACGGCCGCCAGCTGGATCGCGCCTGATGCGCTGATGCGGCGGGTGGAATTTGCCCAGCGCTTGGCTGGCCCCCGCGCCGCGCAGATCGATGCCCGCCAGCGTGCGCCGCAAGTGCTGCCCGGCGGGCTGTCTGCGGCAACGGCCGAACAGATCGCCCATGCCGAAAGCCCGGCCAGCGCGCTGGCGCTGATGCTCGTCTCGCCCGATTTCCTGCGGAGGTAACCATGCTCCATCGCCGAAACTTTCTTCACCTTGCCGGCGGTGCTGCCGGCAGCCTGCTCGTGGCACCGGGCATGGTCCTGGCTGCAGCCGAGACCGAACGCCGCTTTGTCTTCGTGATCCAGCGTGGTGCGGCCGATGGCCTCAACATCGTCGTGCCCTATGCCGATCCCGGCTATGCCCGGCTGCGTGGCGCGCTGGCGATCGATCCGGCGGCGGCGACGCGGCTGGACGGCACCTTTGCCCTGCATCCCGCGCTCAAGGAAACGGCGGCGATGTATGCCCGTGGCCAGGCGCTGTTTGTGCATGCGGTGGCCTCACCCTATCGCGACCGCTCGCATTTCGATGGGCAGAACGTGCTGGAGACCGGAGGCAGCCAGCCCTACCAGGCACGCGATGGCTGGCTCAATCGCCTGGTGGCCATGCTGCCCCGCGCGAGCGATGCGGCGATCGCGATCGCGTCCACCGTGCCGCCAGCGCTGCGCGGGCCGGTGCAGGTTACATCCTATGCGCCGTCGGGGCTGCCCGGCCCGACCGACGATCTGATGACGCGGGTGGGCGCGCTCTATGCGCCAGACCGGCAATTGCAGGCAGCCTGGAGCGCGGCGCTCGATACCCGCAAGCTCGCCCAGGGCAGCGGCGCGCGGCAAGACCCCGCCTCGCTGGGCAAGCTGACCGCCACGTTCCTGACCAAGCCGCACGGCCCGCGCATCGCCATGCTGGAAACCGAAGGATGGGATACGCACAGCGGGCAGGACGGCCGGCTGGCCACGCAGTTGCGCGGGCTGGATACATTGCTGGCGGCGCTGCGCGACGGGATGGGCCCGGCCTGGGCGCAAACCACCGTGCTGGTCGCCACCGAGTTTGGCCGCACTGCCGCGGCCAATGGCACGGGCGGCACCGATCATGGCACGGCCTCGGTCGCCTGGGTGCTGGGCGGCGGCGTCAAAGGCGGGCGCGTGGTGGCCGATTGGCCGGGGCTGGGCAATGGCCAGCTCTATGAAGGGCGCGATCTGGCACCCACCAGCCAGCTTGACGCGCTGCTGGCCGGCGTTGCCGCCGAAAGCCTCGCGCTCGATCCGGCGCAAGTGGCGCGGCGCCTGTTTCCGCTGGCCGGCGCGCCCCGGCCGATGACTGGCTTGTTGGTCTAAATTTGCGACGAACCGACAGACGGAAACACCGGCCGCCATCGTTCAAGTAATGTCAGGCAAGGATGAACAGCCTGCAGCAACGATAAGTGAGGTCGATATGAAAAAGATCCTGCTGAGCGTGGCGATCGCCACGGCTGCACTCGCCACTGCGGCGCCGGCGATGGCGCGCGATGGTTGTGGTGGCGGATGGTATCGCGCCTATGATGGCCGCTGCTATCCCATGGGGCGCACGGTCGTGGTCGAACGCCCAGTCTTTGGCGGCTATTACGGCCATGGCTATTGGGGTGGTCGTCCCTATTGGGGATACCACCATTACTGGCATCGTGGCTGGGGTCACCGCTGGTGATGATCGCGGCAGGGGCCTTGATGGCCCCTGCCGACTTATACCAACCTGCACGGTTTCCAACCCATGAGGATTGCGCTCCCCCGTTCGCTGGCAAGGAGCGGCCGCAGCGGCGATGTGGGCGCATCGTTGCAAGGTCGCGACAAAGTCCAGCGGACGGGGGAGCGCAACCCTGCGGGCGCCTTCTGGCGACCTTCGGACTGCGTTGCATCCTTGGCATGATGCCCCACATCACGCCGGCGGATGCGCCTTGCCAAAGGCCGCCAGAAGGCGTCCTCATGGGTTGGAAACCGTTCAGGTTGGTATTACTCTTGCCCCGGCTGCGGCGTCTATCGGGTGAGGGCAGCGGTTGATCGAACGGCCGGTGTATCGATCGGATGATCCGGGCAGGGTGCTTCTTTACGCTGACCCAAGGAAGCCACGCCGATGCTCGTTCCCCGCCATGCCCTGCCGCTGGCTTTGCTGATGGCCATGGGCGGCGCGCTGGCCGGATGCCACCATGATGGCACGCCCGATGCAGCGGCGAACGGCACCACCATTGGCGGCGATTATCGCCTGGAAGGCAAGCGCACGTTTCGCGGCATGATCGGCGGCAATGCTACTGTCGCGGCTGGCGCCGATGTCACCATCGCCGGCATGATCGGTGGAGACCTGATCGTGGAGCAGGGAGCCCGCGTGACGGTCAAGGGCCTGGTCGGTGGCCGCATCATCAACAACGGCGGCCAGGTTGACGTGCGCGGCGCCATGGGCGGGGCGTAATTCCGCAATCTTGACGGAACCCGCCGCGCACGGCATAGGCGCGGCCAAGGCGATGGATTTCCGCCGGGCATTTTGCCGAACCGCCTGCCGCGCCAAACGGCGCCAGGGCTGATGATTCCTACCTGAAACCAAGCTGCCCGACCGGGCACATGCAACAGGAGGAATCGTGCGCGCTTTTTTCACCCGTTCGTTCGTCACGCCGGCCCGCATCCGCTTCGTGCTGGCGCTCCTGGCCATGGCGCTTGCCGTGGGCACGGCTTGCGCCGGCTTTCTCTGGTCACTCGATGCGGTCACGCGGCTGCGCTTTGCCGCGCCCTGGCTGCTTTATGGCCTGCCGCTGTGTGGCCTTGCCGTGGCCTGGCTCTATCGCCGCTTTGGCGCGCGGGCAGAGGGCGGCAACAACCTGATCCTCGATGAAATTCACGAGCCCGGCGGCGGGGTGCCGCTGGCCATGGCGCCGCTCGTGCTGATCGGCACAGTGGCCACGCATCTGTTCGGCGGATCGGCCGGGCGCGAAGGCACCGCAGTACAACTGGGTGGCAGCCTGGCCCATGGCCTGGTCGATCGCCTGGGCCTGACCGGCAAGGCCCGGCGCCTGCTGCTGATGGGCGGGGTGGCGGCCGGCTTTGGCGCGGTGTTCGGCACGCCGCTGGCCGGTGCGGTGTTCGCGATCGAGGTGCTGGCGCTGGGCGGGCTCGACCTGGCAGCACTGGTGCCGTGCCTGGTAGCGGCGCTGGTGGGTGATTTCGGCTGCCGGCTGTGGGGCGCGCACCACACGCTCTATCCCCATGTCAGCCTGCCACAGACCGATCCCGCGGGTTTTGCCGCGCTCTTGGCCAAGGCCGCGTTGCTCGGCCTTGCCAGCGGCGTGGTCGCGCGCCTGTTTGCCGAGGCGAACCACGGCGTGGCCGATCTCTACAAGCGTTTCGTTGCCAATCCGCTGGCGCGGCCGGTGATCGGCGGCGTGCTGGTTATCGCCCTGACCTTTGCCTTTGGCACGCAGGACTATCTCGGGCTGGGTGTGCTGTCGGCCCATCCCGGCGCGCCCACGCTGCCGGGCTTTTTCGTGGCTGGCCCTGATCGGTGGAGCTGGCTGATCAAGCTGGTGTTCACCGTCGCCACGCTCAGCGCTGGGTTCAAGGGTGGGGAAGTGACCCCGCTTTTCTTCATCGGCGCCGGTCTGGGCAGTGCGCTGTCGCTCGTGCTCGGCCTGCCGGTGCCACTCGCTGCCGCAGTGGGCATGGTGGCGCTGTTCGGCGCGGCGGCCAACACGCCGGTGGCCTGCGCGGTGATGGGGCTGGAGCTGTTCGGGATCGATGCTGCCCCGGTGCTGATCGTGGCGTGTGTGGCGGGCTATCTCGCCTCGGGCCATGGCGGCATCTATCTGTCGCAGCGGATCGCTCGGCCCAAGTGGCCGCGCCGCAGCGGCGGGGCATCACTGCGGGCGGTGCGGCACGTCTGGCTCTGACGCCGGGCCGGCGCCCAGCACCGCGCGCAGGCCGGCGGTATCGCGCAGGCGCACTTCCTGCTGCGGATAGGGCACTTCCACGCCGTGTTCCTGAAACAGCTGCCACAACGCGCGCAGCACCTGGCTGCGCACGTTGCCGGTGCCATCCTGCGGATCTTCGATCGTCACGTAGATCGCCATGTCGATGCCGCTGGCACCCAGCGCGGTCATCGCCACCGATGGCCCGGGATCGCTCAGCACGCGCGGCGCGGCGCGGGCGGCCTGCAGCATCAGCTTTTCCGCCATGTCGATATCGGTGCCATAGGCCACGCTGACCGGGATGGTCAGCACGATCTGGGTGTTG
This sequence comes from Novosphingobium sp. GV079, assembly GCF_003058045.1. Classification (NCBI taxonomy): domain Bacteria; kingdom Pseudomonadati; phylum Pseudomonadota; class Alphaproteobacteria; order Sphingomonadales; family Sphingomonadaceae; genus Novosphingobium; species Novosphingobium sp. GV079. The sequence goes on along the minus strand of NZ_QBUE01000003.1, from coordinate 163,659 downwards.
GAATAGGACCAGTTTTCGACCTGGGTGGTCATGAGGATTTCGTTGGGAATCAGGTATTCGCGGTTGTCACGCGTGGCCACCGACACCGCGCGGATGCCGATCTTGCGCACCTGGCCCACGGTGCTGCCCTTGCCATCGTTGATCGCGATGACGTCTCCGGGCTTGATCGACCGATCCATCAGCAGGATCAGGCCGGCGATCAGGTTGCCGAAGGTCTTTTGCAGGCCAAAGCCGATGGCCAGGCCAAAGGCACCGGAAAATACCGTCAGCGCGGTGAAATTGATCCCGAGAAGGTCGATGCCCATGAAGAACGCCAGCGCCCAGACCATGAGCGAGACGATCTTTTCGCCCAGCACCTGCTGCACCGGATCGAGACTGGTGGCGCGGGCAAAGAAATAGCGGGCCAGCCGGCTGCCCAGCCGGGCCAGCATGAACATGGCAAAGACCACCAGCACCATCTTGCCGGCGTTGAACACCGAGATGTGATAGTGCCCGACGTCAAACCCGAGATCGTCGAGCGACTGGAGGAAATCGCCGACCTGGCGATGCGTCTTGTGGCTGACCCAGCTGCTCATCGTGCCGCTGCCCAAGCAGCCAGCGCCTGTTCCAGATCGGCAATCAGGTCATCGGCGTCTTCCAGCCCGATGGCCAGGCGCACGGCAAAGCGATCGGCCGCGTCCATGTCGGGCCGGGGCCAGGGGCTGGCGGTGCGGATCGCGGCGGGATCGACGGGCGTGGCCAGGCTTTCAAAACCGCCAAAGCTGTAGCCGATGCCGAACAGAGCCAGCGCATCGATCAAGGCATCGCGTGCCTTGGCCGTGCCGCCCTTGAGCACGAAGCTGAACAGCCCGCAGCCGCCGGTGAAATCGCGGCACCAGTGATCGTGGCCGGGCGATCCCGGCAGCATCGGGCACAGCACGCGCGCCACTTCGGGCCGGGTGTCGAGCCATTGCGCCACGCGCAGCGCGGCAGCGGTCGCGGTATCGAGGCGCAGCGCCATGGTGCGCAGGCCGCGCAGCATGATCGCGGCATCGTCTGGCGAAACCACCAGGCCCAGGTTCTGGCTGCGCAGGCGCAGCTTGCCATACCAGTGCGCGCCGGCCGTGGCGCTGCCCATCACCACGTCGGAATGGCCGCTGACGTGTTTGGTCAGCGACATGATGCTGATATCCGCGCCATGGGCCAAGGGCGCAAAGCCGAGCGGCGAAGCCCAGGTATTGTCCACCAGCACGGCCAGACCGTGTGCCTTGGCCGCGCCGATCAGCGCGGGCATGTCTGGCACTTCCATGGTCAGGCTGCCCGGCGCTTCCAGCAACACGGCCTTGGCGCCAGGACACAGCGCGGCAAAGGCGGCGGTGTCCATGGGATCGAACCAGATCGTCTTCACGCCGAAATCGGCCAGCAGGCCGCGCGCCATGGCGCGGCTGGGCTCATAGGCATTGTCGGTGAGCAGCAGCGTGTCGCCCGGCCGCAGCACGGTGAGCAGCGCGCCGCATATCGCGCTGACGCCCGAGGGATAAAGCACGGTGCCGCCGCCCTCTGCGCCCGGTTCCAGCCCGGTCAATGCTTCGGCCAGGGCCCATTGCGTGGGCGCACCGCGCCGGCCGTAATAGAAATGCCCGTCGGCGTTGCCGGGGTGGCCGCGGAGGGCAGCCATATCGGGATAGAGGTGCGTGCTGGCGCGCCACACCGGCGGGTTGACGACCGCGCCGGGCTGGCCGGGCGTGCCGGTCCATTCCGGCCGGCGCCCGGCGGCAACGATGCGGGTGGCGGTCTTGAGCGGCTTGTCGGAAGGGGCAGTCATGCCCGCGTGCAAAGCACAGATGCGCCGTTTCCGAAAGCCCGCAAACAGATGCGCCGCGCCCGGCAGATCAATCCAACGCGATCAATCTACGCGGTCAATCTACCAGGCAGGTGGCCGGGCCGGTTTCCTTGGGCGTGGCGGGATCGGCGCCCCACTCACTCCAACTGCCATCATAAAGCGCCACGTCGGTCTTGCCGAGCAGGTGCAGGGCAAAGATCACGACATTGGCCGTCATCCCCGAACCGCAGCTGGCGATCACCGGGCGATCGAGATCAACACCCGCATCGGCAAATGCGGCGCGCAGGCCATCGGCCTTTTTCCAGGTGCCGTCAGCAGCGAACAGGCTGGCATAGGGCACGTTGCGCGCGCCGGGAATGTGGCCGCTCGCGAGCGCCGGGTTGGTTTCCTTGACGTCGCCGGTAAAGCGGCCGGCGCCGCGCGCATCGACCAGTTGTTCGGCATGGCTGGAAAGGTTGTCGAGCACTTGCGCCTTGGAACGCAGCGCGCTCAAGTCGCTCCACGCGGTGAAATGGCGGTGGCGCAGGGTTTCGCGCCCTTGGGCGCAGGGGCGCCCTTCGGCCTTCCACTTGGCGATCCCGCCATCGAGCAGCGCCACGTTCTGTGCGCCGAACAGCGTCAGCAGGAACCAGGCACGGGTGGACGATTTGATCGGGCTGTCATCGTAGAGCACGATGCGGCTGCCATCGCCCAGGCCCAGGCTTTGCATGCGGCTGGCGAACTTTTCCGCCGGGGGCAGCGTGTTGGGCAGGCCAGTGGCGTTGTCCACCAAGTTGCCCAGATCCATGAAGACAGTGCCGGGAATGTGGCACGCCTCATACTCCAGCGCGGCATCGCGCTTGTGTTCGGGCAAAAAGCAACTGGCATCGACGATGCGCAGATCGCTCGCACCCATCTCGTTGGCGAGCCATTGGGTGGAGACCAGCGGTTCCATGAATTTCTCCTGCCTGCGTGCGACCCGTCTGGCGCGGGTTGATTTTGGACGCTGAACTTAATCCTGCGGGGCGATGGCGTCGATTGCAAAAATAGCCAATCGACGCCCCGTTTCGTTTCACTTTTCGCCGCAGCCTGTCACAGCGCAGGCAGGGGCATGGGCCGCTGATCGAGCGTTTCGAATACGCGTGGCCCCTGATCGAGGCGGAAGGGTTGCAGCCGCGCGGCCGGATCGCCCGGCGTCGCCGGCTGGCCGACCAGGAACGCGGCATGGGCATGGGCCGCGCCGCCATCGTTTTCCTGGGTGGCCCAGACGCCGGCGCGCACGATCGGCACGAACAACTGCGCGGCGCCGGCGCGAATCGTCAGGATGGTGGACAGCGGCAGGCGCATTTCGGCCGGCACCGTCACGCTCTGACCCGGCTCGAGCCGGGCAATCGTGCGCAGCGGCGGCAGTTCCGGCCCGGCCAGACCCAACTGCTCGTCCATCGGGCGCGAGGCATGGGCCGAAGTCATGTCTCCCGACAGGGCGAGGTCGGTCAGCGCGTGGGGCGCATGGTTGGTCAGCACCAGCCGGCATGACAGCGTGGCATTGACCAGCGTGGCGCTGAGGCGGTCAGCGTGAAGCGCCACATCCAGCCCGCGCGGCAGGCCAGTAGCGGCAAGATCGCTGGGCGGCATTTCCACCGGCGCCGCCGGCGCGGGACGCGGCGCTGGGCGATAAGGCGCGGGCGGCGGCGCAACCGGCACTGGTGCCTCGATTACCGGTTCGGGCGCCGTGGTGTCGGCCGCGCGGCGCCGGCGCCGGGCAAACAGCACGATCACCACGGCCAGCGCGGCGATCCCGGCGGCCCAGGGCCACCAGGCGTTTTCGCTGCTGCTTGCGCCGGTGTCCGGTGCGGGCGTGTCGCTGGCAAGCGGCGCCGGTTCGCTGGTGGTGCTGGCATCGGGCAGCGGGGTTGCTGGCGGCAGATCGGGCGTCGGGCTGGCTGCGGGAGACGGCGTGGCACTGGGCGTTGCGGTGTCCTGCGGCAGGGGGACGAGGCGGGGGGCTGGTGCTGGCGCTGCCGCTGCCGCGGGGGTTTCTGCGCGTGTGGCAGGCCGGCGCGTGGGCGTGGCCGCGGCGCGGCTGGGCTTGGCCTGTGGCAAGGTGATGACTGTGGGCGCGGTGGTTGGCGCTGTGGGCAGCAGGTTCGATCCCGCCGGGGCCGCCGGCTTGATCACCGGGGCAGAGCTGGGAGAATTGAGCGTGGGCAGCGTGGGCGCGGGCACGGCCGGGGTAATCGGCTGGGTGGTGGCCGGTTGGCCCGTAGCCGCCGCCGTTTGGGCCTGGGCCTGTGCCGGGACCAAAGCAGCCGGTGCCGCGATGAGCAGGGCCGATGCCGATAGGGCCGACGCCAGCAGGGCGGCGCGCGGTGATCCGGTTGCCGATGAACGTGAGAGGAAAATGCCGCGCATGGCCTGGCCTGAACTGCCTCGTTTCATGATGTGTCGCACTGGCCGGATACGGCCGGATGGCGTTGAATAGTGCCTGAACGGGAGGGCGCAAGCCGCCGGGTTGCGTCATCGCCGGGTTTCGGTGCATGGCGCGCGCAACAGAAAGGATTTTCCCGCCATGTCAGATCCCCATCGTCCGGCTTCCGGCCATCCGGCCCCGCTGCACCTGGGCCAGACCAGCGCCCTGCCGGCATCGCCCGAGGAAGCGGTGCTGGACTATGTGCCCAATCCGCGTAGCGGCACGCTCTATCTCGTGCGCTTTGCCGCGCCGGAATTCACCTCGCTGTGCCCGGTCACCGGCCAGCCCGATTTTGCCCACCTGGTGATCGACTATGCGCCGGGCGAAACCATCGTCGAATCCAAGTCGCTCAAGCTCTTCCTCGGCGCGTTCCGCAACCATAACGGCTTTCATGAAGACGTGACCGTGGGCATTGGCCAGCGCCTGTTCGACGAGATGAAGCCGCAGTGGCTGCGCATCGGCGGTTACTGGTATCCGCGCGGCGGCATTCCGATCGATGTGTTCTGGCAATCCGGCCCGCCACCCGCAGCCCTGTGGCTGCCCGACCAGGGCGTGCCGGGCTATCGCGGGCGCGGCTGAAGACACAGGCGCCTTGCCACGGATGGACGCAAAAGGGGCGATTCGGCCCCTTTTGTTTTGCATGACTGTCACGCGCGGGACCCGTTAACCATCAAAATGTCAGGTTGAAGTGGTTTTATCCGCACGGATACAGCAGGTTGCGACAATCATTTACCATTGCTTAGGATGCTTTTGCCAAAAACGCGGCAGGGGGCCGGAAACAGGAGACTTGGATATGACCTTTTTCCGCCAGCTGATTACCGACACCGAAGGCGCCACCGCCATCGAATATGGCCTGATTGCCGCCCTCATCTCCGTTGCCGCGATCACCGCCATGGGGACGCTCGGCAACTCGCTGTCCAACACGTTCAATTTCGTGTCGAACGACATGAACAACGCCTCTGACGGTCACCTCTAAGGCGCCAGCGGAACGGCCGTGATCGGCCGGGCCAGGCCTGTGCACGGTTTGGGGTAACCGTGCACAGGCTGTGCTGGCTTCGCGGCTGAGAACCCCTTTTCAAAAAATTAAGGCTATTACTGACCGAAAGTTAGTGTTTCGGCCGGTTCAGCTACGCAAAAATGCGTAGGCCATTTACCATTGGTTAGGGGGAGTTTGCCAAAAGAGCAGCGGGGTTACTCAAACAGGAGACTTGGACATGACCTTCTTCCGCAAGCTCATCAAGGACACCGAAGGCGCCACCGCCATCGAATACGGCCTGATCGCTGCTCTCATCGCTGTTGCCGCCATCACCGCCATGGGCGCGCTGGGCAACTCGCTTGGCAACACTTTCAACCTCGTGTCGAACGACATGAACAACGCTTCGGACGGCAAGCTCTAAGGCTTGATCCTGGCGCGATCGCCCGGGCCACGCCGATGCGGCGGCCGGGGCGGTCCCCAGGTCTGCGACGGTCGCCAGCGATCGGGGCGCAGACCATCCACGGTAGAGGGAAAGGGGGGCGGAAACGGCCCCCTTTCTTTTTGTGTCACGGGCAGGGATCGGGCAGCACGGCGTGCACCGCCTCGATCGCGGCCAGTGCTTCGGGCGGCAGCGTCACATCGGCACTGGCCACGGCCAGCGCCAGCTGTTCCGGCGTGGTGGCGCCAATGATGTTCGCTGCCACGAACGGGCGGCTGTTGACATAGGCCAGCGCCAGGGTGGCGGGATCGAGGCCAAAGGCATGGGCGATGGCGACATAGCGCGCGATCGCAGCGTTGGCATTGAGCGTGTCGTAGCGGGTGAACTGGTTGGCCACGTCGCGCCGCGATCCAGGGGGAATCACCCCGCCCAGATACTTGCCGGTGAGATTGCCCGCTGCCAGCGGCGAATAGGCCAGCAGCGGCACGTTTTCGCGCAGCGCCACTTCGGCCAGGCTGCCTTCGAACAGGCGATTGACCAGGTTGTAGGCATTCTGGATCGAGGCCACGCGCGGCAGGCCCTTGTCCCGCGAGAGACGAAGATACTCACCCACACCCCATGCCGTTTCATTCGACACCCCGATGTGGCGCACTTTGCCGGCCTTGACCAGTTCCCCCAGCGTATCGAGCGTTTCCTCCAGCGGGGTCAGATCCTCTCGGTCCTGCACCTGCGCCAGCCCGCGCGCGCCGAACATCGGCACATGGCGTTCGGGCCAGTGCACCTGGTAGAGATCGATATGGTCGGTGCGCAGGCGTGCCAGGCTGCCGTCGATCGCCGAGAGGATATTGCGGCGATCGAGCTTGTTGTCGCCGCCACGGAACTTGCGCACCATGTCGCGCGCCGGGCCAGCCACCTTGGTGGCAAGGATCACCTTCTCGCGCTTGCCGGGCTGGGCCAGCCAGGTGCCGATATATTCCTCGGTGCGGCCGATCGTGTCGTTGTGGAACGGCGTGACCGGATAGGCTTCGGCCGTGTCGATGAAATTGACACCATGATCGATCGCGTAATCGAGCTGCGCGTGCGCCTCTGCTTCCGTGTTCTGCGACCCATACGTCATCGTGCCCAGGCAGATCAGGCTGACATCAAGGCCGGTCGTGCCAAGTTTGCGGGTTTGCAAGGGATTGCTCCATTCGTTGCGGCTTGCGCCTTCTTGCCGATGAATTGCGCAAATGCACATGAGGATTTTTCATCGGCCGAATGGCCAATGGGCAAGGACCAAAATGCCTTGCAAATGGAAGCAATGGAGCCAGATAAAACCGCCGCACGAGGAGCCATGCCGCACAAACGCCGGCGCCGGCCCGCGTCTGCAGCAGGCGCACCACGATGCGGCGCCACAGCCGATGGAGAGGCACAGGCCATGGCCGCTTTGCAACCCAGTCTCGAACCTGATCCCGATCACGCCGCACGGGTGTTGAATGCGGTGCAATCCTCGCGCGCGGCGGTTTCGGCGGTGGCGGCATCGTGGTGCCGATCGGCACTGCACCATGGGCTTGATCCTGCCGCGCCGCGCAGCGTGGCAGAGCGGCTGGGCGGGGCCGAACTCAAGGCCCTGCGCGCCGGCAATGGCGAATTGCTGGCCGTGGCGGCGCCTGTGCTCGATCGGCTGTTTGGCAGCGTGGGCCTGGCAGGCGCCTGCGTGCTGATTGCCGATACTGGCGGTGTCGTGCTGGATTGGCGGGCGGGTGATGCTGACGCCAGCCGGTTCGAGGAACTGGGCCTGGCGCCCGGGGCATCTTGGGCCGAGGCCGCCCAGGGCACCAATGGCATCGGCACCTGCCTGGTGGAGGGTCGCGCCGTGACGATCCACCGCGACGAACACTTTGCCAGCCGCAACGTGGGCGTAAGCTGCATGGATGCGCCGATTTTCGATGCCGAGGGGCGGCTTATCGCCGCGCTCGACATCTCATCGGCGCGCGGCGACCATGATCGCGCGATGGCCGCGCTGATCGCCGCGCTGGTGCAGGACGCCGCCCGCCATATCGAGCGCGACCTGTTCTGTCGCCGCTATGCCGATGCCCGCATCGTGCTGGCCGGCACCGATCCGACCGCCCGCGGGCATGCCCTGCTGGCGGTGGACCGCGACGATCTGGTTATCGGTGCCACACGGGCAGCGCGGCAGCATTTCCGCCTGGGTTCGGGCACGGCGATCTGCCCGCGTCCTCTGGGTGAGTTCCTCGGCGATGGCCAGCCCGCCAGCTTTGACGACGGCGATCGCGCGGTGCTGCGCCAGGCGCTGGCACGGGCCGGCGGCAACGTGAGCAGCGCCGCGCGCCTGCTCGGCATCGGCCGCGCCACGTTCTATCGCCGAATGGAGCGAGTCGGCCTGTCGCTGCGCCACTGACGAATCATGTCTCGCGTCGCTGTCGAATGCAGTTCCACCGCGTTGCGCTGGCCATTTTGTGTGCGGTGGACGCTGCCTTGTGCATTTTTTTGGGGCGTCGCCGCGCGCAATGCAATTTGTGCAACTGCCCGACGCGGGACAAATTGCCATATCGTGCCGTGCGCCTGGGCTGACTAGACGATCGCCATGATCCGCACCCGCCTTGTTGCCGTCGCGCTTGCTGCGCTTGCCGTTTCTGCCTGTGGCGGGGACAAGACACACGATGCACGCCTGGCCAAGGCGGGCGCCAACCCATCGCTGGCGGCGCTGATGAAGGTGGCCGATCCGCAGATCGGGGATCGCAAGGCCGCTGCGTGCAAGGCCTGCCATACGTTTGATGCCGGCGCGCCGGATATGGCCGGGCCCAACCTGCATGGCGTCTATGGCCAGCAAATGGGCCGAAACCGCCCCAGCTTCGGCTATTCCGCCGCGTTGCGCGATGCCGGCGGCAAGTGGGACGATGCCACGCTCGATGCCTGGCTGAAGAACCCGCAGGCGGTGGTGCCGCACACCGCGATGATGTTCGGTGGCATTTCCGACCCGCTCAACCGGGCAGACGTGATTGCCTATCTGCGGTCTCAGGGGCGCTAACGCACTCTTTGCACGACAGCACGGCTGTATGCACCCAGCATTTCTCGTCGCCCCGTGCTCGACACGGGGCTTGGCTACTTTGCGATCTCGCCTTGGCGCGCTGCCGAGGGATACCATTGATCCCAGAGATCTAGCCAATCGGGATTGTTTGCCTCGATCAACGCGAATTTCCATTCCCGACGCCATTTTTTAACCAGTTTCTCACGGGCAATGGCGGGTTCGATTTCCTCGTGGCGCTCGGCGTAGACCAGCTTTGTCTTGTCAAAGTCTCTTACGTGGATCGAGCCACGACCATCGCGATGCTGCAAAACGCGTCGGATCAAATCCGACGTGACGCCAACATAAATTCCGCCTCGATAGCGGTTCGCCATGATATAGACCCAGCCGCCCTTTTCCATTTTGCCAGCATGCCAAACGCAAGGCGGCAAGGAAAGCCAAGCCCCGTGTCAAGCACGGGGGGACGGGAGCCCGTCTTCAAACCCTGCGCCCAGCATCCCCCACACCCAACCCTCTCCCCCGAAAGGGAGAGGGCTTTTTGTGCGGCGTTTACTTGCCGGGATGCAGGCGGATGGCGGCGCCGCCGCCCGGCGCCAGCCACAGGTCGAGGGTGTCGCCCTTTTTCACGGTCTTGGTGTCATAGGCGATCTTGTGGCGCGCGTCGGTTTCATAGGTCGCGCCTTCGCCGTCCTTGTAGATCGTGGCGGTGTAGGTCTTGCCCGGATCGAGCATGTCGAAATGCAGCGTCACGGTGCGCGCGGTGGCATCGTTGACGCCGCCGGCGTACCAGTCGTCGCTCTTGCGGTCCTTGCGCGCAAAGATCGCGTATTCGCCCACTTCGCCTGCGATCAGGTGGCTTTCCGACCAATCGGCCGGCACCTGGCGGATGAAGGCCAGTTCCTTGGGATGGGCGGCCAGCGTTTCGATGAAATCGGCCGCCATCTGGATCGGCGAATAGATCGCCAGGTACAGGCCAAGCTGCTTGGCCAGGGTGGACGCCAGCGGCGCATGCTTGGCGCCTTCCAGGCTCAGTACGCCCGGCGTGAAGTCCATCGGGCCTGAGAGCATGCGGGTATAGACCAGCGTCGGCTCATGGCTCGGCCCGTTGGCGAACTGGCCCCAGGCGTTGTATTCCATGCCGCGCGCGCCTTCGCGGTCGATCCAGTTGGGATAGGTGCGGCGCAGGCCGGTATCCTTCACGGGTTCGTGGGCATCGATGGCGATGTGATACTTGGCGGCCGTTTCCACCACCTTCAGATGGTGTTCCACCTGCCGCTGGCCATCATGATAGGCCATGGCATAGGTATCGGGCGTGGCACCGGGCGCGCGGATGCCGCCAGCGTCGGCGACATAGCCGGTCTTGACCGAATGGACGCCGAGTGCGGCATACATCTTCATCGCATCGTCAAGCTGGGCTTCGTAATTGGCGATGTTGCCGCCGGTTTCGTGGTGGCCGATCAGTTCCACGCCCTTCTTGCGGGCATAGTCGGTAACGGCCTTGATATCGAAATCGGGCGTCGCCTGGGTATAGCTGAAATCCTTGCCATTGCCGAACCAGTTGCCGTTCCAGCCCTTGTCCCAGCCTTCGACCAGCACGCCGCCAAAGCCGTTCTTGGCGGCGAAATCGATGTATTGCTTGGTGCGGGCCGTGGTGGCGCCGTGGTTGGGCCCTTCCGCCCAGGTCCAGTCGCCGCGGATCATGCCCCACCAGATGCCGATGTACTTCATCGGCTTGACCCAGCTGACATCGCCCAGCTTGTTGGGCTCGTTGAGGTTCAGCTCCAGATCGTTTTCAACCAGGCCGGCGGCGTTATCGGCAATGCGGATCGTGCGCCAGGGGGTGTTGAACGGCAGGTCACGTGTGACTTTGGGCCCGCCCGGATTGGGCGACAGGGTGGAGCGGAAGCTGGTGCCGTCGATCCGCTTGAACCACATCGCCGAATAATCGACCAGCGCGGCTTCGTGGAACGCCAGGTGCGTGCCATCGGCCAGCTTCATGGTGATCGGGGTGTGCGCAGTCGAAACGCCATCGATCGGGGTCTTTTGATAGACCTGTTCATAGCGATTCCACTCGCCACCGGGAATCCACCAGGCCGTGCCGTTCTGCGCCAGGTTGAACTCGGTCAGCTCGTCGGCGATCTTCATCGTCGTCATCGCGGCTTGCGTCGGCAGTTCATAGCGCAGGCCAAAGCCGTCGTTGAACAGGCGGAAGCGCACGTTCATTTCTCGGCCGCCCCATTCGGGCACCTGCTTGAACTTGACCAGCAGCTCGGTGTGGTTGTCGGTGACGTAACGGCGCTCGCCCCAGGGCTGTTCCCAGGTGCTGGGCGCGGGCTTGCTGGCTTCGCTGCCGATGATGTGGTTGCCGCGCACCATGGTGGGGCCGTCGGTGAGGATGAAGCCGAGCGACGACGCGCCGATCAGGAGCTTGCCCTTGCGCGACAGGCTGTAGGTGGGGCGGCCATCGCCATCGATCGCCACAGTCAGCACCAGGCTGCCATCGGGCGAGGCGGCGGTGATCGGGCCATCGTTGACGGCGCCGGGGACAGTGGCGATTTGGGCCAGCGCCGGAAGCGGGGCGCACGCGAGGGTCAGCGCCAGCGGCGCTGCAAGACGGGTGAGAACGGACATTGGGGGTCAGATCCTCTCTTCGATAATCAGGGCGGCAAAGCCGGGCAGATAGCCCAGGCTCGCATCGTTTTCGGCGACCAGCACGGTGCCCTCCTGGGCCAAATCCTGCGGCCAGGCGACGGGCTGGTTGCCCATGTTGATCACCACCAGCAGCGAATGCCCGGCAAACTGGCGCCGCGCCACGAGCAGGCTGGCATCGGCGTGCAGCACGGCAAAGCTGCCGTGGCGCAGGGCGGGGCTTTGCCGGCGCAGGTGCAGCAGGCGGGTAGTGAGCGCCAGCAGCGATGCCGGATCAGCTTCTTGCCGATCGACTGCGCGCGCGAGGTTCTCCTCGCCCAAAGGCAGCCAGGGGGCAGGGCCGGCGGTAAAGCCGCCCATCGCGCTTTGCGCCTGCCAGGGCAGCGGCGTGCGGGCGCCATCGCGCGACAGCGTCAGCGGCCAGTTGGCGATCGCTTCGGGATCTTGCAACTGCTCGAACGGGATATCCACTTGCGTGAGGCCCAGTTCTTCACCCTGATAGACGATGATGTTGCCGCGCAGGGCGGCAAACAGCACGGCCTTCATCCGGGCATAGGCATCGCGTGCCTCGGGCGTGGCCCAGCGCGACAGGGCGCGCGGCGCATCGTGGTTTTCAAAGGCCCAGCTCGGCCAGCCGATGCCGGGTTCATCCGGCCACTTGGCCAGCACATCGCGCACCATCACCGGCGTGATCTGCGGGGCATAGAGGAAATCAAAGCCATAGGCGCTGTTGAGGCGCGCCGATCCGGCAGTGTATTCCTTCATCTCGGTTTCGGCGAGATCACCGCCCACCTCGGCCACGGTGAACACCGCGCCATAGCTGTTGCACAGGCTGCGCAACCGCTCGATGAACGTGATGATGCCAGGGTGCGACTGGTTGTAGATCTTGAGCTGGTAATCGAACGGGCGGGTGCGGCGGCGGCCATCGTCGGGCGCGGGCGGATTGTCGCGCAGCGTGGGGTCGTGCATCAGGAAGTTGAGCGCATCGATGCGGAAGCCATCGACCCCGCGATCGAGCCAGAACTTCATCACCCCCAGCAGCGCTTCCTGCACGGCAGGGTTGTGCGCGTTGATCTGCGGCTGCTCGGCCAGGAAATTGTGCAGGTAATACTGGCAACGCCGTGCGTCCCAGCGCCAGGCCGGGCCGCCGAACACCGACTGCCAGTTCGACGGCGGCGAGCCATCGGGCTTGGGATCGGCCCAGACATACCAATCGGCGTGCGGATTGTCGCGGCTCTGGCGGCTTTCCACAAACCACGGGTGCAGGTCAGACGTGTGGGCATAGACCTGGTCGATCGTGACCTTGAGGCCCAGTTCGTGCGCGCGTGCCACCAGGGCATCGAAATCGTCGAGCGTGCCGAACACCGGATCGACATCGCAATAGTCCGACACGTCATAGCCGAAATCGCGCATCGGTGACTTGAAGAACGGCGAGATCCAGATGGCATCGGCGCCCAGCCGCGCGACGTGCTCGAGCCGGGCGGTGATGCCGGCCAGATCGCCCACCCCATCGCCATTGGAATCGGCAAAGCTGCGCGGATAGATCTGGTAGATCGCCGCGCCGTGCCACCAGGGCAGGTCTTGGGCGGAAGACGGGGGCGTATGCTGGGTCATTGGCCTTGCTTGGAAGAAGAAGAGGAAAGGACGCGGCAGACAGCGCTGCCGTATGCGGGCAAGTCAAGCACGATCGAGCCGGGCGCGGCCACCGTGGCCGGGCATTGGCCAAGCAGGCTTTCCAGCCGCCGGGCACTGGTGCCGATCGTGCTGGCCGCCTTGATCGGCTGGCCAGAGGTGTTGAATGCGATGAGATATTCCGCGCCCGTTACAGGATCGAACCGCGAGACGCTGAACAGGCCGGGCTTTTCACCATAGCTGCGCGTCAACTGTGCCCCCCGCGCCAGGGCCGGGTGTGCGGCGCGCAGCGCGTTGAGCCGGGCGATCAGCGTGTAGAGCGGATGCGCGGGGTTGAAATTGTCCTGCGCCGTGGTGCGCGTGGTGCCCAGCAGCGGCTGATCGTTGTAGCTGGCCACCTTGCTGGCGAACATGTCCTGGCGGGCGGCCTGGTCGTTGCCGTGGCCGATCATGCCCTGTTCGTCGCCATAGTAGACCACCGGGCTGCCGCGCAGCGTCAGCAGCATGGTGTGGGCCAGCGCGGTGCGGGCCAGCAGTTCGTCCTGGCCGATGCCGGGGCGATCATGCTCGACCAGCCAGGCAAAGCGGCCGATATCGTGGTTGTCGATGAAGGTCGGCTGGGCAAGCGCCGCCTTGTCACCGCCTTCATAGAGCACGTCGCCGTCGAACAGGTCGGCCAGGACATCGGTGCCCTTGTCCTGCGCCAGCACCGCGCGCACCGCCGCGTGGAAGGCAAAGTCGAGCACGTGAGGATAGCCGTCGCGCCGGGTGAAGCGGGCGATATAGCCGTTGTCAGGGTTTTCCCGCGCCACTTCGCCAAAGATGGTGAAGTTGGGAATGCCTTCGCCCCGTGCGACCGCTTCCATTGCCGGAATAAACACTTGCCAGAAGCCGGGATCGACATGGCGCGCGGTATCGATGCGGAAACCATCGACATGGAACTTGCGAATCCAGTCACCGTAGATGGCGATCATCCCGGCGCGCACGCGCGGGTTTTCGGTGAACACATCGTCCAGCCCGCTGAAATCGCCGAAGCGGCTGTTTTCGCCGCTGAACGTGCTGTCACCGCGATTGTGGTAATAGCGCGGATCGTTGAGCCAATCGGGCACCTTCACATGTTCTTCCCCCTTGGGAATGAACGGGGTGTAGGCATAGGATGGATCGGTCAACGCCTTGAAATTGGCGGGGCTGGAATCGCTGTCACCGGCAAAGCCGGGATTGATCGCCGGGCCAGCCAAACCGCCCTTGCGGCTGTAGGGATAGTTGGCCTTGTCGCGATAGGGGGCGGCCGCGCCAGCCGGCACTTCGCGATACTGGATCACGTCGGCGGTGTGGTTGACGACGATATCCATATAGACCTTGAGGCCGCGCGCGTGCGCCGCATTCACCAGCGCGGCAAATTCGGCATTGGTGCCGAAGTGCGGATCAACCTGGGTGAAATCGGTGATCCAATAGCCGTGATAGCCTGCGCTTTCCTGCCCCGGCGCGCCCTGGACGGCCTTGTTCTTGAAGATCGGGCCAACCCACAGCGCGGTAAAGCCCATGCCCTTGATATAGTCGAGCTTGGCGATCAGGCCCTTGATGTCGCCACCATGGTAGAAGCCCTTGTCCGCCGGATCGAAGCCCGACTGCAGGCGCCCGCCGGCAATGCCGCCGGCGTCGTTGGCGGTGTCGCCATTGGCAAAGCGATCGGGCAGCACGAAATAGATCGATTCCCCTGCTGCGGGCCGTGCCGCCACGGCCGACGCCGTCGGAACAGCGGCTGGAACGGGCGTTGGGGCGGCCATGGCTGGGGCGAGTGCGGTGGTGACCAGAGCCGCGGCAAGGGCACTGGCAAGGCGGGCTTTCATGCGACAAGTCCTTTGGGGGAAGGCGCCGCGCAATGGCGGGCGATATAGTCGGCGTGGGTGGGATAGGCCGCCACTTCGCGGGAAAACAGCGCGTGCAGCGTATCGAGCCAGCCGGCCAGGTCCGCTTCGGAAACCGCCTCTGCCAGGGCGTGGCTGGTGGCCGGGATGATGCCCTGGCCAACCAGGACCTGGAGCCAGCCCACTTCGCTGAACAGGTCAGACTGATCGCGGAACAGGTGGCCCGCGCTTTGGAACAGGGCGATCTTTTCTGCCAGGCTGGCGGGTAGGGGCAGGTTGCGACAGGCCTGCCAGAACGGCTCTTTGCGTTCGTTGGCCCAGTAATGCAGCACGATGAAATCGCGGATGCGCGCCATCTCATCGGCAAACTGGCGGTTGAACGTGTCGCGCACCGCTGTGGCAGGGCGGCAGGTCGGGCCGAACGTCATGATCCGGGCGATCATCGACTGGATCAGATGGATCGAGGTGGATTCCAGCGGCTCGAGAAAGCCGCTCGCCAGCCCCATGGCAATGACATTGTGCGACCAGGCTTGCTGGCGGCAGCCGGTGGTGAAGCGGATCACGCGCGGATCAGCGAGCGGTGCGCCATCGAGATTGGCAAGCAGGCCAGCCGTCGCTTCATCGTCTGACAGGAACGCATCGCAATAGACGCGGCCATTGCCGGTGCGGTGCTGCAACGGAATGCGCCATTGCCAGCCAACTGCATGGGCAGTGGAACGGGTATAGGGGGTGAGCGGCGCAGCGCTGGCGCAGGGCACGGCAACCGCGCGGTTGGCCGGCAACAGGTGCGACCAATCATCGAACCCCACGCCCAGCGTGTCGCCGATGAGCAAGGCGCGCAGGCCCGAGCAATCGATGAACAGATCGCCAGCGATCATGCGGCCATCGGCCAGGCGCACGGCCGTGACATCGCCGCTGGCGCCGTCGCGATCGACCGCCACGATCAGGCCTTCCTCGCGGATCACGCCCTTGGCCTGGGCATAGCGGCGCAGATAGGCGGCATAGAGGCCGGCATCGAAATGGAAGGCGTGCGGCATCTGCGGCACGTTGCGGTTGGTGACCGGCGCGCCATCGTGCATCTTGCCGGCGCGGGCGGCCAGATCGTTGACGCTGTAATCGCCCAGCGGACGGGCAAGGCCAAGCCGGTGCGCGCGCGACCAGAAATGGCGGAAGGCGCCCAGGCCAATATCGCGGCCGACATCGCCAAAGGCGTGAAGATAGCTATGCCCGGGGCGCAGCCAGCCGGCAAATTCGATGCCCAGTTTGAACGTGGCGCCGGTGGCACGGATGAAATCGGTCTCGTCGATGCCCAGCGCCTGGTTGAACATGCGGATCTGGGGAATGGTGGCCTCGCCCACGCCGATCGTACCGATCGCGTCGCTTTCCACCAGAGTAATGCGGGTGTTCTCGCCCAGGAAATGGCCCAATGCGGCCGCGCACATCCAGCCTGCCGTGCCACCGCCAACAATGGTGATCGACCGTGCTACTTGGCTGTCCATGGCCCTGTGCCCCCCGCAGGAAAGGATCGGGCGCGCAAACAACGCCCTGCAATCCAATGCAATCGTGTCATGGCGGCGGCGGGCGGTCCAGCCTGGACCGCCCGCCGCCTGAGGGAACTTACAGCTTGTAGCTGACCGTCAGGTAGAAATCGCGACCATAGCGCTGGTAGTCGATCACCTGGCGCGGATCGTTGTTCTGGTAGGTGATGAACGGACGATCGGTGAGGTTCTTGGCCTGGAACATGACCGCGAGACCTGCCAGCGAAGAACCGGGCTGGAATTCATACCCGATCTGCGCGTCGAGAATGCCTTCCGACTTGGCGGTGCGATAGGTCGGGTTGGCCGACAGACCGGCCACTTCAGCCAGGAAGCTGGAGCGGAAGCGGTAGTTGGCGCGTGCCTGGAAACCGGCCTTTTCATAATAGACCGAACCGTTGGCCACCCAATCCGACAGGCCGGGCAGGGTGATCGGGTCGTTGGGATTGTTGGCAAAGACGATGCGGCTGTCGGTGTAGCTGACCGAGCCGAACACGCCGAACCCGTCGAGGGCCGGGGTGAACAAGGCGAAGGGCAGCGATACGGTGGCTTCGGCGCCCTTGACGTTGCCCTTGCCGGTGTTGCCGGGCGCGGTGACCGGACCCACCGTGGTGGCGATCTGGTCACGGATGCTGGCCGGCAGGCTCGCAACCACCGACTTGAAGTCATAGGCATACGAGTTGTTGGGATCGACGAAGTCGGTCAGGCGCTTGTAGTAGAGCGCTGCCGAGACATAGCCGCCCTTGGCAAAGTAATGCTCGGCCGAAAGATCGAGGTTGGCCGACTTGTAGGGACGCAGCAGGGCGTTGCCGCCGTTCGAACTGAAGAACGGACGGGTCGGATCGGTCGACCCGATGTTCGTCGGGTTGATCGAGAATTCCTGGTTCACGCGCTCCTGATCCAGGCGCGGACGCACCATGGTGAGCGAGCCGGCGAGCTTCAGGTAGGTGGCCGGAGCGAGTTCCAGCGCAAAGTTGGCGCTGGGCAGCACGTTCCAGTACTTGGCGCCGCCGTGGGCAGGCGTGACGATCACGTTGCCGGTGGTGGCATCGAAGTTCGACAGCGAACCGTTGCTGCTCTGGTCGGTGTAGATACCCTGGACGCCGACGGTGCCCGACAGGCGCTTGCCGCCCACGTCACCATCCAGCTTGATCATGGCATAGCCGGTCCAGACCTTTTCGGTCACCGAGTTGTCGCGCACCAGCGAGACCGGACGGTTGTCGTAAACCGAATTGTACGCGTTGTTGTACAGGTACATCGGATCGAGCGCGAGCATGCGCGGCACGCCGAGGTAGGCGAGCGGAACCGTGCCGATGATCGCGGCCTGCGGGATCGGGGCAAAGGTGGTGGTGCCGCTGCCCGGGGTGCAGCCGGTGCCGCCGCCCTTGGGGCACAGGAAGTACGACGTGAACGCCGAGGTCTTCTTGCGATAGCTGTAGTTGGCGCCAACTTCCCAGCCCTTGAGCAGGCCACCTTGGGCAAATTCGCCATCAAGGCTGGCGCGCAGCGAGGCGAGATCGTCCTTGAAGCTGGGCTTGTTGAGGAAGCCTGCCTGGACCACGGCCGTGGTGCCGTTATAGCCCCAGCCGCGCGGATCGGTGATGCCGAAGTTGGCGGCGTTGCCATAATCGAGCGTGGGCACGATATCGAACGTGCCGTTGCCGTTCTGCGAGATGTGCAGCGTGTCGCGCGCGCCGGCGTTGATGTACCCGGTGCCCGAATAGTTTTCGAGCAGGAAGTCGGTGCGCTTGGCGTGGCTGTAGCTGGCGTCCACCGTCAGGTGCATCGTGTCGCCCAGGCCGATCACGTTGTTCCAGCCGATCGACAGGTTGTCTGCCTTGCGCTGGTTGTAATCGTTGCGCATCACGGCCTTGACGTTGCTGATCGTCGCGTCGGTGACGAAGCCGTTGTTCACCTTGTAGCCCGGCTGGATCACCGTGGTGTCACCACCGCCCAGGCCCGACCAATCGGGGAAGATCGGGAATTCGATGCCGCGCAGGTGCTGCGTTTCCTTGAAGTGCGAATAGAGCACGTCGAGCGTCGAATGCCAGTTGTCGTTCGGCTGGTATTCCAGCGTGGCAACGGCGCCATAGCGGTCCAGCATGTTGGACTGCACATAGGGCTTGGCACCGCCCAGCATCAGGGTCTTGCCATCGGCCAGGGTGGGGAAGCCCCAGGCGTTGTAGCGTTCATCCTGCGAGGGGGCCGAGGTGGCCGAAACGCCGATGGCGATGCCAAAGGTGTCATCGGCAAACTTGTCGACATAGGTGGCCGAGGCGCGATAGCCGTAGCGCTTCCCGTCCGGGTTGAGCTTCTGCATGCCGTTCATCTGGCCGCGCAGCTGGACCGCGATGACGCGGTTGGCCTGGGCCAGCGGGCGCAGCATGCGCAGGTCGACCGTGCCGGAAATGCCCGCCGCGATCAGCGAGGGATCGGCGGCCTTGTGAACCACCACGTTCTTGAAGAATTCCGAGGGATACTGGTCGTATTCGACGCCGCGGTTGTCCCCCACGGTGACCTGTTCGCGGCCGTTGAGCAGCGTGGTCGAGAAATCCGGGCCAAGGCCGCGGATCGACAGGCGCTGGTCGCGCCCTTCGAGGCGTTGTGCGGTCACGCCGGGCAGGCGGGCCAGCGAGTCCGCGATCGACACGTCGGGCAGCTTGCCGATGTCTTCGGCCGAAACCGCTTCGACGATGGCGATGGAGTTGCGCTTGATCGAGGCCGAGGCATTGAGCGAGGCGCGGATGCCCGAAACCACGATGGCGCCCTGTTCGGGCGTGGCATCGGCAGCGGCCTGAGGAGCCTGCGGTGCCGGGGTTTCCTGGGCGAGGGCCGGGCTGCTGCCGGCCAGAACGGTCGCCAGCGCGACCAGCGAGCAGCGCAAGCCGCCCGCAGAAACTGCGTGATGTGCCATGATACCTTCCACTCCCCCAGCCGGCCTGCAGCCGGCTACGAACCTTGTTGGCGTGCCCATCGCCAAGGCGGCGATCGGCTGAATGCGCGACACCCGCCAGGTGCGTCATCCCGTCATGCGGGGATGTGACACCTGGTTCCACCGGATCTCGCTTGGTTTCAAATTACGCCGAAGCGGGCCGCGAGCGAATATGGCATACGTATACCATGCATTGTGTATGTCTTCGCGAATGCGAAAAAATCCATTGTATTACATGCGTATAGATCGATGCATCATGCATTTGGATAGGCATTTTATCCGGGATCGTTGCATAATTTTTTTCTTATGCATAAGAATGGTAGCGATAATGCAGTCGCGAATCTCGGCTGAAGGGAGAGTCGGCCATGGGGCGCAAGCCATCCAACAAGCCCACCAGCTTTGAAATTGCCTATCTTGCCGGGGTGTCGCAGCCCACGGTCAGCCGTGCCCTGCGTGGCAGCAAGTCCGTCAGCAAGGCCACGCGCGAAAAGATCGAGGCGATCGCCCGGCAGTTGAACTACACGGTCGACAAGAACGCATCCTCCCTGCGCACGCAGCGCTCCAACACGCTGGCGCTGCTGTTCTTCGAAGACCCGACGCCCGATGAATCCAATATCAATCCGTTCTTCCTGTCGATGCTGGGATCGATCACGCGGCATTGCGCGGCCAAGGGACTGGATCTGCTGGTATCGTTCCAGAAGCTGGAGGATGACTGGCACCGCCGCTATCAGGAAAGCCACAGGGCCGATGGGCTGATCCTGCTCGGCTATGGCGACTACACCCTGTATGAAAGCCGCCTGCGCCAGCTGGTCAAGGCGGGCACGCATTTCGTGCGCTGGGGGTCGGTCGATCAGGGCACGATCGGTGCCACGGTGGGATCGGACAATTTCGGCGCGGGGCGCCTGGCGGGCGAGCATCTGATTGCGCGCGGCCGGCGGCGCATTGCCTTCCTGGGCCAGGCAGACAGCCATTATCCCGAATTCGAGCAGCGCCACGCCGGCCTGCTGCGTGCGCTGGCTGCTGCCGGGCTGTCGCAAGACCCGGAATTGGTGGTCGATGCGATCAGTTCAGAGGAATCGGGCCATGGCGCGGCGCGCGTGCTGCTCTCGCGCGGGGTGCCGTTTGATGCGATCTTTGCCGCAAGCGACCTGATCGCGATCGGAGCGCAGCGCGTGCTGGCCGATGCCGGGCTAGCGGTGCCTGGCGACGTGGCGCTGGTCGGCTTTGACGACATTCCTGCCGCCGGTTTTGCCAATCCGCCGCTCACCACCGTGGTCCAGGATATCCGCCTGGCGGGCGAGGCGCTGGTGGAATCGGTGCTGGCCCAGATCGAAGAACGCATTCCGCCGCCCGCGATCCTGCCCACCCGTCTGGTGGTGCGGGCGAGCACCGGGGGATAGGGTTGGTCAAGGTCCGGCACCACCCCCCGACCCCCTCCTCTGAACAGGAGGGGGAGAACGCGTCGAAAAGCTCCATCCTCTTTAGAGGAGGGGGTTGGGGGTGGTGGAAGCCTTGAGCAAAGCCATCAACGCATAGCATTCGTATGCATCTCGCCCCGCCGCCAACTCTGGCGCATCGCGCCTGTCTAGAAAATAGAGAGAGGACGCCATGAACACGCCGCAAAAGCCCGCGCAGACGTTCTGGGGGCTGTGGAACACGAGCTTTGGCTTTTTCGGCATCCAGCTGGCCTTTGCGCTGCAGAATGCCAATGTCAGCCGCATTTTCCAGGCGCTGGGCAGCAAGGTGGACGATCTGGCGTTCCTGTGGATCGCCGGGCCGGTAACCGGCCTGGTGGTGCAGCCGCTGATCGGGCACTGGTCCGATCGCACCTGGGGCCGCTTTGGCCGGCGCCGGCCCTATTTCGTGGCCGGGGCGGTGCTGGCGGCGCTGGCGCTGCTGGGCCTGCCCAATACGCCCTTGCTGATTGCCGCGGCGCTGTTCCTCTGGCTGCTCGACGCCTCCCTCAACGTGGCGATGGAGCCATTCCGCGCCTTTGTGGGAGACATGACCCCGCCGCACCAGCGCGCGCAGGGGTTTGCCCTGCAAACCTGGTTCATCGGCGCTGGCGCGGTGCTGGGCAGCCTGGCCCCGGCGGCCTTCAACGCCCTGGGCATTGCCAATACCGCACCCGAAGGCGTGATCCCCCCCTCGGTGCGCTACAGCTTTTACCTGGGTGCATTCGCGATGGTGGCGGCCGTGGCCTGGACGGCGTTGCGTGTGCGCGAATACAGCCCGGCGGAAATGGCCGCGTTTGACGACGAACCCGAAGCAGCCGCAGGGCACGAGCCGCTGGTCTATCCGGCGCGCGGGCCCTTGTGGATGCTGGGCGGCGCGGCGCTGCTGGGCGTGGTCCTGTCACTGGGGCTGGACAAGCAACTGCTGGTGCTGGGCGGCGGCCTGGTGGCGTTCGGGCTGTTGCAGGTGGTCGTGCGGGCGCGGGCCAGCACCGGTACCCTGGCCCAGGTGATCAGCGATCTGGCACAGATGCCGCGTGCCATGCGGCAACTGGCCCTGGCCCAGTTCTTTACCTGGGTGGCGCTGTTCATCCTGTGGATCTACACCACGCCTGTCGTCACGCGCGAGGTGTTCCACGCTACCGATACCAGCGGCGCCGCGTATAATGCCGGGGCCGACTGGGTGGGCGTGATGTTTGCGTTCTACAATGGCGTGGCCGCGCTGGCAGCATTCGCTCTGCCGGTGCTGGCGCGGCGGATCGGCAATGTGCGCACGCATATGGTGGGCCTGGGCGCAGGCGCCGTGGCATTCCTGCTGCTGCTGGTGATCCGCGATGCCCATCTGTTGCTGCTGCCGATGGCGCTGGTCGGCGTGGCCTGGGCCTCGATCCTGGGGATGCCTTACGTGATCCTCACGCGGGTTTTGCCGCCGCGCAAATTCGGCATCTACATCGGCCTGTTCAACCTGTTCATCGTGATCCCGCAACTGATCGTGGCCACAGCCATGGGCGGTGTGATGCGCAGCTTTTTCCCCGATCAGCCGAAGTGGACGATGCTGGTGGCGGCGGTCGTCATGGCTGGCGCGGTGATCGCCATGGCGCGTGTGGAAGAGCAGGACTGATCAGGCGCGCAGCGCGGTCTCGAGCGGGGCCGCCAGGCGCTGGTGATCGCCCCAGTTGGTCGCCAGCGCCCTGACGCCCTCGGGCCGCACCAGCACCTGGGCGGTCCACAGGTTGTTGCTGCCATCGTGCCACAGGCTGCCGTCTGCCCGCACGACCCAGCCCAGCGCATAGCTGCCACCGAACGGCGGCGTGTGCAGACGCTGCCAGGTTTCACTGCGTAGCATGACGGCGCGGGTGCGGTGTGCGTCGAGAAAGGCTAGCATGGCGGCGATGGGCGCATGCAGCCGTGCGGCGGGCCCGGCCACGGCGGGATTGTCCGTCGGTGGCACGCCTGGCGGATGGGGTACGCCATGTTCTCCTGGCCACCACGCGTGGCCCACCGGCTGGTCGAGCAGCCCGGGCGTGCCGGGCGCGCCAAAGCCGGCGCCAGCCATGCCCAGTGGCCCGAGCAGGCGCTGCTGCAATAAGACTTCCCACGGCGCGCCGCACGCCGCCTCCAGCATGGCGGCGGCGGCCACATAATTGCGGTTGGAATAGATGAACCGGGCGCCCGGCGGTGCCTCTGGCGCGCGCGCCATGGTCATGCGGGTCAGCGCGAGGCGGCTGGCGCGGGGATCGGCTTCTTCGGCCGGAAAGGCGTCCATCTCGGTATCAACGTCAAGCCGGGCAAAGCCGCTGGTGTGCGACAGCAGATGCAGCAGAGTAACCCCGCGCCAGGGTGCTGCGCCGGCATCGGCCAGGCCCAGCCGCGCCACGAGTTGCTCGTCCCAGGCCAACTCGCCCGCTTCCACCGCCAGTGCGATCAGCGTGGCGGTGACGGGCTTGGTGATCGAGCCCCAGTGCCAAAAGTCACCCGGCGCCACCGCCACATCGCTGCCCAGCATGCGGCGCCCGGCACAGGCCTCTCCACCGTCAGCCAGCTTTTCCCGCCAGCCCGCTGCCAGGGCCGGCACGTCCAGCCGGCGGCGAAAGCGCGCGGCGGCATTCATGCTGCGTGGAAACGAAGGCGCGGCGGCCAGCGCGCGGCCAGACCAGGCGCTAGACCAAGCAAGCCCAGCCAAAAGCCCGATCACCCCGCGCCGCGCCACGATCATTCCGCTGCCAAGGCCGGGCCGAACCGCGCGCGGTTACCCCAGGGCATAGCCGTTCCACGCCTTGATCGGGCGGATCACGAAGCTGGTGTGCATCGTGCTGACGCCGGGTAGGCGTGCGAGGCAATCGCGGTGCAGACGGTCATAATCGGCCATGTCATGCGCGGCGATGCGCAGGCGGTAATCCGCCACGCCCGAGATCAGATAGCATTCGAGGATTTCGGTGGAATCGAGCGTGGCCCGTTCGAACCGCTCCATCGCTTCGCGGCTCTGGCTTTCCAGCGTGATATCGATCAGGGCATGCAGATTGAGGCCGATCTTGCCGGCATCGACCCGCGCGCCATAGCCGGTGATCGCACCGCTCTCTTCCAGCGCGCGCATGCGGCGGTGACAGGCAGAGCTGGAAAGCCCCACCCGATCGGCCAGTTGTGCCAGCGAACTTTGCGAATCTGCCTGCAACGCGGCCAGCAGCTTGCGATCTATGCGGTCCATCAACGCCGTCTAACGCAAAATCTTCGCGGATAAAGTCAGATTCGCGGGAAGCCTTGGCTCGTTTCGGATCAACGCGAATAATCCGCTGGCGGGGGGCCGTGCCGCTTGCTGCGCGATGCCATCAGCGTGATTGCCTGGTCGAGCGTTTCGCCATCGATCGCACCATCGACCATGATCGTCTCGCCCGTCAGGTTGTTGCGCACGGCCACGGCCGGGGTGCCCTGCACGGTGGCGCGTTCGGCAGCATCGCCTTCGGCGGCGACGCGGCCCAAGGTTTCATCGCTGCGCAGGCAGGCATCAAGTTTGGCGCCATCGGCCGCGCCATCCTGCTTGGCCAGGGCAACAACGGCCGGGCGCCCACCTTCCAGGCCGCGGCCATTGCCGCCGGTGCGGGCAAAGTAATCGTTGAGAAAGCGATAGAATGCGGCCGCGCCGCCCTGGTCGGCCACGCACAGCGCGGCCATGCTGCCCAGCACCGCCGGTGCGCCGTGGAAGGGCAGGGGCAGCATGCGGATCGCCAGGTTGGCCTTGCCCTTGGCGCGTTCGATCGCGGCATCGGGCACGCCGGCAAACTGCTTGCAATAGGGGCATTCCGGATCGGACCAGACCACCACGCTGATCGGCGCCTGCGCCGGCCCGGCCAAGCGGTCCTGCGCCAGCAGCGCGCCCACATCGGGCACGGTGCGCCACGGCGCGGGAATATCGGGTGTCTGCACGGCGGCCTGCGCCATGGCCGGCGCGGCCAGCAGGGGGGCAGAGGCCGTGATCGTTGCCGCCAGGGCGATCGCCCAGAACTGTGCGCGCATTCCTGTTCCTTGTCCTTTGCAAACTTTGGCCGTGCTGTTGCGCAATCCGGTGCGGGCGGCAAGCCTTGCCGTGCGGGCAGTGCACGCTTTGCATTTCGCGGCGGCTGGCTGTAGGGCAGCTGAATATATCCCGCCAAATACAGCCTGCGGGCTGCGGAGTTGCCATGGCCCGCCTTGTGCTTCGTCTTCTTGCCCTGTGTTGCCTTGTTGCGGCCGCCTTCCTGCCGGCTGCAGCGCCGGCCGCGGAAAATTCCGGTGGCCGCGGGCCGCTGGTGCTGGCAGCGGCCAGCCTGCAGGAATCGATGAATGCGGCGGCCGACCGCTGGGCAGCGCTGGGCCATGCGCGCCCGGTGCTTTCGTTCGCGGCCTCTTCGGCCCTGGCCCGCCAGATCGAGGCGCACGCCCCGGCAGACCTGTTCGTGTCGGCCGATGAAGACTGGATGGATGATGTCGCCCGTGCCGGTCTTGTCGCCCGGCGCACGCGCGCCCGGCTGGTGACCAATGCCCTGGTTATCGTGGCGCCGGCCGGCAGCCCGCTGCGGCTTTATCCGGCGCCCGGCTTTGCGCTGATGCAGGCGCTGGCCGGTGGCAAACTGGCGATGGGCGATCCTGCTGCCGTGCCGGCTGGCCGCTATGGCAAGGCCGCGCTGGAGCGGTTGGGCGTGTGGAACCAGGTGCAGGGCCAGGTGGCGCGCGCGGAAAATGTGCGGGCGGCCATGGCGCTGGTGGCCCATGGCGCCGCGCCGCTGGGCGTGGTCTATGCCACCGATGCGCGGGCGGAACCGGGGGTGAAAGTGGTCGGCGTGTTCCCGGCCGGCAGCCACGCGCCGATCACTTATCCAGTGGCGCGGCTGACCGCGTCCACCCATCCCGACGCCGAAGGGTTCCGCCGCTTCCTGCTCTCGGCCGAAGGCAAGGCGATCTTCCGCCGCTTCGGCTTTGTGACGCACTGAGCCGCGCGTGCTGCTTTCGGCGCAGGAATGGGGCGTGGTCGCACTGTCGGCCAAGGTGAGCGGGGTGGCGATCCTGGGCGTGCTGCCGCTGGCGTTCGCGCTGGCCTGGGCGCTGGCACGCGGGCGGTTTCGCGGGCGTGTGCTGCTTGATGCGCTGGTGCATCTGCCCCTGGTGCTGCCGCCGGTGGTCATCGGCTGGATGCTGCTGGTGGCGTTCGCCCCGGCCGGCCCGATGGGTGCTTGGCTGTGGCGCCTGTTTGGCGTGACGCTGCTGTTCCGCTGGACCGGCGCGGCGCTGGCTGCCGCGATCATGGCGCTGCCGCTGATGGTGCGGGCGATCCGCCTGTCGCTCGAGGCGGTCGATCCCCGCCTGGAACAGGCCGCGCGCACGCTCGGCGCCGGGCCATGGGCCACGTTCTGGCGCGTGACGCTGCCGCTGTGCGCGCCGGGCATCGTGGCCGGCGCGGTGCTGGGCTTTGCCCGCTCGCTGGGCGAATTCGGCGCGACCATCACCTTTGTGTCCAACATCCCCGGCGAAACCCAGACGCTGCCGCTGGCCATCTATGCCGCCCTGCAGGTGCCCGGCAGCGACGCCACGGTCTGGCGCTTGGCCGGGGTGGCGGTGCTGCTGTCGGTGCTGGCACTGGTTGCGTCGGAACTGCTGGCACGTCGGCAGGGTGGAAAGGGCGCGCATGTCCTTTGACCCGGCCCCATCCTTTGACATCGATGTGGTGCTGGCGCGGGGGCAGCGCGAATTTCCCGTGCGGGTGGCAGGTGGCGGCGGCATCACCGCGCTGGTCGGGCCATCGGGGCAGGGCAAGACCAGCACGCTCGATGCCGTGGCGGGCCTGCTGCGCCCGCTTTCGGGCCATATCGCGGTGGGCGGCACAGTGCTGTTCGACGCGGCGCGGGGGATAGACCTGCCGCCCGAACGACGCGCGGCTGGTTATGTGTTTCAGGATTTGCGCCTGTTTCCGCACCTGAGCGTGGCGGACAACCTGCTGTTCGGCTGGCGCCAGGCCGCGCCCGAACGGCGCACCCTGGCGCTGGACGAAGTGGCCGGTTTTCTCGACATCGCGCCTTTGCTCGCGCGCCGGCCGCACACGCTGTCGGGCGGAGAAGCGCAGCGCGTGGCGATCGGCCGCGCGCTGCTGTCGGGCCCGCGCTTTCTCTTGATGGACGAGCCGCTGACCGCGCTCGATCCGGCGCGGCGCGAGGGCGTGATCGCGCTGATCGCCCGCATCCGCGATGCCTTTGCCCTGCCGGTCCTGCTGGTATCGCACCAGCAGGACGAGGTGGCCCGGCTCGCCGATGCGGTGGTGGGAATCTAGCTAGATTTCCAGCTGGCTGCCCAGTTCGATCACGCGGTTGGTGGGCAGGCGGAAGAACTGCATCGGGCTTTCCGAATTGCGCACCATCCAGGCAAACAGCTTTTCCCGCCAGATCGCCATGCCCGGCCGCTTGGACGCGATCAGCGTCTGCCGCGCCAGGAAATAGCTGGTTTCCATCGGCTTGAATGGACCGGCCGCGCGCGTTTCGGCGGCGAGTTCGGCGGGAATGTCGGCCTCGTCCATGAAGCCGGTGCGGATGATCATGCGGTAGAAGCCATGGCCCATGTCTTCCACCTCGCGCCGCTTGTGATCGGGCACGTGCGGCACCCCGGCGGTCATCACGGTCAGAACCACGACGCGTTCGTGCAGGATGTGGTTGTGCTTGAGATTGTGCAGCAGCGCCGGCGGAATGCCTTCAACGGTAGAGGCCATGAACACTGCCGTGCCCTTGACCCGGCGCACGCGTTCGCACACCGAACCCAGGAACAGCTCGAACGGCATGGCATCTTCGGCGAGGCGTTCGCGTACGATGCGCCGGCCGGTGGCCCAGGTGGTGAGCGCGGTGAACGTGATCGCTGCGACCATCAGCGGGAACCAGCCACCATCAGGGATCTTGGTGGCGTTCGATGCGAAATAGGCGCCATCGATCACCAGGAACGTGCCGGTAACGATCCCGGCCACCAGTGGATGCCATTTCCACACGGCAAAGGTCAGCACGCCCAGCATGCAGGCGGTAATGAACATCGTCCCGGTCACCGCGATGCCATAGGCCGAAGCCAGGTTGCTCGACGTGCGGAACGCCAGCACCAGCAGGATGACCATGACCAGCAAGACCCAGTTGACGAACGGCACATAGACCTGGCCGGCCGCGCTGGCGCTCGTATGCAGGATGCGGATGCGCGGCAGGAAGCCCAGCTGCACGGCCTGCTGCGAAACCGAAAACGCGCCCGAGATCACCGCCTGGCTGGCGATCACCGTGGCCAGCGTCGCCAGGATGACCAGCGGCAGGCGCGCCCAATCCGGCGCCATCAGGAAGAACGGATTTTCCACCAGGGCCGGGTTGCGCAGCAACAGCGCCGATTGCCCGGCATAGTTGATGAGCAGGCACGGAAACGCCACCCACAGCCACGCCACCATGATCGCGCGGCGGCCGAAATGGCCCATATCGGCATAAAGCGCCTCTGCCCCGGTCACGGCCAGCACGACAGAGCCCAGCGCCAGGAATGCCAGCAGCGGATCGAGCGTGAAGAACTTGACGGCGTACCAGGGATTGGCTGCCAGCAAGATTTCCGGCGCGCGAGCAATGCCGTTCAGGCCGAGCAGCGCAATGACCAGGAAATAGACCAGCATCACCGGGCCAAACAGCTTGCCCACCGCCGCCGTCCCGCGCGACTGGATGGCAAACAGGCCGATAAGGATCGCGATCGAGATCGGCAGCACCACCTCGGCAAAGGCCGGGTGCACCACGGTCAGCCCTTCGACTGCCGACAGCACCGACACCGCCGGCGTGATGATCGCGTCGCCATAGAACAGCGCCGTCGCCACGATGCCCAGCACCACGGTGAAGGCGGTCCATCGCCCCGGCTTGAGCTGGCGCCCGATCAGCGCGAGCAGCGCCAGGCTGCCGCCTTCGCCCTTGTTGTCGGCGCGCAGGATCACGAAGACGTACTTGACCGTGACGATCAGCGTCATCGTCCAGAACATCAGCGAAAGCACGCCGAAGATATGATCGGCATCCACCGCCAAACGGTGGTGGCCGATGAAGCTTTCCTTCAGCGAATAGAGCGGCGAAGTGCCGATATCGCCGAACACCACGCCGATCGCGCCCACGGCGAGGGGCACAAGGCCCTGCGCCTCGTGTCCCTCATGATGATCGACTCCGGCGGTGTCAGGGGCGGGGGAAGCGTCAGCAGCGGCAGCGGCAGGCGTGGATTCGGGCGCGCCCGGATAGGACATGGCGGTCATGCCGGCGCCGCTACGCCCGGCAATATCCCGATGCGACGAAATTTATGCATTCTTTACGCGACCGCCCGCCCATCTCGTCGCGCCGGCATGACACGGTGCGACAGCCTTGGCTCTCGACAGAGGGGGCCCTGCTGCGGCATCCCGGTGGCATGACACTGGCCCTTGCCCATCGTATCGCACCTGCGCCCGGCGCTGACGGGGACGGTGGGCTGGTTGCCGGCCTGCTGGCCACCGCGGCGCTGATTGGGCTGGCCAGCCTGGTTGGCATGACGCTGCTGGCGCGGGGGGATGTGGCTGATATCGGCCTGCTCTATCTGGTGCCGGTCATGTTTGCCGCGATCCGCCTCGGTCTGCGGCCGGGGCTCGCGGCGGGGCTGCTGTCATCGCTGTGTTATAACTATTTCTTTATTCCGCCGCGTTTCACGCTGGCGGTGGCCGATCCCTCGCATCTCATCACGCTGGTCATCCTGCTGGGTGTAGCGTTGGTGGGCAGCCACATGGCCGCGCGCCTGCGCCACCAGGCCTCGCTAGCGCAGGCGCAGGCCGGGCGCGACGCGTTGCTGGCCGGGTTTGCCGGGCGCTTGATGGGGGTGACGCGACGCGACGCGCTGTGGGCCTTGCTGGCCGAGGAAGTGGCCCGCCAGTTTGGCCTGCGCGTGCTGGTGGCGGCAGCCGATGCCCAGGGCATCGCCACGCTGGTGGCCGCGCACCCCGCGCACGATCGCCTCGACCTGCTGGAGGCGGCCGCCGCGCAATGGTGCCTTGATAGCGGGCGCTCGGCGGGGCCGGGCGGGCAAGTGCCCACCGCGTCGGAATGGTTGTTCCTGCCGGTGCCGGGCAGCCAGGGCCCGCTGGCCGTGGTCGGGGTGGGCAATCCCGATGGCGAGTTGCCGCTGCACGGCGGGCAGACTCCGCTGCTGGAAAGCCTCTTGGCCCAGGCCGGCCTTGCCCTGGCGCGGATTGCCCTGGAAGAGGAAAAGCTGGCCCTGGGCCGCGTACAAGAGCGCGAGCGGCTGCGCAGTGCTCTGCTGTCGTCGATTGGGCATGATCTGCGCACCCCGCTCACCACCGTGCTCGGCACGCTGCGCGCGCTGCGCCCACTGACGCCAGAGCAGGCGGCCGCCCTGGCCAGCGCCCGTGGCGAGGCCGAGCGGCTGGATCGCTTCGTCGCCAACCTGATCGAGATGGTGCGCCTGGAAATCGGCGCGTTGCAGCGCGATCCCGAGCCGGTTGACCTGGCCGAGGCCTGTGACGCGGCGCTCGACCATCTCGCGCCCGGTGGCCTGGTCGGCCCGCTGGAACTAGCCGTGCCCGAAGACCTGCCGCTGGTCTTGGCCGATCCACGCCTGCTGCACCATTGCCTGATCAATCTGATCGACAATGCCGTGCGCCATGGCGGCAAGGGCGGCATTCGGATAGAGGCGCTGGCCGATCCGCAGGGCGGGGTGGAACTGGCGGTCTGCGATCGTGGGCCTGGCCTGCCGCCGGGCGAAGAGGAGCGCATTTTCGGCATGTTCACGCGGCTTGAAGGATCAGACCGGCAAGGCGGCACGGGGCTGGGGCTTGCCATCGTCAAGGGCTTTGCCGAGGCGATGGGCCTTGCCGTGACGGCAGCCAATCGCGCTGGCGGCGGTGCGCGCTTCGCCCTGCATGTGCCGCCCGCGTTGGTGCGGCCTGTGGCCGTTCCGGCATGAGCGGCACGACAGAGCCGGCTGGCCCCGGCGTGCTCATCGTCGATGATGATCCGGCGATCCGCGCGCTGTTGCGCCAGACGCTGGCCCAGGCCGGTTATGGCGTAAGCGAGGCAGCCACGGCGACCCAGGCCCTGGCCCAGCGCGCCGCACAGGCGCCCGATCTGGCCCTGCTCGATCTCGGGCTGCCCGATCGCGATGGCCTGGAAATCCTGCCGCAACTGGTGGCGGCGGGCCTTGCCGTGGTGGTGCTGTCCGCGCGCGATGCCACCGCGGAAAAGGTTGCCGCGCTCGATCTGGGCGCCAGCGATTATGTCACCAAGCCGTTCGATCCCGAAGAAATCCTGGCGCGCGTGCGCACCGCGCTGCGCCATCGCGCGCGGCTGGCGGGTGCGCCCGGCGGTCAGGCACTGCTGCGCTTTGCCGATGTGGAGATCGACCTCGCCGCGCGGCAGGTGCGCAAGGCTGGCGCCGAGGTGCACCTTGCCCCCAAGGAATATGCGTTCCTGGCCGAACTGGCGGGCAATGCCGGCCGCGTGGTGACCCATGCGCAATTGCTGCGCACGATCTGGGGGCCGGGGCATGAGACAGACGTGGAATACCTGCGCGTGGCGGCGCGCGGCATCCGGCGCAAATTGGAAAGCGATCGCCCGCCCGGCCACTCCGCGCTGCGCAACGAACCAGGCATCGGCTATCGCCTCGATCTGGCGCGCGGCTAACCCGAACCTGCGCCACCCCCACGCAGGTTTACGTGGCCCCGGCTTAAACGCCATTTGAGCACGCCGATGATAGCGCCTGTCCCGGTCAATTCCGCTACCAGGACCGGGGAAAGATTGCATGTTCAAAAGGCGCGTTGTCGTTCCACTCGAAACCCGTTTCGCGCAGGCGGTGTTCGAGCAGGCGGCCGATGGCTTCCTGCTGATGCAGAATGGCCGGTTTACCCTGTGCAACGCTGCCGCGGAGCGCGTCTATCAGCGCCCCCGGCACGATATCATCGGCGCCTCGCCCGACATGCTGGCCGCGCCCTGCCAGATGGATGGCCGCCCCACGGCCGAGCACGTGGTGGAACGGATTGCCGAGGCGCAGCGCAACGGCTTTGCCCGCTTCGAATGGCTCAACCTCGACGGCAAGGGTCAGCCGTTGCGCATGCTGGTGACGCTGACGCCATTGATCATCGATGGCGGCGATGCCTTGATGATCCAGGTGCAAAGCCAGGCCGAAACTTCTGCCGTGGTCGATGCCCTGCGTGAGGGGCTGGAGCGGCTGGCCGGTGGCGATCTCGATTGCCGGCTGACCCGCGCGTTCCGCCACGATTACGAATGCCTGCGCACCGCGTTCAATTCGGCGGTCGATGCGATGGCCGGGGCCATGCGCTCGGTCGGCGGGATTGCCGAACAGGTGGCCAATGGCTCGGCCGAAATTCTCGCCGGGTCCGAAGATCTTTCCACCCGTACCGAACAGCAGGCCGCCGCCGTGGAAGAGGCCGCGGCCGCGCTGCGCCAGATCAACGAAAGCGTGCAGAAATCGGTGCAAGAGGCGGGCAACGCCAGCACCATGGTGCAAACGACGCTGGATGAGGCCCGCCAATCGGGCGACGTGGTGGGCCGCGCGATCGAGGCGATGGCGACGATTGAGAAATCGTCCCAGGAAATTGCCGAGATCGTGGGCGTGATCGATGCGATTGCGTTCCAGACCAACCTGTTGGCGCTCAACGCCGGGGTCGAGGCGGCGCGTGCCGGCGACGCGGGCAAGGGCTTTGCCGTGGTGGCGAGCGAGGTGCGCGCCCTGGCGCAGCGGGCGGGCGATGCCGCGCGCGATATCCGCGCCCGCATCGGCAGTTCCACCGAACAGGTTTCCAACGGCGTCGCGCTCGTCACCGCCACGGGTGACGCGCTGGAGCGGATTGCGGCCAGCGTCGGCGAAATCAACGACGTGATGCAGCGGATCAACGGCACGTCGAGCAACCAGGCGACAACCCTGGGTCAGATCAATGCCACCGTGCGCGATGTCGATTCGATCACCCAGCAGAACGCCGCCATGGCCGAGGAGGCCACGGCCACAGCCCGCAATCTGGCCGACCAGGCCAACGTGATGGCACGCGAACTGGCCAAGTTCCGCTTTGCCGGCAACCAGGCCACGGCCCGCGCTACGCCCGCGCCGCGCCCGGCAGTTGCGCTGCGACCGGCGCCGCTGCAACCGGTGGCAACGGAAGCAAAACCCCGGCTGGCGCCGGCTGTGGCGGCGGTTGCATCAGTGCCGCCTGTGCCAGTCCCAGCGCCCACGCCCCGGCCGCGGCCATCGGCTGCTCCGCGCAGTTCCGGCAATGCGGCTGTGGCCGAGGATGACTGGTCCGAATTTTGAGCCTGCCGCGTGGCGGATCGGTTCGGATGACGGCCTTAAAGCCAGCGGCATCCGTTAGTTTTCGCCACGCGACAGCGCCGCCGCAGGGATCGGCGTATGCGCCGCCGGATCGCGTGCAGAGCGGGGAGACGCGCTGCCTTCCACCAGGCCATCAAGCGCGCGCACGGCGTCGGTCACGAGCGGGACATCGGCCTTGCCGGCCACGCGCCAGGCATCGCCCTGCGCATCGCGACGCGGGCCATCGGGCAGGAGCCAGGCGGCATCGAGTGCGCCCAGCGCGGCCAGTACCTGCACCTTGGCAAGATAGGCGCCGGCCACCCCATCGTTGTAGGCGCTGCGCGCCTGGAGCAGTTCGCGCGCGAGTTGCAGCACGTCGAGCGTGGTGAACATGCCCGCCCGCTCTTGCAGCACGGCGCCATCATAGGCGTTTTGCGCGGAGGCCACCGCCTTGGCGAGGGTGTCGATCGCGGCGGTCTGGGCCTGCCAATCGTTCCATGCGCCGGCAAGGGCCGCACGATTTTCGCGCAAGGTGGCGTCCATCAGGCGCCAATCGGCGTCATTGGCCGCTTGCGCGGCATGCACGCGCGCGGCGCGCTCGCCACTGTCAAACAGGGGGCCAGACAGCGTGACCACGCCCTTGATCTCGGTCTGGCGCAAGGTATCGGAATAGTTGGAAAAGCCGGCCGAGTAGGGCAGCAGCGCTGCCGTCCCCTGGAAATCGAAGCGCGGGCGGCGCTCCGCTCTGGCCGCTTCCACGCTGGCGCGCGAGGCGCGCTCGCGCTCCTGCGCGGCGTGGATCAGCGGGTTATGCGTTTCGGCATAGGCATAGGCTTCTTCCAGATCGGCCACCGGCAATTGCAGCGGCGGTGGCGGCGCAAGATCGCCCGGCCGGGTGCCGACCATGCGCAGGAATGCAGCCTCGGCCGTGCCGGCGTCGCGCTGCGCGGCAAGCAGTTGCACGCGGCCCAGTTCCACCCTGGTTTCCACCTGCTGGATATCGGTGGCGGTCACCTCGTGTGCGGCCAGGCGCGCGCGATTGTCGGTCAATTCGCGGGTCAGCGCGGCCAGGTTGTCTGCAGCGATGGCCACGGCCGTGCGGGTGCGGCGCAGGCCGACAAAGGCATCGGCCGCATCGAGCAGGGCCTGCTGTTCAGCCGATTGCAGCACGGCCTGCTGATAGGCGGCCTGGGCGCGTGCGCCGCGTTCGTTGGCAAACGACCGGCCAAAGCTGAACAAGGGTTGGGTCAACACGGCCGTGGCGGTAGATGTCCAACCGCTGCGGCCCAGAAACACGCCCTTGGCAATTTCGAACCGGTCGCGCGTCCAGCCATAGGTCAGGGCATAGTCCAGCTTGGGGCCATAGGCGGCGCGTGCCTGTGCCACGCCCCAGGCGCTGCTCTGCGTGCTGCTGCGCTGGGCCAGCAGGGCCGGCGATGTCCAATAGGCATAGCGCAGGGCATCGGTCAGCGTGGAAACCGGCCGGCCTGACAGCGCGCCCTCGGCGATGTCTGCCGGGGTTTCGGGCGGCAGGCCGGCAGTGCGATCGATATTGACCGCCTCCTGCGCCCGAGCGGTGGGCATAAGCAGGGCCAGCGCGGCCGTGGCGCAGGCCCAGTGCAGGTTTAGGTGCAGGTTTAGGCGCAGGCGTGACCGGCGCACGCAGACGGGACGCAGATGGCGCAGGGCAGGGCGCATGGCGGAAATCCCCCTCAATTGTCGCGGAAAGCGCGCATGAACTGGTCACGCAGCGGCTTGGTGACATAGGACAGCAGCGACCGGTTGCCGGTCTCGATATAGGTTTCGGCGGGCATCCCGCTGCGCAGCGCCAGCCCCTCGCGCGCCACGGCCGCCTGGTCCACCGCAATGCGCACGGTGTAATAGGCCTGGCGCGTTTCCTGGTTGTCTGTCCGATCGGTGGCGACATAGATCACCCGGCCGGGAATTTCCGGGGTCGCCGCGCGGTTGAACGCGGAAAACCGCACCCGCGCCGCCTGGCCCACGCGCACCTGGTCGATGTCGGTGGGGCTGACCGAGGCTTCGACGACCATGACATCGTGATCGGGTACGATTTCCATGATCGGCTCGGCTGGCCGTACGACATCGCCGATCGCGGCAAAGGCAATCTTTTCGATCGTGCCGGAATAGGGCGCGCGGATTTCGCTGCGGTCCTTCTGGTCCGATGCGCTGACCTTGCGCAGCTGCTGCTGGTTGAGCGCGGTATTGACCTGGGCCAGATCGGTGCCGGCCTGGACGCGGCGGGTCTGCACCGTCTGGATCGATTGCTCCTGCGCTTCGGTAATGCGGGCGCGGGTCTGGGCGATCTGCGCCTGCAACTGCGCCACTTGCCCGTCGATATCCACGGCCGTGCGTTCCAGCTGGTTCAGGCGGTTGATCGTGACCAGCTGCTTGTCCCACAGGTCGCGCACGCCCTGGCGTTCCGGCTCGATCAGGTGGCGTTGCTGGCGCAGGGCATCGATCTGCGCCTGAAGCCCGGTGATCTGCTGGTTGTATTGCGCCACGCGCGCGGCGAGCTGGGCGCGCAACTGACCTTCTTCGGTCTGGCGCATGGCGAACAGGTGCTGTTCGTCGGCCATGGCCTTGGCCGCACTGGGGTTGCCCGCTCGCAACAGGTCGGCCGGAAAGACCACCTGGCCCAGGCCCAGCCGCTCTGCTTCCAGCCTGGCTTTCTGCGCCAGCAGCTGTTCCACGGTGAGGTTGGAATAGGTGGCATCAGCGCCGGTCACCCGGTCATCCAGCCTCATCAGCAGCTCACCCTGGCGCACATGTTGGCCATTGATCACCGCGATCGTGGTGATGACGCCGCCTGTGGGATGGGCAATGCGCTTGACCCTGCTTTCCACGCCCACCTGGCCACCGCCGATCACCGCGCCACCGATAGGCACGATCGCAGCCAGGGCGAACAGCAGGGCCATCAGCCCGGCGAGGGCAAACACCAGCCGCACCAGCAGGCGTGGGGCAAGGGGGCGCGGCGCGCTGGGCTGGTCGATCCACAGTGCCGGCAGCAATTGCCGCATGGCCTCGGGAGAGAGCGGGGCGTTCATCGTGCGGCCTCCTGCGCCAGTCGGCCCGGCGCCGGGGCACTGGCCGTGGCGGTGCTGTCGTTTGCCTGCAGAGTGCGCTGCATCACGGCGTCGCGTTCGCCGAAATCGACAAGGCGGCCATTCTGCATCACCGCGACATGGCTGATCGGGCCGAGCGTGGCCGGGCGATGGGTGATCATGATCACGATGCCACCCCGCTGGCGCATGTCCATCACGGCGCGGTTGAGCGCGGCATCACCCACGGCATCAAGGTTGGAATTCGCCTCGTCCAGAATCAGCAGATGCGGGTTGCCATAAAGCGCGCGGGCCAGGCCCACCCGCTGGCGCTGCCCGGCGGAAAGCTCGCTGCCCCCGGCGGACACCGGCGTGTCATAGCCATCGGGAAGGGCCAGGATCGCCTCGTGCAGGCTGGCGGCGCGCGCCGCGGCCATCACCCCGTCGGACGTTGCGGCCGGATCGAACCGGGCGATGTTCTGGCCCACCGTGCCATCGATCAGATCGACCGTTTGCGGCACATAGCCAAAGGCACTGCCCAGCGCTTCGGCATCCCACTGGTCTGGCGTGGCGCCATCCAGCCGCACCTCACCACGCTGCGGTTTCCAGATGCCCAGGATGCCACGCACCAGTGTCGTCTTGCCCGCGGCACTCGGGCCGATCACGGCCAGGGCCTGACCAGGTTGCAGCGACAGCGACACGCCCTGGACGGTGAAGCGCTGCGTGCCCGGTGGCGCCACCCACAGATCGCGCAGGGCAAGTTCTCCGCGCGGGCGATCGAGTGTTACCTGCCGTTCTGGCGGGCGGCGGAACGTGGTGATCGCCTGGACGATCCGGCTCCAACCGCTGCGTGCGGCCACCAGCCCTTTCCAGTTGGCAATCGCGGAATCGACCGGTGCCAGGGCGCGGCCCGAGAGCACCGAGGATGCCAGGATCACGCCGCCGCTGGCCTTGTCATCGATCACCAGCAGTGCGCCCACGGTCAGGATGATCGATTGCAGCAGCATGCGGAACGTGCGGCTGGCCCCACCCAGGCGCGAAACGGTGCGCGCCAGTGCCGATTGCGCGGCAATGAACTGGCTTTCCCAACCAGAGGTGCGCGCCACCAGACGATCCTGCATGCCCATGGCAAAGGCGGATTCGGCAAACCGGATTTCGGACAGCGTGGCGGCGCTACGCTGCCCGGTGATCATCGCCAACTCGCGCGAGGCGGTTTGCGTGCGGCGGTTGGACAGCAGCGCCAGCACCGCCATCACCATGACGCCGGCCAGCGCGGTCAGCCCCAGCCACCAGTGCAGTGCGGCCAGCACCACCAGGAACATCACCACCCAGGGCAGGTCGATCAGCGCAACCGGGCCGGCGCCAGCCAGAAACGTGTGCACCGCGTCCAGGTCGCGGGCAAACTGCAGCCCATCGCCCTTGTCCGGCCCCGCGCGCAGCGGGCGGGCGACCGTGGCATAGTGGACAGCACCGAACAGATCATCGTGCACGCCATTGGCAACGCCCAGTAGCGCCTCTGCCCGAATTGCCTCGAAAACCGCTTGAAATACGTAGATCAGCACCAGCATGACAAACAGCCCCACCAAGGTGGGAATGCTTCGGCTGGGCAGAACCGAATCGTAAACCAGCATCATGTAGCCCGACCCGGCAAAGACCAGGACGTTCAACAGCAGGCTGGCCACGGCGACCAATCCAAGATTTCCGCGATATCTGCGCAGGAACAGGCGCAGCATTTGCCGATCCACGTTGTAACACCCCCACAAGGCCCTTGTTGCCTTGCGGGTATAGCAGTGTGGCATCAGGCCATTCCGGCAGATGCTTCCGGCTCGGAACTATAACGCTGTGATCAGGCCCGTTACGTGGCGTTTCAGGCGGCTTCTGCCGCCGTGCAGGCGCGGGCGCCAACGATCAGCATCTCACACCAGACCCCGCGCGGATCGAACATGAGATCGACTGCTTCGAGCCCCGGCTGCGCGCGCAGCAGGTGCGATCCCGTGCCTTGGTGGGCCGGTGGGCTGACCAGCGGCCCACCCGATTCCTTCCACAGCAGGTAGAGCCGGTCACCATCGGGTGCCAGAAACCAGCGCAGATCGACCCAGCCGGCGGGATCGGACAGCGCGCCGTGCTTGATCGCATTGGTGCACAGCTCGTGCACCGCCATGATCAGCGGAATGCAGCTTGGCTCGGGCACTGTGCAGGGAGTGCCGCTCAGGCGGATGCGTGATCCCTGGCCGAAGGGGCCGATAGTGCGCTCGATCAGTTCGGGAAGATGCCCTTCGGCTTCGGTGCCGATGCGCAGCAGGTCGCTGGCTTTGGCCAGGCTGTCCAGGCGGTGGGAAAACTCGCGGAAGAAATCGAGCGGGTTTTCGGCACGTGGCCCACGCGCCGACAGGGCCTGGATTATCGACAGCAGGTTGCGGCAACGGTGGCGCAATTCGCGGTTGAAGGTGTCCTGCTGGCGGTTGACGGCGTCAAGTTCGCGCACCGTGGTGCGCGCCACTATCGCCATGCCCATGACCAGGACCACGCAGGCGGCGCCCACCAGCAGCGACACGAGCGGCCGACCGTGCCAGGCGATGCCCATGATCGATCCGGCAAACAGCCACTGCGCCACGGCAAACGAGCCGAACACGGCCAGCATGGCAAAGCCCTGTTCCAGCAGCAGGGCGGCGATCAGCACCGTGGGCCAGAACGCGAGGAACGGCATCACCGCAGGTTGCGGCTCTATCACCAGGCGCAGGAGCGACGGCACGAACACCAGAAGGGCGCACAGGATCGCCTGTTGCAGTGCGCTGCGCTGCCGGATCAGCGCGGCGCGCATCATGCCGGAAACCCCGGTCAGAACTTTCATCTGCGCCCCTTTGACCCTGGCCGCGCCGGGCGAATCCCTGCGGCGGATCTTTGTAAAACAGTGTTAACGCCATTGCCGGCGAACCGCAGCCCTTTTTCCGTTTGCGCCGGGCCAATTGGCCCAAATAACTAGGGCTGGCGGGGGCGGGACAGCCTTAATGCGGCCTCGATCTCCAGCAGGCTGCAGAGCAAGGCGCGCTCTTCTAGGCCAAGCGCCTGGCTGCGTTGCAGCGTGGTGCGGCACAGTGCGAGCAGGCTGGCGGGATGCCGCGCTAGCGTGGCGCGGAATGCGTCCAGCGAGGGCGGGGTGGTGGGCAGATCTGCTGGCAGCCCGGCCGGAACGATCAAGGCGTCTTCGGGGGCGGCGGCGGCGCGCACGCGCCACAGGACGGCAACCGCGCGGTCCACCATCGCGCGCACCAGATCGCCTGCCGCCTCTCCCGATGCGCGGGCTTTGAGTTTCTGGCGATAGCGGCGTTGCCGTTCGGCATTGGTCAGGGCCATGACCCTGCCTAGACGGGGTTTGGCAAGGCTTGAAAAGCCCGGTCAGCCCCTTGCGTAACCATCCCTATCGATGGCTCCTGCACCCACTATCCCGCGCTTTTGCCGCTTTTGACATGCGTCAAGGAGGCGGCGCGCGGCTGGGCTATCTTGCACAGGTGCCCCGATCCGTCACCGGACCAGGGCGGATGGGCATGGAGGATGCAGCGATGACCAACCCTGAAAGTATGGCACTGCGGCGCGGGATCGCCGGCACGCTGCTGTTCGATGGTGAACTCGCCAGCCGCGGTTTCGAACTCAATGCCATGTGCTTTTCATTCAACGACACGGCCAATCGCGCCGCATTCCTGGCCGACGAAGACGCGTACTGCCGGCGCTATAACCTTACGCCCGAACAGCGCGATGCGGTGGCGCGGCGCGATGTGCTGGCGATGATCGAGGCAGGTGGCAATGTCTATTACCTGGCCAAGCTGGCGGGCATTTTTGGCCTCAACGTGCAAGATCTCGGCGCCTTGCAAACCGGCATGAGCGTGGCCGAATTCAAGCAATACCTGCTCGACCAGGGCGAGGCCGCGGGCTGCGCCCCGGCCAGCAATGACGTGGGAGTGGCGGCATGAGCGCGCAGATCATCGGTGGTTATTTCAGCAGCCACGTTCCCGGCATCGGCGGCGCGATTGCGCGCGGCGCCCAGGCAGAGCCCTATTGGAAGCCGTTCTTCGATGGCTATCCACCGGTGCGAACGTGGCTGGCGCAGGCGCGCCCGGACGTGGCCATTGTGTTCTACAACGATCATGGGCTCAACTTCTTCCTCGATGCCATGCCCACGTTCGCGGTGGGCGCGGCGGCGGCCTATCCCAACGAGGATGAAGGCTGGGGCCTGCCGGTTTACAAGACTTTCCAAGGCGATCCCGGCCTTTCCTGGCACATTATCGAGGAACTGGTCGGCAGCGGGTTCGACATCACGATGTGCCAGAAGATGAAGGTCGACCACGCCCTGTCGATCCCGTTCGAGCTCGCCTATCCCGACGTGGCGGCCTGGCCGGTGAAGATCGTGCCGATTGCGATCAACACCGTGCAATACCCGCTACCCTCGCCGCAGCGCTGCTATGATCTGGGCCGTGCCGTCCACCGTGCGTTGCAATCCTGGCAGGATGACACACGCGTGGTGGTGATCGGATCGGGCGGCTTGTCGCATCAGCTGGATGGCGCGCGCGCCGGGTTCATCAATGCCGACTATGACCGCTTCTGCCTCGATCACCTGGCCAACGATCCCGAGGCGCTGTTGCGCCATTCAACGGAAGAGGTTGCCGCGATCGCCGGCACGCAAGGGGTGGAGATCGTCAACTGGATCGCCGCACGTGGCGCGCTGGGCCAGGGGCCGCATGCCGAAGTGACGCGGAATTATCACATCCCGATCAGCAATACGGCCGCAGCAACGCTGGTATTGACCCCGACCTGACAGCTTGGCAGGTTTGGCCCGTGCCCGTGGCATACGGGCCGATAGGCCGGCGCGTCTTCCTGGGGGGGAGGGCGCGCCGGTTCTCTTTGGCAGCCCTCGTGGTGGTCTACGGCCTTAGTCTGCCATATCGTTGACGGCCATCAGGGCCAGCTCGGTGCGGTTGTCGATGCCCAGCTTCTGGTACATGGCGTGAAGGTAAACCTTCACGGTGCCTTCGCCGATATTCAGTTCCGCGCCGATATCGCGATTGCGCATGCCG
Organism: Novosphingobium sp. GV079; assembly: GCF_003058045.1. Taxonomy (NCBI): domain Bacteria; kingdom Pseudomonadati; phylum Pseudomonadota; class Alphaproteobacteria; order Sphingomonadales; family Sphingomonadaceae; genus Novosphingobium; species Novosphingobium sp. GV079. The sequence continues at coordinate 122,438 of NZ_QBUE01000003.1, read as the reverse complement.
CGCGCCACCAGGCGGGCGATGCGCCGCTCGCGTGGGTTCAGGCGATCGAGCGGCCCGGTGCCCTCGGGATGAAGCGACAGGTCAAGCGCGCGCTGCAGAAGGTCTGCCGAAATGGCCCGTTCGCCTTCCTCCACCTTGGCCAGCACATCGATCAGTTCATCGCCGGCGCCATCCTTGGAGACGATGCCCTCGACGCCCGCGCGCATCACCGCCAGCAGATTGCGATCGGTCAGCTCGGCAGTCAGCAGCACGACCCGCCGCCGATCGCCCCGGGCCCGCAGCGTTTCGAGCACCTGGACCCCGTTCATGCCGGGCATGTTGATATCCAGCACGACGATTTCGGGATCGTGGGTGGCGATCGCGTCCAGCGTTTCCTCGCCGCTGGCCGTGGCGGCGACCACTTTGAAGCGGCTATCGCGCAGCACGGCGGCAACGCCAGCGCGGATAAAGCCGTGGTCGTCAGCAACAAGGATCGTGGTCATGCCTTCAGGCCTGTCATGCATTGATGCGGGTGGGCACTTCGATATCGAGGCGGGCGCCCGGGCGCAGATGGTTGTTGGAATGTTCGGCGATGCGCACACGGCCACCCAGTGCCGCCACGCGCTCGGTGATCGAGCGCGGCTGGCACAACTGGCCCGCCCCTGGAAAGCCAACCCCGTCGTCTGCAATCGTAACGGTCAGGGTGGACCCGTCGTGGTGGAGCGAAATCATCACTTCGCTGCACTGGCCATGTCGGGCGGCATTGGCAACAGCCTCGCGCACCATTTGTCGCAACTCATAGGCAAGATGGATCGGCACCGGCAGCGGGCCGGTCTGTCCGTCAAAGCGGATCTGGACGCGCCAGTGGGCCGACATTTCCTCGACCAGGCTGCGCAATTCCTCGGTCACGTCGGCAGCGCGATCACCGTCCTCGCCGCGGCGCAGTCGGTCGATCATTACGCGCAACTGCGCCTGCTCGCGGCGCAGCGCTTCCTTCATCGCTACGATTTCGCCCTCAGGGTCCTTGCCGTCGCGCAGGCGGCGACGCAGCGCCTCGAGCCGGAACATCGTGCCGGCCAGGAACTGTACGACGCTGTCGTGAAGGTCGCGCGCCAAGGCATTGCGCACTTCGGCCACGGCCGAGCTCTTGGCCAGGGTGGCCATTTCCTCGCGGTCGAGCGCCAGGCCGATCTCGCGCACCAGGGCGCTCATCCACGGCAGGTCGTCCACCGCCATGGCGGGAATGCCCCAGACCAGCAGTTGCCCCTGGCTGGAAACAGAACTGAACGTGGCAAGAATGCCTTCGTTGACGCCACAGATCTCGGCCAGCGGAATGGCGGCAGTGCTGCGCTCGATTACCAACTGGTGCTCCGCCGGCAGGCCGATGCGGCGCGCGCGCTGGCGATCGAACAGGGTGGGGGGGGCAGGCATGGCCAGGGCCGTGGACAGGGCGCTCGGGCCCTGGCGCTCGCTCGTGACGCGGCCATCGTCCTCGATCAGCAGATCGATCCAGGGCTCGTCACCCCAGGCCACCGCAAGGGCCGCGCCGCGTGCCCCCATGGTGAGGCAGGCCTGGCGCAAGGCGCTGGCCAACACGCGGTTGCGGCGCGCGCCGGGAGGGCCGGCTGGTTCGGGCAGGGTCACCACGCGCCGCCCGCGCTGGCGGCTGGCCAGCCACAGCATCAGCATCGACACCACGACCATGCAGATCAGCCCACGCACGAAGCGCAGCGGATCGGGGGCGGCCCCGCCAAGCGTCAGCATCCCGGCCGGCACGATCGCGGCAAAGAACAGGCCCATGCCGGTCGTCGCCACGCCGATCGTGCCCCAGCGCACCAGGGCAACCAGCAGCAGAAACGTGCCGAACACCAGAAACGGCCCGGTCAGCACGCCTTGCGGGCGCTCGGTAAAATAGATCGCGCCGGCAAATGCCACGAAATCGATCACCTGCGCGGCCGGGGCCAGGCGGCAATCATACCACCAATCCGTCCAGGCCGCGCAGGCGAGGATGATGACCCAGAAGACATAGCCACCAGCCAGTATCCGGGTGATGCCGGGATTGCGCAGCGCCACATCGGGAGAGAACACGATGCCGGCCATGAACATCGCGGCCATCGTCAGCCGGCACAACGCCAATACCTTGCCGCTGCGCCGCGCGTACATGTGACGGATCTCCAAGCCTGCTGTCTCCCTATGGAAAAGGATATGTGGCGCCCATCGCGGATATGCAATCGGATTGCGCTCCCGGCGGGTGGGCTTTTACGTTAACCATTGTTACAGGGGGCTATGCCATCGACCATGCTTGCCGGTTCATGAATACCGATACGGGGCACCGACTTGACCCGGCGCTGATTCGCAGCTTGTGGGTTGCGGGCTGGCATGCACCTGGCGCTGCGGATAGGATGGGAGGCAAGTCATGACCGGATCGCCTTCCTCTTCCTCGCCGCTTGATGCGTTGACGGCCAAGCAGCGCGAGGTGCTGAACCTTCTGATCCAGCACAAGACCTCGAAGGAGATATCCCGGATACTGGGTATCTCGCCCTATACGGTCGATCAGCGCATCCTGCTGGCACGGGGCAAGCTGGGCGTCACCTCGCGCAGCGAAGTAGCTCAGGCATATAGGCTTTTGCTGGAAGAAACCGGGTCTGCCGGGGTATCCGTAAAACCCGTATATGGTTCGCAGGATGTCGCCAAGGTCATCATTCCGACGCACAAGGACAGCGAAGGACAAGACGAGCCCGAAGCCCCGGTAGACGAAGGTGGCGATGATGGGGATCATCCCACCACGCAAGCGTCCGCCACCATGGACCAAGGGTATCATCGTGTCCTTCCGGAGATGTTCGACGGACCTTACGGGACGCTGATGCGACTGGGGGCAATGGCCCTTATCGCGATGGTCCTGATCCTCACCGTCCTGGGTGGGCTGACGATGTTCTCGCAGTTGTCCAGGATCGTGGATCGTTAACCTGTCGGATCTCCTCCGCATCAACATGGGGACGGCACCGGTGGTGTCGTGTGGAGGCAGATGACGATGACCAATACCAAGCACAACAATACGGTTCGGGCCGCAGTGGCTGGCGCGATGACGCCGGCGGTGGCGCAACTGCGCGTAACCCGCGATCTGCACGAGGCGGAAGCAGCGCTGGACGAGGCGTTGATCCGCCAGGCCAACCTGCTTTCTTCGATGGTGTCTGCGCGGCGTGAGGCGGGGCTGCCGCCGTTCCTCGGGCAGGATGCGCTGATGCGCCTGCTCAAGAGCCAGCAGGCGATGGTCGATGCGGGTGGCGAATTGGCGCGCGTGCACGGCCGGCTCAGTGCCATTGCGGCCGAAACCATGGGCGGCAATGACGAATGCCCCAAGACCGCGACGCTGGTCGATCCGGCCGATGCGTCCGGTGGGGTGATGGCGCCCCTGGCGCACGCAGCCTGACCTTGTCTCCGGCATGGGTATGGAGGATGTGACGGCCGATGCTCTCGCTCTGGCTACCTCGCATTCTCCTGGCCTGCGCCGTTCTGTTCGCCGCCCGCAAGGGCGGCGAACCTGAACAGTCGGTGGCGGCGATCCTGCTCGCGACATTCGCGCTCGACGTTGCCAACCACGCAATCTTCGGAGATCCCGCATGGTTTGCGGTCAATCCCGGTCACCTGGTGATCGATCTTTGGGCGTTCATCGTCCTGCTGTGGGTGGCCTTGCGCGCCAACCGCGCCTGGCCATTGGCCGTCAGCGCGGCGCAGGCGCTGGTCGTGCTCGGCCACGCCGCCAAGTTGTGGGAGCTGGCCATGGTGCGCAAGGCGTACTGGGTGATGACGCAGGTTCCCTTCTCGTTGCAACTGCTGTTGCTGATCTTTGGCACGGCCGCGCACATGCACCGCGCGCGCCGGCTGGGCGACTATCATGGCTGGCGGCTGACCTGATCGCTGCAGCCATGCTGACTCCAGCGGGGAGGGCGGCATGACGGTGCGATCGATGCGAGCCGCCGCGCGCCGAAGTGATGGAGTGCAGGGCATGACCTTTCGAAACGAGCAGATCATGGCAGCAGCACCCACTGCCGGTGTGCCGCGCCCGGCCATCCCGGCGCCAGCGCTGGCGATGGCTCGCGAAGTCTATGCCGCGCGGCGGCGGCGCGAACGGTTCCTGGCGGCAGACCTGTTTGGCGAGCCAACCTGGGATATCCTGCTCGACCTGTTCATCGCCGCGGCAGAGGCGCGCCGCGTGCCCACGACCAGCGCCTGTATCGGCGCCAACGTTCCGCCCACCACGGCGCTGCGCTGGCTGCGCATCCTGGAAGCGCGCGGCCTGGTGGAGCGCGAGGACGATGGTCGCGATGGCCGGCGCACGTTCGTGTGCCTGACCGCGCGCGGCCTGGCGGCGATGACCGATCTCATGCTCAACTGGCAGGCAGCGATGGGTGCAGTCGCGCAGTCCACGCTCGCAACTGACCAGCCACGCCCGGCGCCGGCCTTTTCCTTTGAAATGACTGCTGACTGAAGGCCAGGCTGATGTCTGGCAGGCGTGTAGCAAAGCCCGGCTGCTTGCAGCCGGGCTTTGCTGTCTCAGCGCTAGGCCCTATTCATCCAGCTCCCAGCGGATCGAGCCGAGGTAGATGCCCGTGGTGGCCGCACCACTAGCATCGGTAGCGACGGCGAACCGCGCACGGCTGGCGATGCGTGCGCAGGCCGTAGCGTCCAGCAGATCGTGCCCGCTGCTGGCGGTGATCGCGCAATCGGCGACGCGCCCGTCGCGGCCGATCGTTAGCCGAAACCGGGTTACGCCGGTCCAGCCCTCGCGCACCGCCTGGCCAGGATAATCGTTGCGCGTGACCCAGTCGCCGGGATTGCCCTTGGGTGTGGCGCGCTGTGGGGTGGCCTGGGGCTGCGGTTCGGGCGGCGGCGGGAAGAAGGGCTCGGTTGGCCGGATCACCACGGGTCCGTCGTCGATCTGCGGCAGCGTACTCGGGCCAGTTTGGGGCAGCGGATTGGCCGGGGCCAGCTTGTCGATGACCGGCGGCGTGGTGTCGATATGCGTGGGCGCGGTTGGCGGCGGCTTGCGCACGGGCGTCGTGGTTGGTTTGGGCGGCGGGGGTGGCACATAGGTCCAGTTGTTCCCCTGCAGGGTGTGGTGGATCACCGCCGTAATCGCGCCGCCCGCGAACGTGGTGAGGAGTGCGGCGCCCACCCCCAGATGGAGCAGGCCGACCGCAAGGCCGATGCGCAGCGAAGGACGACGGGCAGTCTGATCGACGTAAGCCATGCGTTTCTCCTCTCAGCCATGTACCGGCGGCCTGATTGTGCCTGCCGGGCAACGCCTGCGCGCTCCAAGCGCGTGGGGCGGGCGTTGCAAGGGTGATGGTATCACATGTCAGGACGTGACAAAGTGAAATCTCAACTGCGCTGGTAGTAATTGCACCGTGGCGCCTGCCTTGACCGGATCGGCCCTTTGGCGTAGGGGCGCACTCGTTCCGGTATGCATTTGCGTGCTGCCGGCCAGTTAAAGAGCTGAACATTGCCGGTGCGCATGGGGCTGCAAGTGGCGGTAATCCGCCATGGGTGGCCCTTTTCCCTTTGGGTTGGATCTTGCCGAATCGGCAAGGGCGCCTGCCGGGATGCCAGCCGTCAAAGTAACCCGGTGCCGTTGGCCTGGGTGGAGTGTTTTCGGCTCATTCGATGCGTCATGCGCTGCGGCCTCGTGCTGCGCAGTGCCGACCCATTGCATGAGGCGTCTTTCCTTCACCTGTTCCGGCGTTGCCATAACCAAGGTGAAGAGTACTTCATGCCTACGATCAACCAGCTGATCCGCAAGGGTCGCGTCCCGCAGAAGGCCAAGAGCAAGGTCCCTGCGATGGAGCAGAACCCGCAGAAGCGCGGCGTTTGCACCCGCGTCTACACGACCACCCCGAAGAAGCCGAACTCGGCTCTCCGCAAGGTCGCCAAGATCCGTCTGACCAACAGCCGCGAAGTCATTTCGTACATTCCCGGCGAAGGCCACAACCTGCAGGAACACTCCGTGGTGCTGATCCGCGGCGGCCGTGTACGCGACCTTCCCGGCGTGCGCTACCACGTGCTGCGCGGCGTGCTCGACACGCAGGGCGTCAAGGACCGCAAGCAGAGCCGTTCGAAGTACGGCGCCAAGCGTCCGAAGTAATGGTGGCCGCAAGCGCGGCTGGTGGGGGCAGGTGATGCTCCGCCAGGCTGCCTTGCCGGAATGAGCGGCTGGCCTTGAAGCTGGCCCGATCAGAAGGAATTCAACATGTCACGTCGTCGTCGTCCGGAAAAGCGGGTCATCCTGCCCGATCCGAAGTTCGGTGATCAGGTTCTGTCGAAGTTCATGAACAACCTCATGCTCGATGGTAAGAAGTCGGTTGCCGAAAGCATCGTCTATGGCGCTCTCGACACCATGCAGACCCGTGCCAAGGCTGACCCGGTTCAGCTGTTCCACGATGCGCTGAACAACGTGAAGCCGCACATCGAAGTGCGTTCGCGCCGCGTTGGTGGTGCCACCTACCAGGTTCCCGTGGAAGTGCGCCCCGAGCGCGCCCAGGCCCTGGCGATTCGCTGGCTGATCACGGCCGCCCGCAACCGTTCGGAAACCACCATGTCGGCCCGCCTGTCGGCTGAACTGCTGGATGCCGCCAACAACCGTGGCAACGCCGTGAAGAAGCGCGAAGACACCCACCGCATGGCCGACGCCAACCGCGCGTTCAGCCACTACCGCTGGTAAGCTTCCGAAAAACTGGTCACGTGGCCGTCTTCAAACGGTCACAGCAGTAACCATATGGGGTGGGCTGGAGCAATCCGGCCCTTCCCGAACCCAAGGAACACACCATGGCCCGCAGCCATCCGCTCGAGCGTTACCGCAACATCGGTATCATGGCGCACATCGACGCCGGCAAGACGACGACGACCGAGCGCATCCTTTACTACACCGGCAAGTCCTACAAGATCGGCGAAGTGCACGACGGCGCTGCGACGATGGACTGGATGGAACAGGAACAGGAACGCGGCATCACGATCACGTCGGCCGCGACGACCTGCTTCTGGAACGACCACCGCATCAACATCATCGACACCCCCGGCCACGTCGACTTCACCATCGAAGTCGAACGTTCGCTGCGCGTGCTCGACGGTGCGGTTGCGTGCTTCGACGGCGTTGCCGGCGTTGAGCCGCAGTCGGAAACCGTGTGGCGCCAGGCTGACAAGTACGGCGTGCCGCGCATGTGCTTCATCAACAAGCTCGACCGCACCGGCGCCAACTTCAAGTACTGCGTGCAGTCGATCATCGACCGCCTCGGTGCCAAGCCTGCCGTGCTCTACATTCCGATCGGTCTCGAAGCCGATCTGAAGGGCCTGGTCGACCTGGTCAATAACCGCGCGATCATCTGGAAGGACGAATCGCTCGGCGCCGAATTCTTCTACGAAGAAATCCCGGCTGACCTGGCTGACGAAGCCGCGATCTACCGTTCGGAACTGATCGAACTCGCCGTCGAACAGGACGACGAGGCGATGGAAGCCTATCTCGAAGGCAACGAGCCCGACGCCGAAACGCTCAAGAAGCTGATCCGCAAGGGCACGCTGAACCACTCGTTCGTGCCGGTGTGCTGCGGCTCGGCGTTCAAGAACAAGGGCGTGCAGCCCCTGCTCGACGCCGTGGTCGACTACCTGCCTTCGCCGCTCGACATCGAAGACGTCCAGGGCGTCAAGGTCGACAGCGACGAAAAGGACAGCCGTCCGCCCAAGGACGACGCGCCGTTCTCGGCGCTGGCGTTCAAGGTCATGAACGATCCGTTCGTCGGCTCGCTCACCTTCATCCGCATCTATTCGGGTACGCTCACCAAGGGCACCTACCTGAACTCGGTGAAGCAGAAGAAGGAAAAGGTCGGCCGCATGCTCGAAATGCATGCCAACGACCGCAAGGACGTGGACGAAGCCTTCGCTGGCGACATCATCGCGCTGGCCGGCATGAAGGAAACCACCACGGGCGACACGCTCTGCGCCGAACGCGCGCCGATCGTGCTCGAACGCATGGAATTCCCCGAGCCGGTTATCGAACTGTCGGTGGAGCCCAAGACCAAGGCCGACCAGGAAAAGATGGGCATCGCGCTCAATCGCCTGTCTGCCGAAGATCCCTCGTTCCGCGTCTCGACCGATCACGAATCGGGCCAGACGATCATCAAGGGCATGGGCGAACTGCACCTCGACATCATCGTCGATCGCATGCGTCGCGAATTCAAGGTGGAAGCCAACGTGGGCGCGCCCCAGGTGGCCTACCGCGAATACCTCGCCAAGCCGGTGGACCTCGACTACACGCACAAGAAGCAGTCGGGTGGTACCGGTCAGTTCGGCCGCGTGAAGGTCAAGATCACGCCGGGCGAACGCGGCTCGGGCATCATCTTCAAGGATGAAATCAAGGGCGGTAATATTCCCAAGGAATATATCCCCGCGATTGAAAAGGGCATGCGCGAAACGGCAGCCACCGGTTCGCTGGTTGGCTTCCCGATCATCGACTTCGAAATCCTGCTCTACGACGGTGCTTACCACGACGTCGACTCGTCGGCCCTGGCCTTCGAAATCGCCGGTCGCGGTGCCATGCGTGAAGCGGCTCAGAAGTCGGGCATCAAGCTGCTCGAGCCGATCATGAGCGTCGAGGTCGTGACCCCTGAGGAATTTATGGGTGACGTGATCGGCGACTTGAACTCGCGTCGTGGCCAGATCCAGGGTACCGACAGCCGGGGCAATGCCCAGGTCGTCGACGCCATGGTACCGCTCGCGAACATGTTCGGCTACGTGAACCAGCTGCGTTCTTTCACGCAGGGTCGCGCGCAGTACACCATGCAGTTCTCTCACTATGACGAAGTTCCGGCGAATGTCGCGGCTGAGGTCAAGGAGAAGCTTGCCTGATCACTCTGATCAGGCTAGGGGCGGCGCCTGATTCCGTCGGGTGCCGTACCCCGCAGAATTCACAGACAAGCGAATAGAAGGTTTGAACAATGGCCAAGGCTAAGTTTGAGCGGAACAAGCCGCACTGCAACATCGGCACCATCGGTCACGTTGACCATGGCAAGACCACGCTGACCGCAGCGATCACCAAGGTCCTCGCCGAAACCGGCGGCGCGACGTTCACGGACTACGCGAACATCGACAAGGCTCCTGAAGAGCGCGAACGCGGCATCACCATCTCGACCGCACACGTCGAGTATGAAACTGCCAACCGTCACTACGCGCACGTCGACTGCCCGGGTCACGCTGACTATGTGAAGAACATGATCACCGGTGCCGCCCAGATGGACGGCGCGATCCTGGTCGTGAACGCTGCTGACGGCCCGATGCCGCAGACCCGCGAGCACATCCTGCTCGCCCGCCAGGTCGGCGTGCCGGCTCTGGTCGTGTACATGAACAAGGTCGACCAGGTTGACGACGAGGAAATCCTCGAACTCGTCGAACTGGAAGTTCGTGAACTGCTCTCGTCGTACGATTTCCCGGGCGACGATATTCCGATCGTCAAGGGTTCGGCTCTGGCCGCTCTCGAAGGTCGCGACGACAACATCGGCAAGAACTCGATCACCGAGCTGATGGCCGCTGTCGACAGCTACATCCCGCAGCCGCCGCGTCCGACCGACAAGCCGTTCCTGATGCCCGTCGAAGACGTGTTCTCGATCTCGGGTCGCGGCACCGTGGTGACCGGCCGTATCGAAACCGGCATCGTCAAGGTGGGTGAAGAAGTCGAAATCATCGGCCTCAAGGACACCCAGAAGACCACCGTCACCGGCGTGGAAATGTTCCGCAAGCTGCTCGACCAGGGCGAAGCTGGCGACAACGTTGGCGCCCTGATCCGTGGCATCAAGCGTGAAGAAGTCGAGCGTGGCCAGGTTCTCGCCAAGCCGGGTTCGGTGACGCCGCACACCGAATTCGCCGCCGAAGTCTACGTGCTGTCGAAGGACGAAGGTGGCCGTCACACGCCGTTCTTCGCCAACTACCGCCCGCAGTTCTACTTCCGCACCACCGACGTCACCGGTGAAGTGGTTCTCCCCGAAGGCACCGAAATGGTGATGCCGGGCGACAACCTCACCCTGTCGGTCAAGCTGATCGCGCCGATCGCCATGGACGAAGGTCTTCGCTTCGCCATTCGCGAAGGCGGCCGGACCGTCGGTTCGGGGGTTGTCAGCAAGATCACGAAGTAATATAGGCGCCGGACCGGCGGGAGATTCGCTCTCCCGCCGGACGGTCTTTTTGATCAGTCGCCCCGCTTTCTCCCCATCCATCGGGAGGGGATCAGAGGGTAGGGCGGCTGGTTTTTGTTTTCGCTCTTTCGCATCGGTAAACGGACATGGAAGCCCAGAACATCCGCATTCGCCTTAAGGCCTTCGATCATCGCGTACTGGACCAGGCCACTGGTGAAATCGCGGACACCGCCCGCCGCACCGGCGCCCTGATTCGTGGTCCCATTCCGCTGCCGACCCGCATCGAGAAGTTCTGCGTCAACCGCGGTCCGCACATCGACAAGAAGTCGCGCGAACAGTTTGAAGTCCGCACCTACAAGCGCCTGCTTGACATCGTGCAGCCCAACGCTGCCACTGTCGACGCGCTGATGAAGCTGGACCTCGCTGCCGGCGTGAACGTCGAGATCAAGCTGGCCTGATGCCAGCGCCCTGGCCCCGCCCCCACATGTGTGGCGGGCAGGGCGGCTTGACCGAGCCTCATCGGTTTCCAGTTTTGGGTCACTTGTGATCCATCATCTCTTCCGGCCCTGAGGCTGGCTTGGCGGAAAATTCGTTCTGCCGCGACAAAAGGGATACCTCCGGCCTCCTGCCGCTGCCTTCGGGTGCGGCGCCAAGGGTCGGGAAAGCGTCCCCCGTTCGCTCCTGTTCAGGCAGGGGCACTCAGCCCGGACGGGGCATGCTTCTTGTACGGGCTGAACACGCCTTTGGGGGATGGGCCCTCGAAGGCCTCTGTGAGGAGTATGAGATCATGCGCACCGGCGTGATCGCGAAGAAGGTGGGTATGACCCGCCTGTTCCAGGAAGATGGTCGGCACGTGCCGGTCACCGTCCTTTCGCTTGAAGATTGCCAGGTGGTTTCGGTCCGCACTGCCGAACGTGACGGTTACGTCGCGCTTCAGCTGGGTGCTGGCGAAGCCAAGCAGAAGAACGTTGCCAAGCCGCAGCGCGAGCACTTCGCCAAGGCAGAAGTGCCGCTGAAGATGCAGGTCGCCGAGTTCCGCGTCGCTGATGACGCGCTGCTCGATGTCGGTGCCAGCATCGCCGCTTCGCACTTCGTTGCTGGCCAGTACGTGGACATCACCGGCCACACCCAGGGCAAGGGCTTTGCCGGCGCCATGAAGCGTTGGGGTTTCGGCGGTATGCGCGCCACGCACGGCGTGTCGATCTCGCACCGTGCTCACGGTTCGACCGGTAACCGCCAGGATCCGGGTCGTGTCTTCAAGAACAAGAAGATGGCCGGCCACATGGGCGACCGTCAGCGCACCCAGCAGAACCTCGAAATCGTTCGCACCGACGATGCGCGCGGCCTGATCTTCGTCAAGGGCTCGGTCCCTGGCGCGAAGAACGGCTGGCTGCTCGTTCGTGACGCGGTCAAGGTCGATCGCCACGCGCAGGCGCCCTATCCCGCCGGTCTCAAGGCCGCCAACACCAACGAACAGGCCGCTCCCGAAGCCGCCGATGGCCAGGAGGGCTAAGTCGTGAAGGTTCAAGTCCTCAATCTGGACGGTTCGGCCGCCGGCGACGTGGAACTCGCAGATGACGTGTTCGGTCTCGAACCGCGCGCCGACATCCTGCACCGCGTTGTGACCTGGCAGCTGGAAAACCGTCGTGGCACGGCCCGTGGCGCTCGCGAGCGTTCGGACGTTGCCCGCACCGGCAAGAAGTTCGGCCGTCAGAAGGGTGGTGGTACCGCTCGTCACGGCGACCGCAAGGCCCCGATCTTCATCGGCGGTGGCAAGGCCCATGGTCCGCGCGTTCGTGACTTCAGCGTTTCGCTGAACAAGAAGGTGCGCGCTCTCGGTCTCAAGATGGCGCTCTCGTCCAAGGCCCAGAACGGCCTGGTCGTGATCGACAGCCTGGAACTGACCGACGCCAAGACCAAGGCGCTGGCCGGTACACTGGCCAAGGCCGGCTTCGGCAAGAAGGTGCTCGTCGTGGATGGTGAGCAGGTCAACGAGGGCTTTGCCCGCGCGGCCCGCAACATCGTCGGCGTCAACGTGCTCCCCGCCATCGGCGCCAACGTCTACGACATCCTGAAGCATGATACGCTGGTGCTGACGCGCGCCGCGGTCGAGAAGCTGGAGGCGCGTTTCAATGGCTAAGGACGCAATCGACACGCGTCACTATGACGTGATCGTGGCTCCCCACATCACCGAAAAGGCGACGCTGCTGAGCGAAAACAATGCCGTGGTCTTCAAGGTTGCCGAAAAGGCGACCAAGCCGGAGATCAAGGCGGCGGTGGAAGCCCTCTTCAATGTCGCGGTCACCAAGGTGAACACGCTGACCCAGAAGGGGAAGACCAAGCGCTGGAAGGGCAAGCCCTACAAGCGCACCGACGTCAAGAAGGCCGTCGTGACCCTGGCCGCAGGCCAGTCGATCGACGTCACCAGCGGTATCTGAGGCGAAGGCATAGACCATGGCACTCAAGAGCTATAACCCGACCAGCCCCGCACGCCGCGGCCTGGTCCTCGTCGACAAGTCGGCTCTGTGGAAGGGCAAGCCTGTCAAGGCTTTGACCGAAGGCAAGAGCAAGACCGGCGGCCGCAACAACAAGGGCCACGTGACCAGCCGCGGTATCGCGGGCGGCCACAAGCAGAAGTACCGCTTCATCGACTTCAAGCGTCGTAAGTGGGACATGCCGGCCACTGTCGAGCGTCTGGAATACGATCCCAACCGCACCGCGTTCATCGCCCTCGTCACGTACGAAGACGGTGAGCAGGCCTACATCCTGGCGCCGCAGCGCCTGGCCGTGGGCGACGTGGTGGTTGCCGGTGAAAAGACCGACGTGAAGCCTGGCAATGCGATGCTCCTGTCGCAGATGCCGGTTGGTACCATCATCCACAACGTGGAAATGAAGCCTGGCAAGGGCGGTCAGATCGCCCGTTCGGCCGGTACCTACGTCCAGCTCGTCGGTCGTGACCGCGGCATGGTGATCGTTCGCCTGAACTCGGGCGAGCAGCGCTACCTGCGTGGCGACTGCATGGGCACCGTCGGCGCCGTGTCGAACCCCGACAACTCGAACCAGAATCTTGCCAAGGCCGGTCGTAACCGCTGGCTTGGCCGTCGTCCGTTGACGCGCGGTGTGGCAAAGAACCCGGTCGACCACCCGCACGGTGGTGGTGAAGGCCGCACCTCGGGTGGCCGTCATCCGGTCACTCCGTGGGGCAAGCCGACCAAGGGCGCCCGCACCCGTCACAACAAGAAGACGGACAAGTTCATCATTCGTTCGCGCCACGCGAAGAAGAAGAGGTAAGACCCCATGGCACGTTCCGTCTGGAAGGGCCCCTTCGTCGACCTGCACCTCCTGAAGAAGGCCGAAGTGGCCCAGGATGCTGGCAGCCGCGCTGGCCCCATCAAGACCTGGTCGCGTCGTTCGACCATCATCCCGCAGTTCGTTGGTCTGACGTTCAACGTCTACAACGGGCAGAAGTTCATCCCCGTCTCCGTGAGCGAAGAGATGGTCGGCCACAAGCTTGGTGAATTTGCGCCGACGCGCAACTTCCCCGGCCACGCCGCTGACAAGAAGGGTAAGCGCTGATGAGCAAGTCTGCTGCTCCCCGCCGGGTCGGTGACAAGGAAGCTCTGGCCGTCAACACGAACATTCGTGGTTCGGCCCAGAAGCTCAACCTGGTTGCTGCCCTGATCCGCGGCATGAAGGCTGAAGACGCCCTCAATGTCCTGTCCTTCTCGAAGAAGGCCATGGCGGTTGACGCCCGCAAGGTGCTCGCTTCGGCGATCGCCAACGCGGAAAACAACCACAACCTGGACGTCGACGCGCTCGTCGTGGCGGAAGCCTCGGTTGGCAAGTCGATCACGATGAAGCGCTTCCACACCCGTGGTCGTGGCAAGTCGACCCGCATCCTGAAGCCGTTCTCGCGCCTTCGGATCGTCGTCCGTGAAGTCGAGGAGGCCTGAGCCATGGGTCACAAGTCGAACCCCATCGGTCTGCGTCTGCAGATCAACCGCACCTGGGACAGCCGCTGGTACGCCGAAGGGCGCAACTACCAGCAGCTGCTGAAGGAAGACCTTCAGATCCGCAAGTTCATCGTCGAGAGCCTGCCGCAGGCAGCGATCTCGAAGGTGGTGATCGAGCGTCCGGCCAAGCTGTGCCGCATCTCGATCTACGCGGCCCGTCCGGGTGTGATCATCGGCAAGAAGGGTGCGGACATTGAAAAGCTCCGCGCCAAGCTTGCCAAGCTGACCAACAGCGACGTGAAGCTGAACATCGTTGAAATCCGCAAGCCGGAAATCGATGCCAAGCTCGTTGCCCAGGGCATTGCCGACCAGCTCGTCCGTCGCGTGGCGTTCCGCCGTGCGATGAAGCGCGCTGTTCAGTCCGCGCTGCGTCTTGGTGCCGAAGGCATCAAGATCACCTGCGGTGGCCGTCTCGGCGGGGCGGAAATCGCCCGCGTCGAATGGTACCGTGAAGGTCGCGTTCCGCTGCACACCCTGCGCGCGCACATCGACTACGCCGAAGCCGAAGCCCACACCGCCTACGGCGTGATCGGCATCAAGACCTGGATCTTCAAGGGCGAGATCCTGGGTCATGACCCGCTGGCGCAGGACCGCCTGATGCTTGAGGCACAGACCTCTGGCGTCCGTCCGGCGCGCTGAGGCTTGAGGATAGGCTAGCACCATGCTGCAACCCAAGAAGACCAAGTTCCGCAAGGCGTTCAAGGGCCGTCTCCACGGCAACGCCAAGGGCGGCACCGACCTCAACTTCGGCTCCTATGGCCTCAAGGCCATGGAACCGGAGCGGGTCACCGCTCGTCAGATCGAAGCGGCTCGCCGCGCGATCACCCGCCACATCAAGCGCCAGGGCCGTCTCTGGATCCGCATCTTCCCTGACCTTCCGGTGACCAAGAAGCCGGCAGAAGTCCGTCAGGGTAAGGGCAAGGGTTCGGTGGAATACTGGGCTGCCCGCGTGAAGCCCGGCAAGATCCTGTTCGAGCTCGACGGCGTCGCCGGCCCCCTGGCCGCCGAAGCTTTCAGCCGCGCTGCGATGAAGCTGCCGATCAAGACCAAGGTTGTGGCTCGCCTCGGCGATACCTCGCACCTTGGTGGCGAGTAAGGAGTAGGAATGATGGCTAAGTTCGAAGACCTCCGCGTCAAGAGCGACGACCAGCTTACTGCTGACCTCGCCGAGCTGAAGCGCGAACAGTTCAACCTGCGCTTCCAGGCGGCGACCAGCCAGCTGGAGCGTCCGGCGCGCATCAAGGAAGTGCGCCGCGACATCGCGCGGATCAAGACCTTGCAGGGCGAGCGTGCTCGCACTGCCAAGGCTTAAGGAGACACACGATGCCCAAGCGTATCCTGATCGGGACCGTGGTTTCCGACAAGACCGACAAGACCGTGGTCGTGAAGGTCGAGCGCAAGGTGAAGCACCCGCTGTACGGGAAGATCATCCGTCGCTCGAAGAAGTATCACGCCCACGATGAGGCGAATGCCTTCAAGACCGGCGAGACGGTGCGGATCGAAGAGACCTCGCCCTACTCCAAGCTCAAGACCTGGAAGGTTATCGACCGGGTTCTGGCTGGTAAGACCGCCGCGATCGAAGCGGACGTTTGACAAAACGTCCGTTCTCGGTCTTAGGGAGCGTCACGTTTTTGGAACTGCCGGACTGGTTCCGGCAAGCCAGTGAGAAGGAACCGGATCAATGATCCAGATGCAATCCAATCTCGACGTCGCGGACAACAGCGGCGCTAAGCGCGTCCAGTGCATCAAGGTGCTGGGCGGGTCTAAGCGTCGTACCGCAAGCGTCGGCGACATCATCGTGGTGTCGGTGAAGGAGGCGCAGCCCCGCGCCCGTGTCAAGAAGGGCGACGTCCATCGCGCGGTTATCGTGCGCACCAAGAAGGACGTTCGTCGTCCCGATGGCAGCGTGATCCGCTTCGACGGCAACGCCGCCGTGCTCGTCGGCAAGAACGAAGAGCCCATCGGCACCCGTATCTTCGGCCCCGTGGTGCGCGAACTGCGCGGCAAGGGCTTCATGAAGATCATCTCTCTTGCCCCGGAGGTGCTGTAATGGCTGCCGCCAAGATCAAGAAGGGCGATAACGTCGTCGTTCGCACGGGCAAGGACAAGGGCCGTACCGGCACCGTCCTCCAGGTTCTTCCCAAGGAAGACAAGGTCATCGTGGCCGGCGTGAACGTCGCTGCCCGTCACCGCAAGCCCAGCCAGCAGAACCCGCAGGGTGGCATCGATCGCTTTGAAGCGCCGATGCACATCTCGAAGGTTGCCGTGGCCGACAAGGATGGCAAGCCCACCCGCGTCCGCTTCGAAACCCGCGATGGCAAGAAGGTTCGCGTGGCCGTCAAGTCCGGGGAGGCCATCGATGGCTGACAAGTACACTCCGCGCCTCAAGGGCAAGTACGACGCTGAAATCGCAGCCGCGATGAAGGCGAAGTTCGGCTACAAGAACGACATGGAAATTCCGCGGATCGACAAGATCACGCTGAACATGGGCGTTGGCGAAGCGAGCCAGGACAAGAAGAAGGTCCAGACCGCTGCAGCCGAAATGGAACTGATCGCTGGCCAGAAGCCGGTGATCACCAAGGCCAAGAAGTCGATCGCGCAGTTCAAGCTGCGCGAAGGCATGCCGATCGGTTGCAAGGTTACCCTGCGCCGTGAACGCATGTACGAATTCCTTGACCGCCTGATCACCATCGCAATGCCCCGCATTCGCGACTTCCGGGGCCTGAACCCGAAGTCGTTTGACGGCCGTGGCAACTATGCGATGGGTCTCAAGGAACAGATCATTTTCCCTGAGATCAGCTACGATCAGATCGACAAGGTGCGCGGTCTCGACATCATCGTGACCACCACCGCCAAGACCGACGACGAGGCACGTGAATTGCTTCGCCTGTTCGGTTTCCCGTTCCCGCAGGAAGCCGCCGAACAGGCGCAGGCCGCCTGAAGCCAGTCATAGGAAAGAGCTTAAGTCCATGGCGAAACTGAGTTCGATCAACAAGAACGAGCGTCGTAAGAAGCTCGTTGAAAAGTTTGCGGCCAAGTACGCTGCGCTCAAGGCCCAGGCCGACGATGAATCGCTCGAAGAAACCGAGCGCCTCATTGCCCGTCTGAAGATGGCCGAGCTGCCGCGTAACGCGAATCCCACGCGTGTCCGCAACCGTTGCAACACCACCGGCCGCCCGCGTGGCTACTACCGCAAGTTCGGTCTCTGCCGCATCGAACTGCGCGATCTCGCCAACAAGGGGCTCATCCCCGGCGTGACGAAGTCGAGCTGGTAAGGAGCCTCTACGATGGCATTGACCGACCCCCTGGGTGACATGCTCACCCGCATCCGCAATGGCCAGCAGGCGAAGAAGGACTCGGTCCTCTCGCCCGCTTCCAAGCTGCGTGCACACGTTCTCGAAGTTCTTCAGCGCGAAGGTTATATCCGTGGCTTCAGCGAAGACGCCACTGGCGTTCACCCGCAGCTGCGCATCGAGCTGAAGTACTTCGAAGGCCAGCCCGCGATCAAGCATGTGGCCCGCGTCTCCAAGCCTGGCCGTCGCGTCTACTCGGGTTCCAAGGAACTCCCGGTTGTGCGCAATGGCCTGGGCATCACCATCGTCTCGACGCCGAAGGGCGTGCTTTCGGATGCCGAAGCACGTGCTGCCAACGTCGGTGGCGAAGTGCTGGCGGAGGTGTTCTGATGAGCCGCATCGGCAAAAGGCCGGTGGCGATCCCGAGTGGCGTCACCGCTGACATCGCGAACGGCGTGCTGACCGTGAAGGGCCCCAAGGGCACTCTCACGCTCTCGCTCGTCGACGAGATCAACTATGCCGTCGAAGACGGTGCGATCTCGGTGCAGCCTGCCAACGATACCAAGCGCGCTCGCGCGTTCTGGGGCATGCAGCGCACGCTCGTTTCCAACCTCGTTACCGGCGTGACCGAAGGCTATACCAAGGTCCTTCTGATCACCGGCGTCGGCTACCGTGCCAATTCTCAGGGCAAGAACCTGAAGTTGCAGCTCGGCTACAGCCACGACGTCGATTTCGCCGTGCCGGAAGGCATCGAGATCAAGACCCCGGATAACACCACGGTCGAAATCTCGGGTATCGACAAGCAGAAGGTCGGCCAGGTTGCGGCCGAAATTCGCCGCTGGCGCAAGCCCGAACCCTACAAGGGCAAGGGTATCAAGTACCGTGGCGAGTTCATCTTCCGCAAGGAAGGGAAGAAGAAGTAATGGCCAAGCTGTCTCTCTTCGATCGCCGCCGTCGCCGCGTCCGCACTGCCCTCAAGGCACGTGCTGGCGGTCGTCCGCGTCTCTCCGTGCATCGCACGGGCCGTCACATCTACGCGCAGATCATCGACGATGCTGCCGGCCGTACCCTGGCCGCCGCTTCCTCGCTGGTGAAGGGCGAGAAGTCGATCGGCGCCAATGTCGACGCTGCTGTCCTGGTGGGCAAGCAGATCGCCGAACGGGCCAAGGAAGCCGGTGTCACCACCGTCGTCTTCGACCGTGGCGGTTACCTGTTCCATGGCCGCGTCAAGGCGCTGGCTGATGCTGCCCGTGAAGGCGGCCTGGAGTTCTGATCATGGCTGACGAAACCAACCTGCAGGGCGATGCCGCTGCCCCCGTCGAACAGACCGGTGGCGAGCAGCGCGAAGGTCGCGGTCGCGGTCGTGGCCGTGGCGGCGAGCGTGGCGAACGCGGTGAACGTGGCGGCCGTGGCCGTCGCGACGACCGTCGTGGCCGCAACAACAATGACGAGGACCAGGGTGAAGAGCTGATCGAAAAGCTCGTTCACATCAACCGCGTCTCCAAGACCGTGAAGGGCGGCAAGCGCTTCGGCTTTGCGGCTCTGGTCGTGGTCGGCGATGGCAAGGGTCGCGTTGGCTTCGGTCACGGCAAGGCCCGCGAAGTGCCGGAAGCCATCACCAAGGCCACTGCTTCTGCCAAGAAGAAGATGGTTCGCGTTCCGCTCAAGGAAGGCCGCACCCTTCACCACGACGGCAAGGGCCGTTTCGGTGCAGGCAAGGTCAATGTGCGTTCGGCCCCGGCCGGTACGGGCATCATCGCGGGCGGCCCGATGCGCGCCGTCTTCGAAAGCCTGGGCGTGCACGACGTGGTGACCAAGTCGGTCGGCACTTCGAACCCGTACAACATGATCCGCGCCACCTTCGACGCGCTGCAGGACCAGACTTCGCCGAAGTCTGTTGCCCAGCGTCGCGGCAAGAAGGTCGCTGATCTGCTCGGTCGTGGTGGTGCTTCGCAGGTCGAAGCCGAAGCCGCTGCCGAAGCCATCGCGGAGTAATCGGTCATGGCTACGATCAAGATCAAGCAGATCGGTTCGCCGATTCGTCGCCCGGAACATCAGAAGAAGATTCTGATCGGCCTGGGCTTGGGCAAGATGAACCGCGTGGTTGAAGTGGAAGATACCGCTGAAACCCGTGGCGCCATTGCCAAGCTGCCGCACATGGTGGCCGTGGTCGACTGACCATAGCCCTCTGAGCAGAGCTTTCAGAAAAGCCCCGCGCATCGTCTGGTGCGCGGGGCTTTTCGTTTGGCGTTCCGGGGGAAGGGGCTTCGACAAGCTCAGCCCGAACGGCAATCGCACCAAATTCCCACCCCGTTCGCCCTGAGCCTGTCGAAGGGCGCTAGCGCTAGCGAGCTGCAATCCGATCAAGACTCGTCCTCAGGGGGTGACAAGCTGGCCCCAACCCACTAAGGGCGCCTCTTCCTATCAGCGCGACTCAAAGCGAAAGCGAGTGCATCTCATGAAGCTTAACCAGATTTCCGACAATGGCGGCGCCCGCAAGGGCCGCATGCGCGTGGGCCGTGGCATCGGCTCGGGCAAGGGCAAGACCGCTGGCCGCGGCCAGAAGGGTGCCAAGGCGCGCTCGGGCGTTTCGATCAACGGGTTTGAAGGCGGCCAGATGCCGCTGCACATGCGCATCCCGAAGCGCGGCTTCAACAACATCTTCGCCAAGGACTATGCCGAAGTGAACCTTGGCATGATCCAGAAGTTCATCGACGCTGGCAAGCTCGACGTGTCGGGCGTGGTCGATCACGCCGCGCTCAAGGCTGCTGGTCTTGCCCGTGGCGGCAAGCACGGCGTGCGCCTGCTCGCCAAGGGCGAACTGACCACCAAGGTCAGCTTCAAGGTTGCTGGCGCCTCCAAGGGTGCCGTGGCCGCGGTGGAAAAGCTGGGTGGCGCGGTTGAAGTGGCCGTGACCAAGGCTGCCGCCGAAGCCTGAGACCTTTTAATTATCGCGTAAAACGGGCGCGGGGGTTATTGCATCCCTGCGCCCGTCCTATATGGCCCGTACAGTATTGAACGCACCATATTGACGCGCAGCCCGCCGGGCGAGGCCTGACATATCCGAAAGCGAATTTCGGGATCGGGCGTCGGCCAGAGCGGGCCACAGCAAGGCTTGATACCCGACCATGGCATCCCGCGCCGATAACATCGCCAGCAATCTCAACCTGTCGAACTTCTCGAAGGCGACCGAACTGAAGAACCGCATCTGGTTCACGGTCGGTGCGCTGATCGTGTTCCGCTTCTTGAGCTTCGTGCCGTTGCCCGGCGTGAACCCGCTGATCCTCGAAACGCTCTACAATCAGACGCGCGGCGGGATCCTGGATATCTTCAACGCCTTTTCCGGCGGTTCGCTCCAGCGCATGAGCCTCATCGCTCTGGGCGTGATGCCCTACATCACGGCCTCGATCGTGGTGCAGCTGGCCGCCTCGCTTCACCCCGCGCTCGCCGCCCTCAAGAAGGAAGGCGAAAGCGGCCGCAAGAAGCTCAACCAGTACACCCGCTATGGCGCCGTGTTCCTTACCGCGGTGCAGGGCTATGCCATCGCTACCGGGCTTGAAGCCTATGGTGCGTCGAGCGGCATCCAGGCGGTTGTGCTGCCCGGCTTCCTGTTCCGCGTTACCGCTGTGATCAGCCTGATCGGTGGCACCATGTTCCTGCTGTGGCTGGGTGAACAGATCACCGCGCGCGGCATCGGCAATGGCACCTCGCTGATCATCATGGCCGGTATCGTCGCGCAGATGCCCAAGTTCGTCGGCAACCTGTTCGAACAGGGTCGCTCGGGTCAGCTCAATGGCTTCGTGATTGCGGGCGTGATCGCGCTGATCCTCGGCGTCGTCGTGCTGATCTGCTTCTTCGAACGCGCCACGCGCCGCTTGCTGATCCAGTATCCCAAGCGCGCGACGCAGCGCGGCATGATGGCCGCCGATCGCAGCCACCTGCCGCTCAAGCTCAACACCGCCGGCGTGATCCCGCCGATCTTTGCCAGCTCGCTGCTGCTGCTGCCGCTGACCATTACCCAGTTCGCCGGCAAGTCGATCTCGCCCGATACGACCTCGGGCAAGATCATCATCGGCCTCAACCAGTACCTGGGCCACGGCAAGCCGCTGTATATGCTGCTCTATGCCCTGGGCATCGTGTTCTTCAGCTTTTTCTACACCGCCGTGGTGTTCAACCCGGAAGAAACGGCTGAGAACCTCAAGCGCAATGGCGGCTTCATCCCCGGCATCCGCCCCGGCAAGAACACCGAGAAGTATCTCGACTATGTGCTGACGCGCATCACCGTGCTGGGCGCGGCCTATATCACCTTCGTCTGCGTCATTCCGGAATGGATCATGTCCGAGACAGGGATGGGCACGCTGTTCTTCGGTGGCACCAGCTTGCTGATTGTGGTCAACGTCACGGTTGATACGATCACCCAGATCCAGTCGCACCTGCTGGCGCACCAGTATGGCGACCTGATCAAAAAGGCCAAGCTGAAGGGCCGACTGCGCTGATCGCGCAGGTGTCGAAGAGGGGGACTGCCAAAGTGAATATCATTCTTCTCGGCCCGCCGGGCGCTGGCAAGGGCACCCAGGCCCAACGCCTGGTCGAACGCCATGGCCTCAAGCAGCTTTCCACCGGCGATATGCTGCGCGCCGCCGTCAAGGCCGGCACGCCGGTTGGCCTCAAGGCCAAGGCCGTGATGGAAGCGGGCCAGCTGGTCTCTGACGAGATCGTCTCGGCGCTGATCGGTGACGAACTCGATGCTATGGGCGCCGGTACCGGGGCTATCTTCGATGGTTATCCGCGCACTGCCGCGCAGGCCGAATCGCTTGATGCGATCCTCGCCAGCCGTGGCCGCAAGCTGGATCACGTGATCGAGTTGGATGTGAACGAAGACGCCTTGGTCGAGCGGATTACCGGCCGCTATACCTGCGCCACCTGTGGCAAGGGCTATCACGACACGTTCGAGCAGCCCAAGGTTGCTGGCACCTGCGACAAGTGCGGTGGCCACGAATTCAAGCGCCGTCCTGACGACAACGAGGAAACCGTGCGCACGCGCATGGCCGAGTATCGTGCTAAGACGGCGCCGATTTTGCCGATCTATGAAGCGCGCGGCATCGTGGCGCGCGTGGACGGCATGGCGGACATGGATGCCGTGACCGCCTCGATCGAGGCGATTCTGGCTTAAAGCACCCAGGCTTTCCGACTATCGTGGGAAGCTTGGCAACGTTGCGGCGAAAAGGAGTGTGCCCAGTGCGATCACGGCTTTCAAGCAGGGTCGCGGGGCTGCTTTTCGCCGCCTTGGCGGGCAACGCGGCTTCGGCCGTGCCCGCCAAGGCCGAGATTGTTGCGCGCGATGACAACGGCTTTGTCATTCGCCAGACAGTCGACGTTGGCGCTTCTACAGCCGAGGCCTGGCGCACACTGGTCAAGCCGGCGACCTGGTGGTTGAGCGAGCACACCTTTTCCGGGGAAGCGGCGAACCTGACGCTCGATCCGGTGCCGGGCGGCTGTTTCTGTGAAAAGCTGCCGGCGAGCAAGCAAGGCGGGGCAGGGGCCCTGGCCGGCGGCGTCCAGCACATGCGCGTGGTCTATGTCGAGCCAGGGCGCGCGCTGCGCATGACCGGCGCGCTGGGGCCGTTGCAAAGCGAGGCCGTGCTCGGCTCCATGACGATCACGCTGAAGGCGGGTGATCGCGGTACGCGCATTCTCATCGAATATGTCGTGGGCGGTTACATGCGCTATCGCATGGATCAGATCGCACCGGCGGTCGATCGCATGCTGGGGCAGCAGATCGCCGGCCTGGCCGACAAGCTGGGCGGCGCGCTGGCCGGCGATGGCGCCGTGCCGATCATTACCCCCAAGGCCCCGGCTGACCGTTCTGACAACGGCGACTCGGCGCCGGTCTCGCGCAACGCACCGCAGGGCCCGTCGCTCGACCCCGATGGCGCGCCGGTCAGCAGCCGTCCGCTCGGCACCCTGCGTGGTCTGCCCAGCTTGCCGCCGGGGCCGGCGCGTAGCCGCACGACGGCGCCGGCGGTCTCCGACGATGATGGTTTGGTCGTTTCCGACGACACCCCCGCGCCAGCAGCGGCCAGGGCCCCTTCGGCCAAGCCGGCTGTGGCCAAGGCCGCACCAGGCAAGGCGGCAGCGGCCAAGTCCGCCAAAAAGCCGGCGCCGGCCAGGGCCACTCCGGCCAAGCCCGCGCCCGCCAAGCCCAAGCCTGCGGCCCAGCCAACTGCGGCGCCGCCGCGTGATGAGGCGACCGCGCAAAAGGACGCGCAGGCCGCATTCGACGCTGCCATGGGGCCGGGCAGCGATCACTGACAAGACGTGCCGGCACGGCACGGGCGGGATCACGCCCGCACGCGAATCGTGCTTTGCGACGCGGCGCTTGTGGCGTATAAGGATGGTGTCACCAAAGCTGGTCCCCGTGCTCATGGAGGGCCGCACGTTCACCCGTCTGCGTGGGGAACGTGCCCTTTGTGGTTGACCTTTCCCTGCAAAAAGCTTAAGCGCGCCTTTCACTCGAACGAGAAGGGTCATTTGAAGTCCGGGGCAAGTGCTTGCGCGGGCTGCAATTTGGCGTTTTTCGGTGGGTGTTGTCGCGATGAGATAGGGCGCCAATTTCGATTCGGCGCTCTGTGGAGCAAACGGAGAAACAAGTGGCTCGTATTGCCGGGGTCAATATCCCCACCAACAAGCGCGTGATCGTGGCGCTGACCTACATTCATGGCATTGGCTCGTTCAAGGCCCGCCAGATCGCCGACAAGCTCGGCATCGATCACGCCCGTCGCGTTCAGGATCTGTCGGACGCCGAAGTGCTCCAGATCCGTGAAGCGATCGACGCTGAACACACCGTGGAAGGCGATCTGCGTCGCGAAACCGCGATGAACATCAAGCGCCTGATGGACCTGGCCTGCTACCGTGGCCTGCGCCACCGCAAGGGTCTTCCGGTTCGTGGCCAGCGCACGCACACCAATGCGCGCACCCGCAAGGGCAAGGCCAAGCCGATCGCCGGCAAGAAGAAGTAAGATCAGGCCTTTGAGGCTTTAGATCTTCCCAACGGTTTCTCGACAGGAATTCAGCACATGGCACGCGAACCTCAGCGCATTAAGCGCCGCGAGCGCAAGAACATCACCAGCGGTGTTGCGCACGTTAACGCCAGCTTCAACAACACCATGATCACCATCACCGATGCCCAGGGCAACGCCATTTCGTGGTCGTCTGCCGGCATGATGGGCTTCAAGGGCAGCCGCAAGTCGACCCCGTACGCCGCTCAGGTGGCTGCGGACGACGCCGGCAAGAAGGCCGCCGAACACGGCGTGCGCACCCTTGAAGTGGAAGTGAAGGGTCCGGGTTCGGGCCGCGAAAGCGCCCTGCGCGCTCTGCAGGCGGTGGGTTTCACCATCACTGCGATCCGCGATGTGACCCCGATCCCGCACAACGGCGTGCGTCCTTCCAAGCGCCGTCGCGTCTGACCTGCCTTTTGGCGAGTGGCGCGCGAGGTACCACGCGCGCCACACCCGCCCAATATCTTGACCGGTTGCGGCTTCCTTCTGGCCGACTGCCGGCGCTCTCGAAAAACCCTAGGGGAATTCCATGACTGTCAACATCAAGAACTGGCAGGAACTGAAGAAGCCCAACAATCTCGACATCAAGCCCGGTCACGATCCGAAGCGTCGCGCGACTTTCGTTGCCGAACCGCTTGAGCGTGGCTTTGGTCTTACCCTCGGCAATGCGCTGCGCCGGGTGCTGCTCTCTTCGCTTCAGGGGGCTGCGGTTACGTCGATCAAGATCGAGAACGTGCTGCACGAATTCTCGTCGCTTGCCGGCGTGCGTGAAGACGTCACCGACATCGTGCTCAACGTCAAGCAGATCGCGCTCAAGATGCAGGGCGAAGGCCCCAAGCGTCTTCAGCTTTCCGCGATCGGGCCGGGCGAAGTCAAGGCCGGCGATATCGCCGTGACCGGCGACATTGAGGTGATGAACAAGGATCTGGTGATCTGCCATCTGGATGAAGGCGCGACCTTCAACATGGAACTCACCTGCGACACCGGCAAGGGCTATGTCCCGGCCGTGTCGAACCGCCCGGTGGATGCACCGATCGGTCTGATCCCGGTGGACTCGCTTTACTCGCCCGTGCGTCAGGTGTCCTACAAGGTGGACAACGCCCGCATCGGTCAGGAGCTTGACTACGACAAGCTCAGCCTTTCGGTCGAAACCGATGGCACCGTCACCCCGGAAGACGCCGTGGCTTATGCTGCGCGCATCCTTCAGGACCAGCTGGCGCTGTTCGTCCACTTCGACGATCAGGTGCCGACCGGCCACGTGCCGTCGCTGGCCGGCGTTGCCGCCCATGCGCCGGAAGAAAGCGACGCCAACCAGCTCAACCGCTACCTCCTCAAGAAGGTGGACGAGCTGGAACTGTCGGTGCGTTCGGCCAACTGCCTGAAGAACGACAACATCATCTATATCGGCGACCTGGTCCAGAAGACCGAGGCCGAGATGCTCCGCACGCCGAACTTCGGCCGCAAGTCGCTCAACGAGATCAAGGAAGTGCTCTCGTCGATGGGTCTGCGCCTCGGCATGGACATCCCTGGCTGGCCGCCGGAAAACATTGAGGAAATGGCCAAGAAGCTCGAGCAGGAACTGCTCGGCTGATTGGGTGGGCAGGGCCGGCACGGAACGCTTTTCCGTACCGGCCTGGCCGCAGCACAGCGCTGCAACCTCGCATCAAAGGGAACGGGCTGCCCCTCAAGTCGGCCTGGATCGGGGTACCTCACACGGCCCCCCTACAAACGGAGAATGAGTTATGCGTCATAAGCTGGGCCAGCGTAAGCTGGGTCGTACCTCGTCGCACCGTATTGCGCTGCTGCGCAATCTGGCCGCCGCGCTGATCAAGCACGAGCAGATCACCACCACCACGCCCAAGGCGAAGGAACTGCGTCCCTACGTCGAAAAGCTGATCACGCTGGCCAAGCATGGTGGCCTGTCGAACCGCCGCCTTGCCCACGCCCGTCTGCTTGACGAAGCGCAGGAAAAGAAGCTGTTCGAAGTTCTGGCCGCGCGCTACGCCGACCGTGAAGGTGGCTATACTCGCATCATCAAGGCCGGCTACCGCGCCTCGGACGCTGCCCCGATCGCCGTGATCGAACTGGTGGACCGTGACACGTCGGCCAAGGGCCTCGATTCGGGTCCGGTGCTGACTGCCGACGAAGACGAACTCGAAAACGCCTGATCGGGCGGGGCATCGCGCCCTACCATCGGACGAACCGGATCACGGGCGGGGCCGCAAGGCTCCGCCCGTTTTTCGTGCGTTGTGATAGGCTTGCCCGCCCGCTGGCTCCGGCATAGAACGGCCCCATGATCGTATGGCGTCTGGTCAAGGCCGGGGAACACGCGTTGGACGGGGCAGGAACGCTGCGCTTTGGCGGGCGCTATTGTTCGCCCGGGCACCGCATCGTGCATTTTGCCAGCGAGGCGGGCCTCGCCGTGCTGGTACAGCAACGCTATCTGGCAGAGCCCGCTGAAACTTGTGAAACGCCGTTCGATCTGGGCTGGACCGAGATTGCCGCCATGCCCGAACGCTTGCCGGATGGGCTTGACCGCGCCGCCACGATCGCGTTTGTCGATGCCTGGGCAGGCGCAGCGCGGTCGCTGCTGCTGGCCGTGCGATCGGCCGTGCTGCCAGAGGCCGACGTCATCCTGATGAACGCCGATCATCCCGCAGCAGGCACAGTGCCACCTCTGACAGTGCGGCCGTTCCGCTTTGCCCAGTGCCTGCATCGCCCGCCGATGCTGGGCCGCTATTCCTGATCGTTGCAAAGTCTGTTGCACTGGGGCGATCCTGCGGTAGTTTCTGGCGAAACCACCCCCCGTCTTGTCAGGATATCGCAATGAAGAACCGCTTGTGGCTGGCCATGGCCGCCCCGCTTGCGCTTGCCACCCCGGTTGCGTTTGCCCAGACGCCGCCCACCCTTGCCAAGGACCAGGCCATGCCGTCACTGCCGCCCTATCCCGCCAGCCCGCAAGTGCCGCTGGTGGAGGACCATTTCGGTGAAAAGGTGTCCGATCCCTGGCGCTGGCTGGAAGCCGACGTGCGCACCGATGCCAAGGTGGCGGCCTGGGTCCAGGCGCAAAGCGCCTATACCGCAGCCTATCTCAAGCAGCTGCCCGAACGCGCGGCGCTGGAAAAGCGGATGAAGGCGCTGATCGATTACGAACGGTTTGGCCTGCCGCAGCGCCGTGGCGCTTCGGTCTTCTACAGCTGGAACAGCGGCTTGATGAACCAGTCTCAGCTGCTGGTGCGCCCTGCCGATGCGCCGGTGGGCACCAAGGGGCGCGTGCTGCTCGATCCCAATACCTGGGCCAAGGATGGCGCCACCGCGCTCGATGCCTGGGCGCCATCGGATGACGGGCGCCTGCTGGCCTATTCGGTGCAGGATGGCGGTTCGGATTGGCGGACGGTGAAGTTTGTTGGCGTGGTCGATGGCAAGCCGCTGGCCGACGAACTCAAGTGGGTGAAGTTTTCCAGCCTGGCCTGGCTGGGCAACGATGCGCTGCTCTATTCCCGCTTTGCCGAACCCAAGGCGGGCCAGGCCTTCCAGGCGCTGAACTATAACCAGACTGTGTGGCTCCACCGCCTGGGCACGCCGCAAAGCGCCGATCAGCCGGTGTTCGCGACGCCCGATCTGCCCAAGCGCGGCCACGGCGCCAGCGTTTCGAGCGATGGGCGCTGGGTGGTGATCACCAGCAGCGAGGGCACCGATCCGATCAACACCGTGCACGTTGCGCGCGTCACCAACGGCAAAATCGGCCCGGTTACCGCACTGATCCCCGATCTCAAGGCGCAGTGGGATTTCGTCGATGGCGTGGGCGATCAGCTGTGGTTCGTTTCGGGCGACGGCGCCCCGCTCAAGAAGATCGTGCGGGTCGATCTTTCGGGCAGCACGCCGCGCTTCGATACCGTGGTGCCCGAAAGCAAGGACAACCTCGAATCCGTCGGCATTGCCGGCAACCGCCTGTTCGCCAGCTATATCCACGATGCCAAGAGCCAGGTCCTGGCGTTCGATCTTGATGGCAAGCCGGCCGGTGCAGTCAGCCTGCCCGGCATCGGCAGCGCCTCGGGCCTGAGCGGCCAGGCCGGCGATCGCCATGCCTATCTCTCGTTCAGCAGCTTTACCCAGCCTGCCACGGTGCTGGCGCTCGATCCCGCCACGGCGAAAACCACCCCGTGGGAGCCGGTGCACCTGACCTTCGATCCCGCCGATTTCCGGGTGGAGCAGGTGTTCTATCCCAGCAAGGATGGCACCAAGGTGCCGATGTTCATCGTGCGCCGCAAGGATGCCCAGGGGCCGCTGCCCACGCTGCTCTATGGCTATGGCGGCTTCAATGTGGCGCTTACCCCATGGTTTTCCGCCGGTTTCATTACCTGGATCGACAGCGGCGGCGCCTTTGCCCTGGCCAACCTGCGCGGCGGCGGCGAATATGGCGATGCGTGGCACGATGCCGGCCGGCGCGACAAGAAGCAGAACGTCTTCGACGATTTCATTGCCGCGGGCGAATGGCTGATCGCCAATGGCGTGACGCCGCGCCACGGCCTGGCGATCGAGGGTGGCTCCAACGGTGGCCTGCTGATCGGCGCGGTGACCAACCAGCGGCCCGATCTGTTTGCGGCGGCCAGCCCTGCCGTGGGCGTGATGGACATGCTGCGCTTCGACCAGTTCACCGCCGGGCGCTATTGGGTGGATGACTATGGCTATCCCGAAAAGGAAGCCGATTGGCGCGTGCTGCGCCGCTATTCCCCCTATCACAACGTGCGCTCGGGCGTGGACTATCCCGCCATCCTCGTAACCACGGCCGACACCGACGATCGCGTCGTGCCGGGGCACAGCTTCAAATATACTGCGGCGCTGCAGACCGCCGCGATCGGGCCCAAGCCGCACCTGATCCGCATCGAGACGCGCGCCGGCCATGGTTCGGGCAAGCCGATCGACAAGCAGATCGAGGAAACTGCCGATGTGCAGGCGTTCCTGGCCCATTTCACCGGGCTGACGCCGCGCCCCTGAAGTCTATCTTTGACGGTGCAATCTCTGGCGCCCGCGCTGTGCCGGTGCTAGAGATTCTCGAACAATGACAAGGTTTGGGACAGGATGGCGCAAGGCGCTGCTGGCGGGAACGCTGGCCGGGCTGGTGGCGGGTGGTGGCCAAGCCACCGCCGCCGCTGCGCCTGCCCCTGCGCCCTTGGCCGATGGCGCCGTGGAAGGCGCGGTTGACGTTGTCCGCAGTGAGCATGCCGGCACCTCCAGCCAAACCCCGCTAACCCCCGCCATGGCCCCGGGGGCCAGCCTGATCCTGCCCCGTGAACTCTATCCCCTGGCGCGGCGCGACGCGGTGGTCGACAAGCCGTTTGGCCAGGCCGTGGCCGATCCGTGGCGCTGGCTCGAAGCCGATCTGCGCACCAGCCCGGAGGTGGCAGACTGGGTGGCGCGCGAAAGCCGCCTGAGCGGCGCGTTCCTCAAGGCTTTGCCGGGCCGCGCCGATTTTGCCGCGCGCATCCGCAGCTTGCTCGATTATCCGCGCGTGTCCTTGCCGCGCAAGGCAGGGCACAGCTACTTCTACTTGCGCAACACCGGCCTGCAGAACCAGTCTCTGCTCTATGTGCAGGACGGCGAGCGCGGCACGCCGCGCCTGCTGATCGATCCCAATGGCTGGTCGGGCGATGGGACAGAAGCGCTGGACCTGTGGGTGCCTTCGCGCAGCGGGCGCTTTCTGGCGTTCGGCCGCCAGCGCGATGGCAGTGATTGGCGCACGCTGGGCGTGGTCGACGCGCGCAATGGCCACATGCTCGATGATCGCCTGGAGTGGGCCAACGATACGCTGATCGGGTGGCTGGGCGACGAGGGCTTCCTCTATTCGCGCTATCCCGCGCCGGCCCAGGGGCAGGCCTATCGCGCGGTGCTGGCGGGCAAGGCGGTGTGGTTTCACCGCGTGGGCACGCCGCAAGCGGCCGATGAACTGATCTTTGCCACGCCCGATCATCCCGAATGGGGGCACAAGGCCTTTGTCACCTCGGACGGCCGCTGGGCGGTCATCACCACCGAGGCCAGCACCGATGCCCGGCGCATGGTGCACCTGGTCGATCTGCGCGGCGATGGCTGGCGCCGCGGCGATTGGCGCGTGCTGCCGCTCGTTACCGATTTCGCTCATGAATGGAAGCCGATCGAGGGGCTGGGCGATCGGTTGTGGTTCATCACCAATTCCGGTGCGCCCAATGGCATGGTCGCCGAACTTGATCTGACCGGCGCCGCGCCGCGCTGGCGGGTGATTGTGCCCGAACGCAGCCAGAGCCTGTCCGGCGGCAATGTGGTGGGGGACCGGTTGATCCTGTCCTATCAGCACGATGGCGCCACCACCGCCGTGGTCACCGATCTGCGCGGCAAGCCGGCGCGGGCGATCACACTCAATGGCATCGGCGTCGCGTCGGGCTTTGCCGGGCGGCCGGGTGACAACGAGACGTTCTACCAGTTTTCCAGCTTCAACCTGCCGCCCACGATCTTTCGCCTTAATCTGAAAACCGGGCAGGCGACACCGTTTGCCCAGCCGCGCCTGGCGTTCGATCCGGCAGACTATGTGGTGGAACAGCGCCGCTATCGCTCCAAGGATGGCACGATGGTGCCGCTCTATCTGGTGCGCAGCCGCCGCGCCGCCGTGGCGGGCCAGGCGCTGCCCACGCTGCTCTATGGCTATGGCGGGTTCGATGTCGCTCTCACGCCGGGGTGGTCGCCGGTGCGTATGGCGTGGATTGCCGCCGGTGGCGCCTTTGCCCTCGCCAATATTCGCGGCGGCGGCGAATTTGGCGAGGCCTGGCACGATGGCGGCCGGCTCGGGGCCAAGCAGAACAGCTTCGACGATTTTATCGCGGCGGGCGAATATCTTATCGCCCAGGGCATCACGCCCAAGGGTGGCCTGGCAATCCAGGGCAGCTCGAACGGCGGCCTGCTGGTGGGCGCGGTGGTCAATCAGCGGCCCGATCTGTTTGCCGCGGCCAACCCCGATGTCGGGGTGATGGACATGCTGCGCTTTGACCAGTTCACGGCCGGCCGGTTCTGGATGGATGACTATGGCAATCCTGGCCGTGCTGCCGATTGGCAGGTGCTGCGCGCCTATTCGCCCTATCACAATATTCGCGAGGGCGTGCGCTATCCCGCTATCCTGGTGACCACGGCCGATACCGATGATCGCGTCGTGCCCGCGCACAGCTTCAAATATGCCGCCGCGCTGCAGGCGGCCGATATCGGCCCGCTGCCGCATCTGTTGCGGGTGGAGCAGGGCGCGGGCCATGGCGGCGGCAAGAGCGTGGACAAGGTGATCGCTGGCGGCGCCGATGTGCTGGCGTTCCTGGCGGCCTATACCGGCTTGTCACCCCAACCGCTGGTGCCATCGCCGCCGGCGCCATAGGTTCCCCTTGCAGGGCGGGCAGTGGCTGACTATCCGCAAAGGTGGGACCACAACGGGATCGACCACAATGACCATGTTCGATGATCGCGAGCGCGCGTTCGAAGCCAAGTTCGCCCACGACGAGGAAATGCTGTTCCGCGTGCATGCCCGTCGCAACCGTTTGCTGGGGCAGTGGGCTGCCGAGCGCATGAAGCTGACCCAGGCCGAGGCGGAAGCCTATGCCAAGTCCGTGGTTCATACCGATTTCGAGGAAGCCGGTGACGAAGACGTGGTGCGCAAGCTGCTGGGCGATCTGATCGCTGCTGGCGTCGATGTCAGCGAGGAAGAAATCCGCACCGCACTCGATGCCAAGGCCGTTGACGCGCGCCGCCAGCTGATGGGCGAAGTCTGATGGCGATGGCCGCTGCCGAGATTGAAGCGATGATCCGCGCCGCTCTGCCCGATGCAGACGTGACCATCACTGATCTCGCTGGGGATGGCGATCACTATGCCGCCCATGTCGTTTCGCCCGCCTTTGCCGGGATGAGCCGTGTGGCGCAGCACAAGGCGGTCTATGCCGCACTCGGTGGCCGCATGGGCGGCGTGCTTCATGCCTTGCAACTGACCACCGCTGCCCCCAAATAAGGGGCCGAAAGGAATTCATCCCACCATGTCTACCGAGCAGCGCATCGACGAAATCGTCAAGGGCAACGACGTTGTCCTGTTCATGAAGGGTACGCCGCTGTTCCCGCAATGCGGCTTTTCCAGCCGTGCCGTGGCGATCCTCGAACACCTCGGCGTGGAATATGCCAGCGTCGATGTCTTGCAGGACATGGAAATCCGCCAGGGCATTAAGTCCTATTCCGATTGGCCCACGATTCCCCAGCTCTATGTGAAGGGTGAGTTCGTTGGCGGTTCGGACATCATGATGGAAATGTACGAAGCGGGCGAACTGGCCCAACTGATGGAAGAGGCCGAGGTAAAGCCGGCCTGAAGGTGCCGCTCCCGGCATGCGATGGCCGGGGCGCAACCTGCTGAACAACGCGGTTTCCCGATCGGGAGGCCGCGTTTTTTCGTTGTATCATGCGGTGTTGGGAACCCCGGGGGAGGCGGAGCCGGGGAGACTTGGGGTGTCCGGCTCCGCCTCTCGAAGAAAGAAGTCTTCGGGGTATGCAAAACAAAGCACAGACCGTGCCAGTTTCCGGAAGGGCCATCTTTCAGGGGATGCCCGCGGCCCTCGCACGACGACGCGCCGGCCAATTGTAATATATGCCGACGGTTCTTGCGGGCACTTGGCAAGGCTCACCAGCAACCGCATGGTGGCACGATGTCCGATCCGCACCATGCCTCTGAACCGACCGACACAGCCCTGGGAGAACCAGCCGCCACGCTGATCGTGTTTCGCAAGGGCGTGGCAGGCGCGCCGGCGCAGATCCTGCTGGTGGAGCGTTCGGCCCAGTTGCGTTTTGCCGGCGGCGCCACGGTGTTTCCCGGTGGCAAGGTGGATGCGGCCGATCATGCCTTGGTCGCGCAAGGGCCTGGCTGGGCATCCGGGCTGGATGCAGATGATGCCGCCGCGCGCGTGGCCGCCGTGCGTGAAACGCTGGAAGAAACCGGATTGCTCGTGGGCCTGGCGCCTGCCCGGCCGGATGCCGCCGCGCTCGATGCGTCGGGCGCGCAGCAGGCCCGGGCGATCTTGGCGCAGGCTGGGAGCATGGCGCCAGTGCTGGCGCACTTTGGCTGGCAGCTGGATCCCGCCGCCCTGGTGCCATGGGCGCGCTGGTGGCCGCGAGGGAAGCCGGGGCGCGTGTTCGACACGCGGTTCTATCTGGCTGACCTTGGCAGTGGCATGGTCGACCTTGCGGTGGATCGTACCGAAAACTGCCATCTGTTCTGGGCCAGCGCGGCAGAGGCGCTGGCCGCCGCCGCGCGGGGTGACCTTCGCGTCATCTTTCCCACCCGGCGCAATCTTGAACGCCTGGCCCTGTTCGACGATTTCGCCACGGCCAGCCAGCATGCCGCGGCCCATCCCGTGGTGCCGATCGTGCCGCAAACCGTTATGCGCGATGGGGAGCCGTGGCTGGCCATTCCCGATGGCCATGGCTATCCCGTGCTGGGGGAACCCTTGGCCGAGGCGCACCGCGCCTGACTGGCGCCCGGCGCACTTGCATCCACATTCGAGAATATCCGGCGGCGTCAAATCGCCAAATCGGATAAGGGCATTTCCTGAGGGCAATACGTATACCCCCCGATGCCCCGGCGCAGGCGGCAGTAATCTGGCGGGCGTAAAACCTAGGTGGAGGTAATCCCCCATGCCCGTTTTACAGCCGCGTCATAGCATCCTGCCCGATCCGCCACCGGCCGATGATGCCCCGGTGCCACGGCTCGTGTCCGGTGAGGAAGATCCTGTTTTTTCACCCGTTCATGCGTTGCAGCAAGAACTGTTGCCGCTGGCGCAGGGCAATGCTCAGGCAGCGGGCACGCTTTATCCGCTGTGGCTGCGGGTGGCGATCATTGGTGGCTCTTCGGCGTTCGCCTGGGCACTGATTATCTGGGGCATGTTGCGCCTTCACTAGGTGATTCGCCGTCGCTGCGTCAGCTAACGAACCATCTCGGCTGTATCGCTCGCTGACGGCATCTGCGGGCTGTTCCTATCATCCCTGCCATGGACGCCGGATATGCGGCGTCGCCCGGTGTGGGGACCAGCTCAGGTGAATCATCAACACAATGTCGCTGCGCGACCCGAGGGTGTCCGCAATTCCGCCGGCACCTGGCATGGGCCGGCGCTTGCTTTCACCCCCGATCTTTCCGCGGCGCCGCGTGCAGCGCTGGCGCGCTGGCGCCACCCTGCGTCCGATCCGCGTATCGCGCGAGCAGAGGCGTGGACGCGCGCGATCGACGTGATCATGGCCTTTGGCGCACTTGTCGTGTTTCTTCCGCTCATGCTCGCCATCGCCGCGCTGGTGCGGTTTTCGGATGGCGGCCCGGTGTTGTTCCGTCATCGCCGGGTGGGAGCAGGGGGGCGTCACTTCGCCTGCCTCAAGTTTCGCTCGATGTGCGTGGATGCCGATGCGCGGCTGCGCCATGTCCTGGAAACCGATCCTGCCGCGCGTTCCGAATGGGAAGCGACGCACAAACTGCAAAACGATCCCCGGATCACGGCGGTTGGGCGGCTGCTGCGCAAGAGCAGCCTGGATGAACTGCCCCAGCTCATCAACGTTCTGCGTGGGGATATGAGCCTGGTGGGGCCGCGGCCGATCGTTGATGCCGAAGTCGTGCGCTATGGGCGCCATTTTGCCGCCTATTGCGCGGTGCGGCCGGGGGTAACCGGCCTGTGGCAGGTGGCGCGCCGCCACGATACCACCTATCGCCGCCGCGTGGCCTGTGACCGGCTCTATCGCCGGGCCCGCTCGTTGCGGCTCTATTTCCGCATCCTGATCCTGACAGTGCCGAGCGTAATTCTGGCGCGCGGCGCGTATTGACGGATTGGGCAAGCTGATCGTTTAATGGAAAACGCAAACGGGAGAAGCGCCTGCTGGTGCTTCTCCCGTCACGCGTAAGTAAACGACAGCAACCAAGAACGCTTGGTGAATTATGTTCTGATCAAAAGATGATCAGCGCCAGCCCGATCCAGAAAACCTGGCTCAACGCCAAGCCGATCAGCAGTCCCTTGGCGGCGGCGGTGCCTTCGCCAGCAGGGGCATCATGGAACGAGACGAAACCATCTTCGCGGAAAGACTGAGTAGACATCCTGCAACCCTTTTAACCAGTGTTCTTGGCCTTGGCGGCAGCAACCGCTGTTACCAAATTCAAACGCGTTTCAGGGCCAGCTTGTTCCCGCTTCGCTCCTGTTGACACGGCCGTTGATAAGGGCGTTTTTCCCGTCCCGCCTGACCGTCCTGCATAGGCTTTTCATAGCAGCGATTGGTTGTAAACCCGTGAATACCACCGTTTTTACACACGATTGCAGCGCAACAGGTCCGCTGTTGCGTCGCACGGGGCGGCCGTAGGTATGATGGCTTTGGTTCTTGCTGCGCTGCACCCGGTCTGCGTTGCACTGCAACGTTGATGATGGTTTGACAGCGCAGCCAAGGCGGATGGCGTGCGCGCGTGCCGACACGTCGGCTTTGCTGTCGTTAAACTGAAACAAAAACAGCGGTCTGACGGGAGGCTCGGAGGGTTGTTGAGATCGCATCAGTTGCGCTGGGCCGAGGCACAGGTGCGACCGGCTGCAAAACTCCGCGCCGTAACGCCGGTGGTATCGATTTTGCCGGTGCGAAGATGCCGAAATGGCACCATGGCGTGGCAAACCCGTAGCAGGCGAAGAGCCGATTTCTTGCACTGCAAAAATGCAATTTTTTCGATGAATTGCGCCGACGTGGCGATTTTGCCCGGCTCCCGCCCCACAATCGACGCGGCTTAGTCTCTCGGTAACGGAGCCAACGCGCGTGGACCGTCTGCATCGCGGTCTTACGACGTAGGGGAAATCCACCAGGGGGACCGCGTCAGAGCATGCTGCGAATCCATGTTGCCATCGCCACCGTTGGCCGCGCCAGCCTGGCGCGCCAGACGATCGATCTTCTTGCCGGGCAATCGCGGCAGCCCGATGGCGTAATCGTCGTCGGCGCGGCGCCAACCGATCTTGCCGGTATCGCGGATAGCCCGCTGACGCCCGAACTGGCCGTGGCCGAACGTGGCCTGTGCCGCCAGCGCAACCACGCGCTCGATTTGCTCGCAGGCCGGGCCGACGTGGTGATCTTCTTCGATGATGATTTCGTAGCCGCGCCCGATTACCTGGCGGCGGTCGAACGCCTGTTTCTCGCCCACCCCGATGTGGCTGGGATTACCGGCAATCTGGTAGGCGATGGTGTGCGCCACGGCGGCTATAGCATTGCCCAGGCCCAGGCGATGATCGCCGCGCATACCCTGCTGCTCGATCCGGCGATCATCCCGCGCGAGGCTCTCTATGGCTGCAACATGGCGCTACGCATGGCCCATGTCGGCAATCTGCGCTTTGACGAGGCACTGCCGCTGTATGGCTGGCAGGAGGACATCGATTTCACCATGCGCCTGTCCCGGCACGGGCGGCTGGTATCCACCGGGCTGGTTTCGGGCGTGCACCTGGGGGTGAAGGGCGGGCGCACCTCGGGCCGGCGCCTGGGCTATTCGCAGGTGGCCAACATCGTCTACCTGCGCCGCAAGGGCACCATGCCCGGCCCGCTCGGGCGCAAGCTGCTGTGGCGCAATGTCCTGGCCAACCTGCTGCGTGCGCCGTTTCCCGAGCCCCATGTCGATCGCTGGGGACGCCTGCGCGGCAATGCCCTGGCGCTGGCGGACCTGTGGCGCGGGCGGATTGATCCGCGCAAGATCGAAAGCATGTGATCCGGTGCGAACGATCGCATTCAATGGCAAGTTTCGCGCCGGCAAGCACAATGGGGTGTGGCGCGTTTCGGATCGGCTGATCCGCGAGGTGGACAGCCTGCTGGCCGCCATGTCCTCCGCTGCCCGCCCCGATGTGCGGCTGATCGTGCCCGCCGGGTGCCCGGCGGCCGATCCCTATGAGGCCATCCGGGTGGAGGAAGACGTGCATGGCCCCAGCCAAAGCTGGGAGCAGCGCCGCCTGCCGGCGCTGGCGCGGGGCAGCCTGCTGGTCAACCTCGCCAACCTGGCGCCGGTGCTGCATCGGCCCAAGGTTACCATGCTGCACGATGCGCAGTTCTGCCGGCCAGACTGTTCCTATCCCTGGCGCCAGCGCATGGGCTATCGCCTCTTGGCGCCGCTCATGGCCCGGTCCAGCAACCTGGTGCTCACCGTGTCTGACTATTCGCGCCGCGATCTGGCCGGATATGGCGTGATCGGCGCCGGGCGCGTGGAAATCGTCCACAACGGCGCTGATCATATCCTTGAGGTCGCGCCCGATCTTGCGGCCCTGCCGCGCCTGGGCCTGGCGCCGGGCGAATACCTGCTGATGTTCGGCAGCGTAAAGGCCTACAAGAACAATGCCGTGGTATTCGAAGCCGTCGAACTGGCCAATGCCGCGCATCGTGCCGGGCAGGGTTGGCCACCGCGCCGGCTGGTCATCGTTGGGCCTGGCCGCGATGTCTTGCTGGCGGCGGGCCTGCGCCCCCCCGCTGATGCCGTATTCGCTGGGGGCTGCGACGATGCGGCGTTGCGCGCGCTGTATGAAGGCGCCCAGGCGCTGCTTTTCCCCTCGCGGACAGAGGGGTTTGGCCTGCCGCCGGTTGAGGCCATGTTGTGCCGCTGCCCGGTCATTGCCGCGCCCTGTGGCGCCGTGCCCGAAGTGTGCGGCGCGGCGGCCTTGATGGCCGATCCCGATGATCCCACGGCCTGGCTGGATCAGATCGCCGCGTTGGAACAGGCCGACACGCGCGCCACGATGGTGGCGGCCGGGCTGGCCCGTGCTGGCCGTTATACCTGGGCAGGCGCGGGGCGCACGTTGCTCGATCTGTTGATCGCCTGCGCGGCATGAGGCCGGCGATGAACGAGGCTTTTTCTCCCCCCGTCCACCGCGGCCTGCCTATGCGGATCGCGGCGTGGTGGCGCGGGGGCAGCTTCACGGCGGTGATTGCCATGGCCGCGCGGGCAAGCAGCCAGTTGGCGCTGCTCGGCGTAACGCTGGTGGCCACGCGCACCCTGGCACCGGCCGATTTCGGCGTGTTCGCGATTGCCGCTGCGTTCCTCACGCTCTCGCGTACCATGCTCTACACCGGGCCGTTCGAATACGTGCTCAAGGCGCCCGAGGCAGACAGCGCCACCGTCGCCAGCGCGGGCCTTGTCGCCAACGTCATCGTCGCGCTGGGCTGGGTACTCCTGCTGTGCGGCTGCGGCTTGGGCGCGCCGTTCGTGTTTCGCGGTTCGGGCGTGGCCCTGCTGCTGTTCTGCCTTGCCCCGTCCAACCTGCTGGCGGCTCTGGCCGGCTGGGAAGAGGCCATGCTGCTGCGCGGCCAGCAGGTGCGCCGCTATTACGCGATTACCGTGATCACGGAAATTGCCGCTGGCCTGGGCGCTGCCGTCTTGCTGCTGATGGGTTGGGGCCTGTGGGCGCTGGTGGCGCAGGTCTATGCCCGGCTGGCGATCTTCATCGTCGCCTATCGTGCCGTTCTGGTGCTTCCCCGCCTGGCCAGGCCTTCCGCGCAGGAAACCTGGCGCGTGCTGGCGTGGTCTTGGAGCCGGTATAGTTCTGTCATGGTCGGTTTCCTGGCCAACTACAGCGGAGACCTGCTGCTGGGCGCGGTGTTTTCGCCGGCGGCCTCGGGCCTTTATCGCGCCGGGAATCGCGTGGTTTCCGCGCTCGCCGATATGTTCGTGCAGCCGGCCGGGCTGCTGGTCACCACCGGCCTTGCGGCAGAGCGGGCGCGGGGCAGGGCAGGCGATGGCAGCTGGTTGCGGCTGTCTGGGCTGTTCGGCGCGCTGTGCTGGCCGGCGCTGGCAGGGCTTGCCGTTGTCGCTGACGAGATTGCCCCGGTCATGCTGGGGCCGGCCTGGGCCGGTGCAGGGCCGATCATCGCGGTGTTCTGCGTGGCGCGCATGGCGGCCTTGCCGATTGCGGTGGCCTCGGCCGTGCTGGTGATCGAGGATCGGCAGCATCGGGTGCTGTGGGTACAGTCCGTGGCGGCGGTTGCCACGGCCATGCTCACGCTGGCGCTGGCCAGCCACGGTCCGATCGCGGCGGCCCTGGCCACCACGCTGGTCGCGCTGGGCTGGGCGCTAGCCCTGGGCGTGGCGGCCTGGCAGGCGCGAGCCGTGGCTGGTACGGCACTGGGCGATCTGGCGCGGCTGGTGCTGTGGCCCACGCTCGCCACGCTCGGCCTAGCCTGGGGCGCGCGCCTAGTGGCGCTGCACTGGCACCTCAACCCCGGGCAGACCCTGGCCGTGGTCATTCCCATTGGTCTTGCTGGCTGGGCGCTCTCGCTCCATGCGGTGCGGCGGCCCCTGCGCGCTGGCCTCGCCGCGCTTTCTGACCGCCAAGCCTGAGGCGACGAAGGCAAAATTCGAATGCCCGGATCGCTTATTTGAGAACATGCTGGCGTTTGCACAAGCAGAACAGCTGGACCCCGGATCAAGTCCGGGGTGACGAAAAATATAAATGAAGTAAAAACTTATCGTCACCCCGGACTTGATCCGGGGTCCAGCTTAATAACGTGCACCATGCCTGCAATCACTGCACAACGGCAGCCAACCACCAGTTTTAGTCGTTCCCCAACCGCTGATTTTGCCTACGCGCCTTCATTCACGCCGTGGCGATCCACGCGGCGGCGGCCTGCATTACTGGGTCAGTCCCGGCGGCGATCGTGGCGGCGGTTTGCGGTACCAGATGATCGGGCATGATGCCGGCGTCGGGCTGCGGCGTGGGTGGGAAATAACCGATCAGCGGCAGGTCGAACTCGATGCCGCTGCCTGGCAGGCGCGTGAAGAAGAAGCCCCCGCCATTGATGCCACGGCGGTTGCCGCCGGTCGGCTCGCCAAACAGGGTGATCTTGCCGCTGGCGCGCGCCGCGCTGATAAATCCGAACGTGGCTGAACTGTTGGCCGGGCCGATCAGCGCGGCCACCGGCACGGCCAACCGCTTGGCATCGGGCCGGACCGGTTGCGGCGCATGGGTTTGCGGCAAGCTGATCCAGCCGTGGCCCAGGTCGGCCCCGCCTTCGCCAATGTGGCGATAGCTGTCGTCCCACGTCGAAACATGATCGGCGAGGCTGGCGGGCACGGTGCGAAATCGCACGCGGCTGCTGAATGGCCAGTTCATGACATCGCGATCGACCAGGCGCGCCAGGATCTGATCGCCGCAATCATCCCCGCCTTCGTTGCGA
Organism: Novosphingobium sp. GV079; assembly: GCF_003058045.1. NCBI lineage: Bacteria > Pseudomonadati > Pseudomonadota > Alphaproteobacteria > Sphingomonadales > Sphingomonadaceae > Novosphingobium > Novosphingobium sp. GV079. The sequence goes on along the minus strand of NZ_QBUE01000003.1, from coordinate 81,720 downwards.
CGGATATCGATGATCAGGCCGCGGGCGTGCGCGGCATCGTCAAGCCGGTCTGCCAGCCAGCTGCGCCAATTCCATTTGCTGTTCCACATCCCCCAGTCGGGCATGGTCAGCACGGCAATGCCATCACTGCGCACCTGATAGCTCCAGCGCGGCTCGTCGCTGCTGGCGGGTAAGCGGATCATGGTGGCGCGCCGGGCAGCAAGGCCGATCGCGGGCACCTCGATCCGGGTGCGGCGCCCATCGGGCAGGATGGCGTCGAGCGCGTGGCGCCCGGTTGCGGGTGGCAGCAGCAGGCCCTGGAACACGTCGAAGGTTTCGATAGTGGCGTCGCCACGAACACCGAGCAAAGAGCGGCGCTTGGCATCGTTGTGCCCATCGGCGCGGACATAGGGCATCAGCCGGGCCAGGATCTGCCCGCTCGGCACCCCGTTCACCGCAGTGATCTGCGTGCCATGCGGCAACGCCCCGGTGCCTGTGTGATCGGCGGTGACGACCATCGCCGCGCCGATCCATTCGAAGTGAAACGGCAGCCGCGTCGGCCGGTCGAACAGCGCCTTGGCCACGGCATCTGACTGGTTGAAGAAATTGGCATAGCTGTGCCCGCCGCGCAGCGTCGCCAGCAGTCGTGACAGAGCGAGATAGCACCGATCGTGGTTGCCCGCGTTGAGGCCCGCGCCATAATCCTGCGCGAAGCGGTCAAGGTTCCGGGCGAGTTCTGCGGGCGAAAGATAGCGGTCGCGGCCGGGATGGATTGCCAATGCCGCGCGCAACACGGCCATATCGGCTTCCAGGGGGGCTTGCGCCGCGTGTGCAGATGGTGCGGGGCACAGGGGCAGGGACGCCAAGCCCGCTAGCACGCTGCGGCGCTCCATCATATGCTTCCCCCTCAGCCAGTCATGCTCCTGCATCGGGTGTATCGGATTTTTACGGGGCTGTCTGTGGCGGTATTTGCCCTGGCGGCACGCCCATTTGGGCAGGCGCGATCAGGGCACCGCTGGTTTTGTGGGCGCAGGCGACTGCCCCACGATAAAGCGCGCGACAAGGCGGCGCGTGGTGGCGACCGGAACCCCTGCTTTATCGGTAACGACCGCCAATTTCCCGCTTCCGGCCAGGGTTTTGCAAGCGGCCCTGGCGAGCGGCGGAGAGAGGATTTCGGTTGCCAGCGGCTGTGTCCTGGGGGCGGCCACGCATGCGCCGGGCGTGCCGTCTGCCGCCACGAACTGGGCGACCGCCACACGCGCGCGATCCGCTATTCCGGCTGGCAAGCCGGCGACGTAAACGTCCAGATCGACCTGATCTGGGCTCTTGGCGTTGGTCAAGTTGTCGATCGTATAGCTGATCCAGGTGCGATAGACCCCATAGACTGGCTGACCTTCGGCATCGCGCGCTGGTTCAAAGCGCGCGCGCCGTTTGATCAACGCGCATGTCACGGCTGCGGGGGGCTTCTCGGCAAAGCCAGGCCCATGCACAAAGCCGATCATGCGGCAGGATTCGGTTAGGCCAGCGGGGTTGACCACCACCTCCATGTTGACCATCGCGCTTTGCAGGGCCTGTGTCATGCGGCTCGGATAATCGTCGGCCGTGACAACTCTTTCGCCGTGGATCAGATCTGGCGCAGCAAGGCCAAGCGCAAGTGCAGCAAGCAAAACGGGCATCCACGCTCTCCACTGGAACCATGCCCAGTGTTATGCCGTTATGGCGCCCTTGCCAACGGCGCCTATTCGCCCAGCAATTGCTTGCGCAGACGGGTCTCCACCAGTTTCGCCTCAAGGATGCGGCCGATCACATAGAGCACGGCGAAGAAACTGGCAAAGACATAGGCCGATGTCGGGGAGTAGCGATCGCCCTTGCGGTCGGGCTTCTTGCCGTCCTTGTCAGGCGCGGGGGCGCCCAGGGCCTTGTCGATGGGATTCATCGGCAGGACGCGGTCCTTGCTGGCGTCTTTCTTTTTGTCGGCCTTGGCCTTTTCCGCCGCTTCGGCCGCCGGTTTCTGCCAATGACCAACCGCGATGGTCAGTTGGGCAAAGGCCAGGAACAGCAGAGGTGCCAGGAAGCACAGCAGGAGCGCGCGGCTGATCAGGTGATAGCGCAGCACCAGGCCGGCGCTGCCTTGTTCCACCTGCAGCACGCCGTTTTCGAACACGGCCAGTTTGTCTTGCGCGGCGGGATCAACCTTGTTGAAGCGCAGGGCATCGGCGGCGCGCTGCTGGCTGGTGCCGGGTTGGCGCAACAGCGGTTGCAGCTTGGCAAAGGCTTCGTCGCCGGTCTGGCCGGCGGGCAGGTCCAGGCTGCCGCGCACATGCCAGATCCAATCGATGAAGCGCAGGTTCACAGGTGTTTTCCGGTGGGCGTCATGGGGTGCGGTGCCGGCGAAGGAGGCGGTGCTGCTGCTCATCCCCACGTTACTCGGCCGGAACGGCGGTGGTGGTGGCGGGGCGGGCGAACTTCGCCTTGATCGTGCGCCAGCCATCGGTGAACGGGTAGGTCATCTGTTCGCGAATGCTCATGCGGCGGCCGCCTTCCATGCCCAGCAGTTCGGCTTCACCATCGACGCAGGTGCCGAACATGCGATCGATGAAGATATAAGTATTGGTAAAGTTGCTGCGGCTGGCCTCAAAGTCCTGAGAATGGTGCAGGCTGTGATGTTCGGTAGTGTGGAACAGGAAGCGCCACCAGCGCGGCGAATTGAACCGCACGTTGATGTGCTGATAGCTTCCCACCGCCATGCCGATGGCTCCGGCCAAAAGGAACGCGCGCGGCACGAAATCGAAGAAGCCACCCACGCCCAATCCGATCAGGAACAGCTCGACCGGATTGCCCACCGCGCCCTTGTTGATGTTGAGCTGGGTGATGTAGTGGTGCACCGAATGGGGCAGCCACAGCGGATACCAGTTGTGCATGCCACGGTGCATCCAGTATTGCCCGAAATCGAAAATGAACGAAATCAGGAAAGCCTGCACCAGTATCGGTAGCGTGATGAACCAGTTAAACTTGTCCCAGTGCAAGGAATCCTGGATCGCGCCGACCATTACGTCCGAACCGATGAAGCCATCGACCAGGCGCAATACAGTGTAACCCAGGCCAACATAGAACAAGTCGGTGGTGACTTCCTTCCACGTCAGTTGCCAGCTTTCGTGGCGGGGAAAGAAGAACTCCATCGCCATCAGCAAGACACGGAAGCCGATGCCGATGCCGATCGCGGTGGATGCCTTGGCGATCGAGTTCGGCGCATAGTACCAGAACAGGATCATCGCGAAGAGCACGGTAGGCTGAAACCAGGTGAAGAACAGGCGCTTGAACGGGCCGCCTTCCACCCGCGGGACGTTTTCCCAGCCCACCGTCACCGGTGCCTGGGTGCCTATCCGCCGCTTGCCGACCAGAACGCCTTCCATAAGCCTGACCTCGTAATACTTAGGTACCCGGTCTAGTAATACTAATTGAAGACATGGTAATACGGATCGAATGCTTCGTCTATACCATATTGCACCTGCTTATTGACTAAATCACCCGGTAAAACCGGCATTTCGGCCGATTTGCGGCCCAGGCGATGGTGCGATGCACCGCGAGGCGCGGGTGGCCGCAGCGGCGCTGGCGACAAGCCAGCCCGATTCGCGACAGGAAATGAACTTGCCTCCACGGCGTTTCCCGCCCAGACCGACGCCCCCCGGAGGGACAGAGAAAGGGCAAGGCGATCATGCCAAGGTTGCAGGACAAGACATGTGTGGTCACCGGCGCTGCCAGCGGCATTGGCCTGGCCATCGCCAGGCAGTTTCACGCCGAGGGGGCACAGGTGATCCTGACCGATTGCGACACCGCTGCCGGCAGTGCTGCGGCCGCTGCGATCGGCTGCCGGTTCGCCGCGCTCGATGTGCGAGACGAGGGCGATTGGGCCACGCTCGCCACGCAGGCGCCAGTGATCGATGTGTTGGTCAACAATGCCGGGGTCACCGGGTTCGAGCATGGCGCCGTGGCGCATGATCCCGAACACGCCAGCCTGGCCGACTGGCGGGACGTCCACGCCGTCAACCTTGATGGCACGTTCCTGGGCTGTCGCTATGCGATTGGCGCGATGAAGGGGCAGGGCAAGGGCTCGATCATCAATATCTCGTCGCGTTCGGGCCTGGTCGGCATCCCTTTTGCCGCCGCCTATGCCGCTTCAAAGGCGGCGGTGCGCAATCACACCAAGTCGGTGGCGCTCTATTGCGCGCAGGCCGGCTGGCAGATCCGCTGCAATTCGATCCACCCCGGCGCGATCCTGACCCCGCTGTGGGAGCCGATGCTGGGCACCGGCCCCGATCGCGACGCGCGCATGCGGGCGCTGGTCGCCGATACCCCGCTCAAGCGCTTTGGCACGCCCGAGGAAGTGGCAGCGCTCGCCGTGATGCTCGCCAGCGACGAGGCAACCTATGTGACCGGCGCGGAATTCAACATCGATGGCGGCCTTCTCGCCGGATCGGCGGCGACACCGGGGTGAGGTGGCAATGGGCGATCGGGATGGATACCACCCCGATCAATGCCCCGTGCCTCACCCGTCGACCTGTTCGCTCCACGCCAGCCACTGCGCTTCCACGCGGGCGAGTTCGGCTTCCAGGTCTTCGCGCAGCTTGCCCATGGCGCCCAGGTTCATGCCCTTGAGCTGCCCGGTTGCCTTGGCCGGATCGGCGAGGGCGGCATCGATGTCGGCGATGCGGGCCTGCAGCTTGGCCATGTCCTTTTCGGCCTTGGCAATCTGCTTGCCCAGCTCGCGCCGCGCCTGCCATGCCGCCTGGGTGGCAGCCTTCTCCGCCTCGGTCTTGGGGCTCGCGGCCGGCTTGGCAGCGGCATCGGCCTTGGGCTGGTTCCGGCCCAGCACGAAGTCGATGTAATCCTCCATGCTGCCATCATAGGGCACGGCGGCCCCGTCATCGACGAGCACCAGGCGGTCTGCGGTCAATTCCACCATGTGGCGGTCGTGGCTGATCAGGATGACCGCACCCTGATAGGCGTTGAGCGCCTGGACCAGCGCCTCGCGCGCATCGACATCAAGGTGGTTGGTCGGTTCGTCGAGGATCAGCAGGTGCGGCGCATCGCGGGTGACGAGCGCCAGGGCGAGCCGCGCGCGTTCCCCGCCTGAAAGGCGCGAAACTTCGGTCGTCGCCTTATTGCCGGAAAAGCCGAACCGACCCAGCTGCGCGCGCACGGCGGCCTGGGTCTTGCCCTCCATGGCGCGGGTCATGTGCAGCAGCGGGGTATCGCTGCCGGCCAGTTCTTCCACCTGGTATTGCGTGAAATAGCCGATGGCGAGCTTGCCCGAGGTGGTCATGCCGCCTTCCATCGCCGGCAGTTGCCCGGCGAGCAGGCGCGCCAGCGTGGTCTTGCCGTTGCCGTTGCGGCCGAGCAGGGCAATGCGATCATCGGGATCGATGCGCAGGTTCAACCGCTTGAGGATCGGCTGGCCGGGGGCATAGCCCACCGCCGCCATGTCCAGCGTGATGAGCGGCGGGCGCAGTTCATCGGGGCTCGGGAAATCGAACGTCAGGCTGGGGTCTTCCAGCATGGCCACCACCGGCTGCATCTTGGCCAGCATCTTGGCGCGCGATTGTGCCTGCTTGGCGGTGGAGGCGCGGGCGCTGTTGCGGCGGACATAGTCTTCCAGCTTGGCGCGCTGGCTGGCCTGGGCGGCCTGGGCCGCGGCGGCCTGCGCCGCGCGTTCGGCACGCTGCCGCTCGAAACTGTCATAGCCGCCGGGATAGAGCGTGACCTTGCCGCCCTGCAGATGCAGGATATTGTCCACCACGTTGTTGAGCAGGTCGCGCTCGTGGCTGATCACGATCAGCGTGCCGGGATAGCTGCGCAGGAAATTCTCCAGCCATAGCGTCGCTTCCAGGTCGAGGTGGTTGGACGGTTCGTCGAGCAGCAGCACGTCGGGCTGGGAAAACAGCAGCGAGGCCAAGGCCACGCGCATCTTCCAGCCGCCCGAAAAGCTGTCGAGCGGGCTGGCCTGCATCGCTTCGTCAAAACCCAGGCCGATCAGGATGCGCGCCGCCCGTGCCGGGGCGGTATAGGCGTCGATGGCGATCAGCCGCTCGTGCACGTCGGCCAGGCGGTCGGGGTCGGTGCAGGTGTCTGCCTCGATCAACAGCGCGGCGCGCTCGGTATCGGCGGCGAGGACGGATTCAAACGGCGTTGCCGTGCCGGCGGGCGCTTCCTGCGCGATATAGCCCAGGCGTGCGCGGCGCGGCATGTCCACGCTGCCTTCGTCGGGCTCGATCTCGCCGATCAGCACTTTCATCAGCGTGGATTTGCCCGCGCCGTTGCGCCCGATCAGGCCGACGCGGGCGCCAGTGGGAACGGTGGCCGAGGCGCGATCGATGATGGTGCGGCCGCCCAGGCGCACGGTGATGCCGGAAATGGTGAGCATGCCCGTGCGCCTAGCCGGCTGCGCCCGTCAGAACAAGCCGCGATAGGCCCCGCCATCCAGCGTCAGGCACTGGCCCGAGATATAGCCGGCCTGCGCCGCGCACAGAAAGGCGCAGGCGTCGCCGAATTCGTGGGGCTGGCCTACCCGGCCCGAGGGACCACGCGCACCGATGGGGGCATAGGCCTGTTCCAGCGTGATGCCCTCCTGCGCCACCTGCTGCTGCGCCAGCGAGGCTAGGCGATCGGTGTCGAATGGACCGGGCAGCAGGTTGTTGACCGTCACGTTGTCGGCCACGCAATCGAACTGCAAGACCTTGGCCATGGCCATCAGCCCGGCGCGCGCCGAAACCGACAGGCCCATTTCCGGCGCCGGCATCAGCACCTGGGCCGAGGTGATGTTGACGATGCGGCCAAACGTGCGCGCGCGCATGCCGCCCACCACCGCCTTGATCAGCGCCAGCGGGCTCAGCATGTTGGCATGCAGCGCGGCCAGGAAGTCGGCTTCGTCCAGCATGTCGAGCTTGCCGGGGCGCGGGCCGTGGTTGTTGTTGACCAGGATATCGGGATCGGGGCAGGCCGCGAGCAGCGCGGCGCGCCCTTCTGCCGTGTCGAGATCGCCCACCACCGCCATAACGCTGGCGCCGGTTTCGCGGGCGATCCGCGCTTGCGCCGCCTCAAGCCGGGCGGCGTCACGCCCGTTGATCCACACTTGCGCCCCTTCGCGCGCCAGCGCCGTGGCGCAGGCTAGGCCCAACCCCTTGGATGACGCGCAAACCATCGCCTTGCGCCCGTTGATGCCCAGATCCATCGCCAGTTCCTTGTGCCGGGGCGGGGGCTTTGTCGCGCCCGCCACTGTGGTCGCCGATATGCCAGCGGGTCTATCGCAAACAGCGTGGGGAACAAGCCGGGGCGATGATGCGTTCGCACAGCAGCCCAACCGCCCCATCCTTGCGCCGAAATGCGGGATACGGCTGCGGCGATCCGCCCTTCGCCCGTCATTCGATTGCCACACGGTGATATTTTGCTAATCGCCAGCCGGTGTTCTGCGTGAAACCATCCCATCCTGGCCGCGGGGTAGCAGCCCTGGCCCTTGCGCTGGCCTGTGCGGCCTGCGCCGTGCCCGCGCCGCGCGTGGTCGATCCCGGCCTGGCCCCGGCAGACGACGTGCGCGCCGACGCCACCCCATGGTGGACCCAGGCGGGTGACCCGGTGCTGGCCCAGGTCATTGCCCAGGGCCTGGCGCATGATGCGCGTCTGGCTTGCGATGCCTGGCAATTGCAGGCGCAGGCCGATCGCCTGGCCGCGCGCCGCCGCCACCTTGGTGGCCGGCTCTCTGGCATGATGGCGGTAGAGCGCGTGGCCGATGGCGTGGCACCCGGCGCCTATGCCCATGCCGCGCTGGTCAATCGCCGCGCTGCTGCCATGGCGGAGGCCTATCTTGCCGTGCGCCTGGCCCAGGCGCGCCTCGCCGCGCGGCGCAGCGCTGCCGCGCCTTGGCAGGACAACACCGAAATTGCCCGCTTTCGCCGCGAGGCCGGGCTGGTTTCGGCGATCGACGGCGCGCTGGGTGGCGTGATGGTCGATCTCGATGCCGATGCCGTGACCCAGGCCGAAACCGATGTGTCGCAGGCCATGGCGCACCTGGCCGAGGAAACCGGCCTTGCAGGCGATGCGCTGGTTGCCCTGATGGGGCAGGGCGGCACCGTGCCGGCGTTCACCGATATTGCCACGCCCGATACCCGCCGCGCTGGCGTGATGCTGGTGCGCCAGGAGCAGGGCCAGGCGGTGGTTGCCGGCACGACCTCGGTCGATCAGGCGCGCGCGGCCCTGGCCAGCGCCACGGCGGCCAATGCCGAAGACATCGATAGCGCGGCCAAGGCGTTGGAGGCGGCGCGCCAACTTGCCCAGGCGAGTGCACGCACCCTGGCGCAGGCCGATCGCACCGTGCGCGATGCCCGCGCCGGCTATCGCGCCGGCGCTGAACCCTTTGCCACGCTCTATGTGGCCGAAGCCTCTGCGCTGGCTGCTGGTGAGGCCGATGCCACGGCGCGGGCCGGGCTGGCGCGCGCGCAGGTGCGGCTGTGGACAGCCCATGGCCTGGGCTGGACCGCCGCCGATCTTGCCCCGGCGGCTCCGGCCCAGGCGCCGTCGCAATGCTCGGCAACGCCATGACCGACGGCGATCTCGATGCCTTTCTCGGCGCCCGCCCGCGCGCCGGGCTGGCGCGCTGGGGTATGGTCCTGGCGCTGCTGGTGGCCGGTGTGGCGGCGTTCTGGCTGCTGCTGCGCTTTGTCGATGGGCCGGACATGCCCTATTACAGTGTGCCACTGGAACGCGGCAGCCTGACCCCGGTGATGAGCGCGAGCGGAACCCTGCACGCGGAGGACGAAGTGATCCTGCGCGCCCCCGAAGGCGGCGTGGTGCACAGCCTGCTCGGGCCGGGCGATGGCGTGGTCCGCACCGGCCAGCCCATCGCCGTGCTCGATACCGCGCCGCTTCAGGCCGCGCTTGCCAGTGCCGAGGCCACCAGCGCGGCGGCCGAAGGCACGCTGCTGGCGGCCCAGTCTGATCTCGATGGCGCCCGTGCCCGGCTGGATCGTTATGAGGGCGTGTGGCGCAAGTCTGGCGGCCGGGTGCCTTCGGTCAACGAAATGGACGGCGCCCGCGCCGAACTTTCGCGCACGGCAGCGGCTCTTGCCAGCGCCACGGCGGCCCTGGCCAAGGCGCGCAACGATGAAGTCCTGGCGCGCCGGCAACTGGCCGATGGCACGATCCGCGCGCCGTTCGATGGCGTGGTGGTCTCGCGCGCGGTGGCGCCGGGGCAACTCGTGGCGCCGGGCACGCCACTTCTGTCGCTCGCCACCGGGCTCGATCGCCTGGTGGTGACGGTGCCGCTGCCGATGGCAGACGCCCAGCGGCTGGCCACCAATGCCCGCGCCCACGTGCTGTTGGCCGGCATGGCCGACAAGGTGCGCACCGCGCGGCTGGTGCGGATCGATCCCACCGACGATACACGTGGCCTTGATCGCCTGGCGGTCTTCGCGCTCGATCCGCCGGCCGCTGGCGATGGCGCCATGGTGCAGTTGCGCCCGGGCATGGCCGCCACCGTGGAAATCGACCTGCCTGCGCGCGAAAAGGTGCTGCTCGTGCCCAATGCCGCGCTGGGCTTTACGCCCGATGGCGTGCCGCCGCGCCGCAGCACGGTCTATATCCTGTCAGACGACAACGAACCGCGCCAGGTGGCGGTGGCCACGGGCGCCAGTGACGGCAAGCGCACCGAGATCTTGGCGAGCGGGCTGGAGCCCGGTGTTCAGGTGATCATCGGGCGGCGCGCTGGCCCGTCCAAGCCGTGACAGGACGAAACCCAGGCGGGGCAGGCCGTGGAACGCGCTGGCTTTCCTCCGAAACCGAACGACGGGGGCTGCGTTAGGCAGGCATGATCGATCCTTCCAACCCTTCTGATACCGCTGCCGGCGCGGCTGTGTCGCGCCGCGGTTTTGCCACGATGGCGCTTACCCTGGCAGGCCTGGCGGCGCTGCCGGCGCGGCTTTTGGCCCAGGGCGCGGCGGGCAATTTCGGCCCGGCCCAGCCATTTTCATGGGATATTCTGGTGGCCCGCGCTCAGGCGTCCGCGCGCCGCCCCTATGCGGCCCGCACCGCCTCGCGCCGGGCCGCGCCGACATTCGATGATGCCGCGCGGCTGACCTATGGCGAGGCACAAAGCCTGCCGGGCCACGTGCGGCTGTTTCCCACCCGGCTGGAAACCGCGCCCTTTGCCGTGGGCATCAACGTGGTCTCGGCCGGGCAGGCGCGCCCGCTGATCAACACGCAAGGATTGTTCGGCGCGGCGCAGAATGTCGATCCCGCCGGCTTTCGCGTGATGCATGCCGATGGCCATGGCGATTGGCTGGCGTTCCTGGGCGCATCCTATTTCCGCGCGGCGGGCGAGAAAGACCAGTACGGCCTTTCGGCGCGGGGCATTGCCGTCGATACCGGCACAATGCCCGGGGCGGAGGAATTTCCCGAATTTACCGCGTTCTGGATCGAGGATCTGGGCGGGCCGGAAGGGCGCCAGCGCCTGGTGATCCATGCCCTGCTTGAAGGGCCGTCGCTGACTGGTGCCTATGCCTTCGATACCCGCCAGACTGAGGCGGGCGTGGTGCAGGAAGTGAAATCCGCCCTGTTCCTGCGCAAGGACGTGGCGCGGCTTGGCATCGCGCCGATGACCAGCATGTTCTGCTTTGACGAGGCGACCAAGATGGATCGCCGCGACTGGCGGCCCGAAGTGCACGATTCCGACGGCTTGGCCATCTGGATGGCCGATGGTGAGCGCATCTGGCGCCCGCTGGAAAACCCGCCAGAGCCGCGCACCAACACCTTTCGCGCCAACTCCCTGCGTGGCTTTGCCCTGGTCCAGCGGGATCAGGCGTTCGATCACTATCAGGATGACCTGGCCTTCTACGATCGCCGGCCATCTTTGTGGGTAGAGCCGCAGGGTGATTGGGGCGCGGGTGCGGTTGTGCTCTATGCCTTTTCGACGATCTCGGAAAACGTCGACAATGTGGCGGCTTTCTGGCTCAGCGATCGGCCGGCCAAGGCCGGCCAGCGCCAGGATTTTGCCTATCGGCTGACCTGGACCAACCGCGATCTGGCCGCCAATGCCAATGCCCGCTGCATCAAGGTGTTTGCCGGGCCGGGCGGCGTGCCGGGCGGTGATCCGATCCCCGGTGCCACGCGCTATGTCCTCGATTTCCAGGGCGATTCTCTTGAAGGCCTTAACCGCAGCAGCGGTGTCACGGCCGAACTGGACTTGCCGCCAGAGGCCGTGCTGCACCAGGCGGTCGGCCCGGTCGCCGGGCGGGACAAGCAATGGCGCGTGACGCTCGATATCAAGACGCAGGGGCTCGCCGCGCGTGAATTTCGCTTGTTCTTGAAGCGCGGCGGCGGCGCGCTCAGCGAAACCGTGATCAAGGCGATCCAGCCATGACGGACCGCGCTGCGCCAGGTGGCCAGCCGCCGCTGCTCCCGGCCGAAGCGCCGCTCGACATGCCGGTGCAGCGCCTGTTCGGCAATGCCCCGGCACGGCGCGAAGTGGAAACGCGCCCTCACGGCCTGCTGGTCAAGCGCTGGCTGCTCATCGCGCTGACGGCGGTGTTGGGCCTTGCTGCGTCGAGCGAGGTGCGCGTCGCCTTTTCGCGCGATGGCCTCAATGCCATCGAGGTGGCGCTGCTCGTGTTCTTCGTGCCGCTGTTCAGCTGGGTGGCGTTCGGCTTTGTCAGTTCGACAATCGGCTTCATCCAGCTGATCAGCGGTGCGCATCCCGGCTTTGTGCCGGTGCCATCGCCCGCTGCCAGCCTGGCCCATCGCACCGCCGTGCTGATGCCGGTCTACAACGAAGACGTCGACGCGGTGTTCGCGCGGGTAGAGGCCATGGCCTATGCCATCGATCGGTCGGGCGGGGCGCCGTGGATCGATTTCTTCGTGCTCAGCGATTCCAGTGCGTTGCATGGCAAACGCGAAGAGGCCGCATGGGCCGAACTGGCCGCGCGGGCGCCGATCGCCATCTATTATCGCCGCCGCGAGGAAAATACCGCGCGCAAGCCCGGCAACATTGCCGAATGGGTCCGCCGCTTTGGCGCGGCTTATGAAAACATGCTCGTGCTCGATGCCGACAGCGTGATGACCGGCGCCGCCATCGTTGGCCTGGCCTCGCTGATGGAGGCACGGCCCTCGATCGGCCTGCTCCAGACCGTGCCGATGATCACCAATGCGCGCACGCTGTTTCAGCGCTGGATGCAGTTTGCCAGCGAGGCCTATGGCCCGATCGCATCGGCCGGGCTGTTGTGGTGGAGCGGGGCAGAGGCCAATTTCTGGGGCCACAACGCGATCGTGCGCACCCGCGCCTTTGCCGGAAGCTGTGGGCTGCCCGATCTGCCGGGCAAGCCGCCGTTCGGTGGGCATATCCTCAGCCACGATATGGTCGAATCCGCGCTATTGCGGCGGCGCGGCTGGGCCGTGCACATGGTGATGATCGGTGGCAGCTATGAAGAATATCCCCCCACCATTGTCGACCATGCGCTGCGCGATCGCCGCTGGATGCAGGGCAATCTGCAGCATTTGCGGCTAATCGGCGCCTCGGGCCTGGCCAGCACCAGTCGCCTGCACCTGTTGATTGGCGCGTCTGCCTATCTCACCTCGCCGGGCTGGCTACTGCTGCTGCTCGCCACGATCGCCCAGGTCGCCATGGCGCGCATTGGCGGCGGAATCGAAGGCAATGTCTTGATGACCGTGCCGCCGGGCGTTCTGGCGCTTACCGTGCTGCTGCTGTTCGGGCCAAAGGTTATGGGCCTGGTGTGGATCCTGGCCGATGCACGCCGCTGCACGGCTTTTGGCGGGCCGTGGCGCGCGCTCCGCTCCGTCCTGGTCGAACTGGTGCTGTCCACCCTGTTTGCGCCGGTGTCGATGCTCTTGCAGATCAAGGCATTACTTGGCCTGCTGCTTGGCATTCCCTCGCAGTGGAACGCGCAGAACCGCGATGCCCAGGCCATTGCCGTGCGCGCGATCCTGCCGGCAATGCGCGACCATATCCTGCTCGGCCTGGCGTTTGCCGCCACCGTCTGGCTCGATCCCGTCACCGCGCTGTGGCTCTCGCCGATCACGCTGGGCCTGTTGACCGCCCCCTGGCTGGTCAGCCTCACCTCGCGTGAGGATCTGGGCGAAGCCGCCGCCCGTCGCGGCCTGTTCCGCGTCCCCGCCCGCACCATGCGCGTCGGCCGCGCCGAAGTGCCCGATCCCGCCGCCGAGGCCGCGCCCGGCGGCATGGGATCAACGCAAGCGCAGCCGGCGCCGGCGAAGGCGCTGGGTGCCTGAGGGGCGGGGTAGTGTTGTGGGTGTTTGGGGCGGCGAAGGGGCTGTGTGCGGTGCGCTGAAGTCAAAACGTATCAGCAAGCAATCACTACGTCAGAAGTTTAACGATTAGTCGTAGCTACATTGCGCAAGAAAGATGGCTGGACGCCGGATCAAGTCCGGGGTGATGTAGATTTCAAGCCATAAATCGACTTACCGTCACCCCGGACTTGATCCGGGGTCCAGCTGTTCTGCTTGTGCAAAACGCCAGCATGTCCTCAAATAAGCGCAAGCTGTCGTTTGAATTTGTTCGGCAATCCAACGCGCGATGGTGCAGTGCGACTGGTGTCTGCCAATCGGTCAGTTGACCGCGCCTGCTTCTGCTCCTTTGGTGGCAATCGGCGGGCACAGCGCTCCTCCGGCTGCGCCGTTATTCCGCCCGCTAAGCCGATACCCCTCACTCCGCCGGCTGCGTCGAAAATGCCGGCTCGGGCATGGCGCTGCCCAGCGCCATCGCGGGGGAAAGTTGCAATGGCGGCAGCCGCCGCACCGGGCCGCGCCATGGGGTCAGGCGGGGCACGATCGGGCGCAGGGCCAAGGCGGCGCCGGTCAGGATGGCAAAGTCCGTTCCCGGGTCGCAGGTGGGAGAGGACAGCGAGGCGACCACGGCATCGACCACCGCTGCCCACGCGCAGGCCGCGCCGGTGGACAGCGCCATGTCGGGCGAGGGGACATAGGTGGACAGCCGCGTCGGTTTGAACGCGCTGATCATGTGCACGATCATCGCCGTCGCGCCGATCAGGCCGGTGCAGCCGAGCACGGCGGTTGCCAGGCTGGACGAGCGGAAGCTGCCCGGCCCGATGCCGATGCCATGCGTGGCGACAAAGGCATGCCAGCCCTGCCAGGCCCAGAAGCCGCGCTGTTCGCCAGACAGCGACTGGCCCTTGTCCACCGTCATGTGGCGCAGCAGTTCCGTCGCATCGTTGACCAGCACCGGGTGGGCGATCATCAGCCCGGTGATCAACACGATCATGGCCAGGCCCGCGCCGGCAATGATCAGGGCGCGATCGGCCGGCATCGCGCCTGGCAATAGCAAGCTGCGCCCCAGCACCAGCGCGCCATAGATGCCCAGGCCGACATAGGCCGTGGTTGCCGTGCTGCACAGCAGCGCCGCTGCCAGCACAAAGGCCGCCAGCCCGGTGAAGCGGGTATCCACGCGGCGCAGCCAGCATTCGAACAGGAACACGAACCAGTTGATCCCAAACCAGGCAAAGCCCGATGCCTCGGGCCATAGCCCGGCCATGCGCACGAACCCGCGATAGCTATGATCGAGCTGGGCATAAGACCCGTTGCGGAACAGGGCGAGCACGGTGTCCACCGGAGTGCCCTTGGCCGCCACGCTGAGAAAGCCGATCAGGCCGTGCACCAGCCCGGCGATCGCCATGGTGCGCACGAACACGCGGCGCCCGCGCTCCTTGCTGCACACCACGTGCGCGGCAATCGCGGTCAGCAGGGTGCCAACCAGATAGACCGTGGTGGTGATGTTTTGGGTGGAAAAGCTCAATGGGCGGGTGGAATAGATATAGGCGCGCATGGAGATATAGCGTGCTTCCACCTTGCCGCGCATCGGCGTCACGTCGATCTGCCCGGCAAACAGGCGCGGGCCGATAAATGCCAGCACCGCGCCATAGAGGATGAACGTCGCCAGCCAGATATTGGCCCGCGCCGCCTGGCCCACCGCCATGCCATTCCCGGCACCGGGCACCAGCAGGCGCAGCGCCATGAACACCAGGGCAAACTGCACCGGCGGGATCGACGACCCGCCCAGCATCGGCAGCACGATCGCGGCCGAGCCGCCAAACAGCGTCGAAACCAGCAGGAATGCGAACATCGCCTCGATCGATCCGGCAAGGAACAGGCTCAGGCCCAACAGCACCTGGATCGCGCCGATGAAGGTCAATTGCATCGCAGGCTCCGCACAAGCAGGACGATAGAAATGGAAGGGAACGGCGCCATCATGGCCGGATGAAATCGGGCGCGCAGCGCACCGCCTTGGCAAAGCTGGCAGGGTTGCCGCGCCACACCTGCGCGGCTGGAATATCCTGGGTCACCACTGCGCCGGCTGCGACCACGGCATGATCGCCGATGGTCACGCCCGGCAGTACGATCACCCCGCGCCCCAGCCACACATTGCGGCCCAGCCGGATCGGCGCCACGCGCACGCCATCGCCCTGGTGCACCGGGTGGTGGTTGGTGTCGCACAGCACGCAATCGGGGCCGATGCGGCAATGCGGGCCGATCTCGATCGCGCTGTGGCAGATCAATTGCACCCCGGCGTTAAGAAAGGCGCGATCCGCCAGCGTGACCAGCGCGCCGCGCGCCACCTCGATGCGCACCGGCGCCATGTCACCACGCAGGTTGACCCGCGCGCCGATGCGAATTTGGCCCTTGCCGATCAGGCGCGGGCGATGGCCGTGCACGAAAAAGCGGTGCCCGGGCACTATGCCGCGCCGCCGCAATGCCAGTCGCGTGGCAAGCGTGGCCAGCCGATTGCGCGGCTGGAGGGCGGCGAGCCAGCGCGCCAGTCGGCCGCTGAGGCCAACCACGGGCGGCGCATCGACCGCAACGCGCGGCGTAGTTTGCCAGTCTAGTGGGCCTGCCGCAGGGGGGAGTGGCAAGGCCGGGGCGTCATGATCGGTCGAAGCGGGGGCGAGATGCGTGGCCATGGCTATCCCCTGGTCAGAAAGTGGCAGACGATTTTGCGAGCACGAAGACGGTGGGCCGCCGCGCCCTATTCCAGCGCATGCAACAGCCCCTGGTCGAACCGGTCGGGCGCAAAGCGGCGGGCATCGGCCATGGCGGCGGCTGGATCGAAATGCGGCAACCATGCTTCCATCGCCTTCACCCCGGCGATGAGCGATTCCACGCTTTGGCTGGCAAAGAACTGGCCTGTCAGGTCTTGCGTCACGCTGTCGAGCGCGCCGCCGCCGGCATAGGCGAGCACGGGCCGGCCCGAGGCGATCACCTCCACCGGCACGATGCCGAAATCCTCTTCCGCCGGAAAGACCAGGGCGCGGCACTGCGCATAGGCGCGGCGCAGCGCGGGGAAGGGCAAGCGTGGCAGCATGGTGATGTTGGGCCCGGCGCGGCGGCGCATAGCCGCGGCGAGCGGCCCATCGCCCACCATCACCAGCGGCAGACCCAGTGCGTTGAACGCATCGATCGCCAGGTCGGGCCGCTTGTAGGGCACCATCTGCCCTACCCAGAGATAGGCCGGCCCCACTGCATCGGCGCGATCGAACAGGTCGATCTCTACCGGCGGGTGCACCACATCGGCCTCGCGCCGCCACGCCTTGGCAATGCGCCGCTGGATAAAGCGCGAATTGGCCACGATGCGATCCACCCGCGCGGCGGAGCTGGCATCCCATGCACGCAGGCGGTGGCACAGCAGCGGCATCATCGCCCGGCTGACCATCCCGGCGGCATTGCGATAATCGTGATAGTGGTCCCACAGATAGCGCATGGGCGAATGAACGTAGCTGAGGTGCAAGGCATCGGGCGCGGTGATCACGCCCTTGGCCGGCCCGCTTTCGCTGCTGATCACCAGATCATAGCCGCGCAGGTCCAACTGCTCGAGCGCCATGGGCATGAGCGGCAGATAGCTTTGATAATGGCGCCGTGCGCCGGGCAGATGCTGGATGAAGCTGGTTGTTACCTTGTGGCGGCGGATCGTGTCCGAAACGGCTGCCGGGTTATATACGTGGGTAAAGATATCGGCCTGGGGAAACAGGCGCAGCAGGCGTTCCAGCACGCGCTCCCCGCCGCGCATCGTCACCAGCCAGTAATGCACGATGGCCACGCGAGCAAAGCGGCGGCGTGGGTCTGCGCTTGGATGGACCGCCGGGATCGCCGCGCGCTCTGGAGTGGCGGGCAGCACCAGCCGCGCACCATGGTCCTCGCGCCGTCGCGCCGTTTCCGGTACATGCAGTGGCAAAGCCGGCACGTCGGCCGTGCCGACTTTGCCCGGTGCGGTAACAGCCACCGCTGTGTCCGCAGGCGCAGTGGATCGGCCCGCCACGCGCCGCCGCTCAGGCATAATAGCTCTCATAGCTGCGGTAGAATGCGGTCTCGCCATAGTCGAAACGCGGCTGCTTGCGCATGTCCACGCGAGTGAGGGCGACGCCGGCCAATTGCACGCGATCGATCGGCAGCAGGCGCAGCGCGGCGCGCAGGGCCTGCTCCGGCGTCTTGCGCCAGCGCACCACGAAGACGGAGGCATCGGCCTTGCCCAGCAAGAGGCGGGCGTCAGCGATGGGCAGCACAGGCGCGGTATCGATGATCACCGCATCGAACCGCTCGCGCGCTGTGGCAAGCAGGCGATCCATTTCCACCCCGGTCATCAGTTCGGCGCGGTCCCCCGCCTCGGCGCAGAGCGGCAGGATCGAGAGACCCGTGCCAGGATCGACAACCAGCGCATCGTCGAGGCGGGCCGTGCCGTGCAGCACTTCCATCAGGCCAGGGCGCCCTTCGCCGCCGCGCAGGAACCGGCTGACGCCCTGGTGACGCAGATCGCCGTCGATCAGCAGGATGCGGTCACCTGCCGCCGCCATCGAGCGCGCCAGGCAGATCGACGTAGTGGTCTTGCCTTCCTCGGGCAGGGCAGAGGTGATGGCGATGATCCGCGCTTCGGTGGTGTTCATCGCGATCGAGGCGCGCAGCGAGCGGAAGCTTTCGGCAAAGACCGAACGCGGATCTTCCAGCAGGGCGCTGGCCGGCACCCGCTCCCCGCGTCGCGCCACCGATTGCAGCGTGGGAATGGCGCACAGATAGCGCACGCCCATGCGCTCTTCGATATCCTCACCCGTGGTCAGGCCGGTGAAGGTCATTTCCGCCAGGAACGCGGCGGCGATGCCAAGCCCGGTGCCCAGCGCCAGGGCCAGTACGCCATTGATCAGTATGTGCGGGCTGTTGGGGTGGCGCGGAATATCGGCGCGGTGCAGCATGTCGGCGTCGGCCTGCTCGGTGCCTTCGCGCGCGGTCAGTTCCTTGAAGCGGTTGAGATAGCTTTCATAAAGCGCGTTGGAGGTTTCGGCGCGCTTCTGCAGATCGTCGAGCCCCACTTGCGCCGCGTTGTTCTGCGCCAGTGCCCCGCGCGAGGCATCGAGCGAACCGGCAAGCGACGACAGCCGTTGCTGCGATACCCGGGCCTTGGCTTCGAGGCTGGCCATCACGCGTTGGGTTTCGGCGGCGATTTGCCGGTTCACGGCATCAAGTTGCGCCTTGGAGCGCAGCACTTCAGGATGCTGTGGGCCATAGCGTGATGACATGGCGGCAAATTCGGCGGCAAGGCTGGCTTGCTGTGCGCGCATCTGGCCGATCACCGGCGAGAGCGAGGCTTCGCCCACGCCGCCGCTGCCACCGGCCTGCAACTGGCGCTGCGCCGCTTCCAGGCGTGCGGCATCCTCGCTCGCCTGTGCACGGGCAGCGGTCACTTCCTGGTTGTACGACGAGATTTCCTGCTCGGTCAGCGTGCCCTGCGTGGTGCTGAGCAGGTTATGCGCGATGCGATAGCGTTGCACCGTCGCACTATCGGCCAGCGCCTGTTGGCGCAGCTGTTCCAGCCGGTTGGCGATCACCCCGGTGGTTTCCCGCGCGCCGCTGCGCTTGTTCTCCAGCGCGCCCAGCGTGTATTGCTCGGCAAAGGCGTTGGCGATGCGCGCAGCCTCCTGCGGGTCGCTGCTTTCAAACGTGATGGCGATGCCATAGGTCGTGCCGATGCGCTGCGCCGCCACGTTCTTGGCCAGGTAGGCAATGGCTGCCTCGCGCGCGCTTTGCTGGGCGCTAGCAGATTTGGTGTTGGCGGCTTTCCCTTCGTCTGGCGATGGGGCAAAGCGCGGATCGTGCGCCAGGCCCAGGGCATCGGCAACAGCGGCCGTGTTGGCTTCCGAGGTGATTACCGAAACCTGCGTATCGACAAAGCTCTCGCTGGGAATGGCGGGCTGGTCGGTGCGGTCGTTCGTGCTGGTCGGCGCGACCGGCTGCAACTTGCTGTTGAGCGTGACTTCGGCGCGGGCCTGATAGGTGCGCGGTTGCAACGCCGTGATCACCATGCCGATCGCCAGCACGCCCAGCAAAACGCCCAGGAACACGCCGATGCGCCGGCGGAACATGGCCATCAGCCGCCGCAGATCGATGCGGTCGGTTGCCGCTGCGTTGTTGGCCCGCGGCTCGGCCGGCGTGGCCGGCACGATGCCGGCTGGCGCGCGATAAAAGTCGATTGCGGTGTTCACCATTGCCCCCTTCGGCCAAGTCAAGCTCTGCACCCGGCGCGCATGGCGGCGGCGCCATTGGCACCCCAGGCCTTGCCCGCTCCCGGTATGACCTCAGCCTGTGGCGGTTCGCCCGCGCAAGGAAGGCCAAGCATATCCGCAGCGGAGCAATAGCGCGGCACCGCTTGGCACCCCTTGCAGCCGGCTGATCCGGGCCCAGGAGAGGGGTGCGGCGGGTGGCGCAGGCCGGGTGGCAATCGCGCCGTCGGCTATCGGTAAATCCGCGTATGGCACCGGAAAAATGCGTAGGATTTGCCCGCATATACGGCGCGCTGGCCGGTTCCGCCCGACGGCCATCGATTAGGCATGGCCAAGCCCGCCGCCCGGCCTAACCGGCGATTCCGATCGTTCCGGAAAGCCTCCAAGTCGGAGTTTTCATCCCGGGCCGCTGCATTGTCTTCGCAAGGGCGCGGCATAGAACAACCGGGAAACGAACGCACACGGAGGGTGTAACGTGATTCCCCATATCGATCATGGTCTCTCGCGCCATGCTGCCATGGCCCGGGCGGCCCGGCCCGCCATGCTGGCGGCCGTGCTGGGCTTCGCCCTGTTGTTGCCGGGGTGCGCGGGCACCACGGCGCAGCCGCTATCGGCGGTGGACCGCGCCACTGGGCTGGCGGGCTATCGGGTGGGCGCAGGTGACAAGCTGCGCATCACCGTGTTCAACGAGCCGACACTGACCGGCGAATACAACGTCACCTCCACCGGGGCCGTGGCCTTTCCCCTCATCGGCGTGGTCCAGGCGGGAAACCACACCATCGACGACGTAACGCACGAGATTACCGGTCGGCTGGCGGGCGCTTATGTCAACGATCCGCGCGTCAGTGTGGAAGTGCTCAACTACCGCCCGTTCTATATTCTGGGAGAGGTGAACAAGCCGGGAGAATATCCCTATGCCTCGGGCATGACGGTGGAGCAGGCCATCGCCAAGGCCGGCGGATTTACCTATCGCGCCAACGAAAAGACGGCATTCCTGCGGCGGCAGACCACCTCGGCCGAACACAGCGTATCGCTGCGCAGCGGTGCGCCAGTGGCGGTTTTGCCCGGCGACACGATCCGCGTCGGTGAGCGCTATTTCTGAAGCGGCCCAACTGACCACCACTCCGTGCCACCCCGGCTGGCCGGATCGTCGCGCTGGCGCTAGGGCCAGGGCAGACGATCCGGGGCGGCCTCGCGCTGGACGACGGCTGTGGAGTGCAGCGCGGGGCAGGGGCTACTTCTTCGCGCCGACCACGGCCCCGACGATGGAAATGTCGCCGGGTGATACGCTGGCGCCGGCATAAGGATCAGGATTGTGGCCCTTGATCGCGAACGTATAGCCCATCTCTGCCGCTGATGGCCCGAAGAAGGCACCGTTGAATGCACCGCTGGCAAAGTAGTTGGTGCCGCTGGTGAACGTACCGGCAAACTGGTCTTTCGCGATCGTGCCGCTGCCGCTGTAGACGCCTGCGCTGCCTTCGGTGGGATTCCCGACCGCGCGGAGGGACAGGCCAGTGCTGACCGTGCCCTGGGCGAAATCGGCCGTGAACGTTGCCGTCCCGGTAAGGTCGCTCAGTGTGGCCGGGGCATAGTTGTATGCCAGCATCGTGCCCGAAACGGTGGTGGCATAGGTGGCCGAACCGCTGGTGGGCATGCCCTTGCTGCCCGACATTTCGCCAAATACGTAATAGCGGATGTCGGTCTGGTCGGCGCTCGCGTCGACGTGGGTCCATTTGCCAAAGCTGGTGTAGCTCAGGCTGACAGGGGCGGTTGCCGTATTGCCCGGCTGCGCGTTGCCATACAGCGTCAGGCTGTCGCCACCTTTGTTGAAACTGGTAGTATAGTCGCTCGACGGCATCTTGTCGGCGGCGGTGAAGCTGGCTGATGTGCTGCCCGCCTGCACGGTATAGGTTCCCGTCGCGGCGTCATAGGCGATTGTCGTGGCTGCGTTGACGCTTGCCGTGGTGGCGGGCGTCACTGCCAGTGGCTTGCTGAACTGGCTGCCGAATTGGCCGCTGCTCAGGCTGCCGGTGTAGGTTTGCGTGGCCGTTGCGGCGGAAAACGTGCCCGATGTGCTCTGCGGAAAAGGCTTGCTCGCTGATACGGAATTGACCGGGCCATCACCGCCGCAGGCTGCGAGCAATCCGCATGCCAGTGGAACAGCCATGCGAATGGTGCGAATTGTATATGCCATCGTTTCGATCGGTCCCGCAAAAGTTGTCTTGCGTGCCGCTGTTACAATAGATTTCCTGACGCGTATCCAAATATTTAGGATCATATTGGGGGAATAGTCTGCCCCCGCCGGATCGGCCGTCACGCGGTCAGCGCGCCGGTTCCGGCGGGGATCGACCAGCGGCTGGATCAGCCCAGAATGCCGGGCAGGTCCAACCCCTTTTCGCGGGCGCAATCCTGGGCGATGGCATAGCCGGCATCAGCATGGCGCATCACGCCGGTGGCCGGGTCGTTCCACAGCACGCGTTCCAGGCGGCGCGCTGCCTCTGGCGTGCCGTCAGCCAAGATCACCATGCCCGAATGCTGGGAATAGCCCATGCCCACGCCGCCGCCATGGTGCAGCGACACCCAGGTGGCGCCGCTGGCGGTGTTGAGCAGGGCATTGAGCAGCGGCCAATCCGACACGGCATCTGATCCATCGAGCATGGCCTCGGTCTCGCGGTTGGGGCTGGCGACCGATCCGCTGTCGAGGTGATCGCGCCCGATCACCACCGGCGCCTTGAGTTCGCCCTTGGCGACCATCTCGTTGAACGCCAGGCCCAGGCGGTGGCGGTCCCCCAGGCCCACCCAGCAGATCCGCGCCGGCAGGCCCTGGAAGTGGATACGCTCGCGCGCCATGTCCAGCCAGTTGTGCAGATGGGCGTTGTCGGGCAGCAACTCCTTCACCTTCTGGTCGGTCTTGTAGATGTCTTCCGGGTCACCAGAAAGCGCCGCCCAGCGGAACGGGCCAATCCCCCGGCAGAACAGCGGGCGGATGTAGGCCGGCACAAACCCGGGGAAATCAAACGCGTTTTCAACGCCTTCATCAAAGGCGACCTGGCGGATGTTGTTGCCATAGTCGGTGGTGGGCACGCCGCGCGCCTGAAATTCCAGCAAGGCGCGCACATGGGTGGCCATGCTGACGCGGGCGGCTCTGGTAACGCTTTCCGGCTCGCGCTCGCGCTTGTCGATCCATTCCGCCACGGTCCATCCGGCGGGCAGATAGCCGTTGATGGGATCGTGCGCGCTGGTCTGGTCGGTCAACAGGTCGGGCAGGATGCCGGCGTCGAGCATCTGCGGCAGGATTTCGGCGGCGTTGCCGATCAGGCCCACCGACACCGGCTTCTTGTCGGCGCAGGACTGGCGGATGATGGCCATCGCTTCGTCGAGGGTTTCGGCGGCGTGATCGAGGTATCCGGTGCGCAGGCGCATCTCGATCCGGCTGCGCTGGCATTCAATCGCCAGGCACGATGCGCCAGCCATAACCGCGGCTAGCGGCTGCGCGCCACCCATGCCGCCCAGGCCCGCAGTGAGCAGCCACTTGCCGGAAAGATCGCCACCATGGTGTTGACGGCCCATCTCGACGAAGGTTTCGTACGTGCCCTGGACGATGCCCTGGGTGCCGATATAGATCCACGAGCCGGCGGTCATCTGGCCATACATGGCCAGGCCCTTGCGATCGAGCTCGTTGAAATGCTCCCAATTGGCCCATTCCGGCACCAGGTTGGAATTGGCGATCAGCACGCGCGGCGCATCGGCATGGGTGCGGAACACGCCCACCGGCTTGCCTGATTGCACCAGCAGGGTCTGATCATCGTCCAGGCGGCGCAGGGTTTCGACGATCTTGTCATAGCTTTCCCAATCGCGCGCGGCGCGGCCGATCCCGCCATAGACCACCAATTCCTCGGGCCGTTCGGCCACATCGGGATGCAGGTTGTTCATCAGCATGCGCAGCGGCGCTTCGGTCAGCCATGACTTGGCGGTCAGGTCCGTGCCCGTGGCGGGGCGGATCACGCGGCTGTTGTCCAAACGGGTCATCGTCATTCTCCAGCAAAGGCAAGGCAGGCGCTGAGCACGCGCTTCAGGATGGGTTGCAGGTGGGCAAGGCGCCGTGGATCGGGGCGGGGCGGCCAGTTTTCCGCCGTGGGCTCCGCCGGTTCCGCCAAATAGCCGCGCATCGCCAGTTCCATCTGCACGGCGTGGATGCCGCGCGCGGGATCGCCATGGTGGCGCGTGGTCCAGCCGCCTTTGAAGCGGCCGTTGACCACGTGGCTTTCGCCGCTGGCGGCGCAGACGGTGGCAACGGCTGATTCCAGCTCTGGCGCGCAAGAGCGGCCATCGTTGGTGCCGATGTTGAACAGCGGCAGTTCCCCGGGAAACAGGCGGGGCACGCGGCTGCGGATCGAATGCGCATCATAGAGCACCACGCGCGGGTGAATGGAACGAAGCCGTTCCATTTCGGTCGCCAACGCGGCGTGATAGGGCGCGTGCCAGGTTTCGCGGCGGTGGGCGATTTCGCCCTCCGCCAGCGGGGCATGGATCAGCGGTTCGCCATCGAACGTGGTTTCCGGGCACAGGCCGGTGGTGGCCATGCCGGGATAGAGCGATGCACCCGAAGGATCGCGGTTGGCATCGATCACGCTGCGCGAAATGCCCGTCGCCACCAGCGTGGCGTCGAGATCGCGGGCAAAGTCATAGACTTCGCCGATCCACCAATCGGTATCGCGCCGGGCCAGCCATTCCGAGCCGAAGGCGCACCCGGCCAGATTGGTGCCGCCGTGGGGAAAGGCCACGATCAGCGGTGCGGCGCCGCGCTGGATGGTGAGCCAGTCCATCAGCCCAGCACCGGCAGTTGCAGCGGGCACGCCGCCAGCACGGCACCGCGCTCGACCATGCCACGCGCGACGGCAATGTCGGGTGCAAAATGGCGGTCTTCGACCAGAGCAGGCACCACGCCGCGCAACATCGCGCGCACCGCCTCCAGCTCGTCGCTTGACCGCAACGGCGCGTGAAATTCGATGCCCTGCACGGCGGCGAGCAGTTCGAGGCCGAGGATCGCATCGAGGTTGCCCGCCATGTCGAGCAGGCGCCGCGCGCCGTGGGCGGCCATCGACACGTGGTCTTCCTGGTTGGCCGACGTGGGAATGGAATCGACGCTGCACGGCGCGGCGCGCTGCTTGTTTTCCGAAACCAGGGCTGCGGCCGTGACCTGCGGGATCATGAAGCCGGAATGCAGCCCCGGCAGCGGGGTGAGGAACGCGGGCAGGCCCGACAGCGCGGGATCGACCAGCATGGCCAGGCGCCGCTCCGACAGCGAGCCGATTTCGGCCAGCGCCAGGGCGATCATGTCGGCGGCAAAGGCCACTGGCTCGGCATGGAAGTTACCGCCCGACAGCGCTTCATCGGCATCGGGGAAAATCAACGGATTGTCGGTGACGCCGTTGGCCTCGATTTCCAGCGTGCGCGCGGCCTGGCGCAGCACGTCGAGCGCGGCGCCCATCACTTGGGGCTGGCAGCGCAGGCAATAGGGGTCCTGCACGCGCGGATCATCCACTGCGTGGCTGGCGCGGATGGCGCTGCCGGCCATCAGCGCGCGCAAGGTGGCGGCAGTTTCGATCTGCCCGCCATGGCCGCGCAGGGCATGGATGCGATGATCGAACGGGGTATCCGTTCCGCGCGCCGCCTCGGTCGACAGGGCGCCGGTGACAAGGCCGGTGGCGAGCAGGCGTTCGGCCGCAAACAGCCCGGCCAGCGCATTGGCCGTGGAAAACTGCGTGCCGTTGAGCAGCGCCAGGCCTTCCTTGGGCCCCAGCGCGATGGGGGCGAGGCCATGATCGGCCAGGGCCTGCGCGGCGGGCAGAGCCACGCCGTTCACGAAAATCTCGCCAACGCCCAGCATCGTGGCGGTCATGTGCGAAAGCGGGGCAAGATCGCCGCTGGCACCCACCGAACCCTGGCACGGCACCACCGGTACCAGGCCGCGCGCCAGCATGTCTGCCAGCAAGCGCACGGTGGCCACCTGCACGCCCGAGGCGCCCTGCGCCAGGCTGGCGAGCTTGAGTGCCATCATCAGCCGCACTACAGGGACGGGCGAGGGGGCGCCGGTGCCGGCGGCATGGCTGAGCACGATATTGCGTTGCAGGGCCGCCAAGTCTTCATCGGCGATGCGCACGCTGGCAAGTTTGCCAAAGCCGGTGTTGATGCCATAGACGGCATCGCCCTTGGCCAGGATGCGCGCGACGGCCGCGGCGCTGGCCGCGATCGCGCCCCAGGCATCATCATGCAGCACGACATCGGCGCCACCGTGGATCGCGCGCCAATCGGCCAGCGTGGCGGCGCCAGGGGTGAGGACGATTTGGGTCATTTTCCACTCCAGATGCGGGCATGGAGCGGCGCTGCGCCCATCCCGTGAACAAGATCGGCCGGGCGCGCGATATTCCAGATTGCCAGGTCGGCGCGTTGGCCAGGCACAAGCTGGCCCAGCGTGCCGGCCAGGCCCAGCGCGCGGGCGGCATGAACCGTGGCGCCGGCCAGGCATTCATCCACTGTCAGGCCGAACAGCGTGGCGCCCATGTTCATCGCTAGCAGCAGCGCGGTGAGCGGCGACGTGCCGGGGTTGCAATCCGTGGCGATGGCCATGGGCACGCCGGCGGCGCGCAGCGCGGCGATCGGCGGCTTGATGGTTTCGCGCATGAAATAGAACGCGCCGGGCAGCAGCACCGCCACGGTGCCAGCTTGCGCCATTGCGGCAATGCCCGCCTGGTCGAGATGTTCGAGATGATCGGCGCAGAGCGCGCCGTGGCTGGCGGCCAGTGCCGCGCCGCCAAGGTTGGAAAGCTGTTCGGCGTGCAGGCGCACCGGCAGGCCGAGCGCGCGGGCCGCGCGGAACAGGCGATCGACCTGTGCCGGCGAAAAGGCAATGCCTTCGCAAAAGGCATCGACCGCATCGACCAGCCCCTCTGCCGCCAGCGTGGGCAGCCAATCGTCGGCCAGTTGCGCGATATAGCCATCGGCATTGCCGGCCCATTCGGGCGGCAGCGCGTGGGCACCCAGGAACGTGGTGACGATGCGCACCGGCCGCACCTGGCCCAGTTGCCGCGCAGCCAGTAGCATCGCGCGTTCTGCCTCGAGCGTCAGGCCGTAGCCTGATTTGATTTCGACGCTGGTAGCCCCTTGTGCCAGCAGCGCATCTAGGCGCGGCAGCGCGGCCCGAACCAGATCATCGACACTGGCGCCGCGCGTGGCGCGCACCGTGGCCATGATCCCGCCGCCGGCGCGGGCGATATCCTGGTAGGTGGCGCCGGCCAGCCGGGCTTCCCATTCGTCGGAACGGTTGCCGGCAAAAACCAGGTGGGTGTGCGCATCGATCAGGCCGGGGGTGATCCAGCGGCCCTGGCAATCGACCGTTGCGTCTGCCTCCAGCGCCGGCGCTGCCGCGGCCGGCCCGGCATAGACGATAACCCCGTCACGTGCGGCGATCAGACCGTTTTCAATGCGCCCCAGCGCGTCAGCGTCGGGGCCTTGCCCCGCCATCGTGACAAGGTGCGCATTGGTCCAGATCGTGTCACAGCGCATGCTGGGTTGGTCCTTGCCGGGGTGCAATAATGTATATACATAATCACGCAAGGAGCGTGGCGATGCAAGCGGATTCTCAAACCCTGTTCTTCGATGCGGCCTGGCTGGGCACAGGGTGGGCGCGCGATGTGCGGGTGACCCTGGCGGGTGGGCAGATTGCCGCGATCGTGGCGGATCAGGCCCCGCGCGGCGCAGAGACGCGGCACGGCTGGGCCATGCCCGGCCTGCCCAATTTGCATAGCCACGCCTTTCAGCGCGCCATGGCTGGCCTGGCCGAACGTGCCGGGCCGGACGCAGACAGTTTCTGGACCTGGCGCGAGGCGATGTATCGCTTCGTCGGGCAGGTAACGCCCGAAGACCTGCTGGCCATTGCCGCGCAGGCGCAGGTGGAAATGCTGGAAACCGGCTTTACCCGCGTGGGTGAGTTTCACTATCTGCACCACGATGTGGCGGGGCAGCCCTATGCCGATCGGGCGCAGATGGCCGCCGCCGTGGTTGCCGCCGCGCAGGAGACCGGCATAGGCCTGACGCTGCTGCCCGTGCTCTATAGCCATTCCGGGTTTGGCGGGCAGCCGCCCAGCGCCGGGCAGGCGCGGTTCATCACCGACCTTGATGGCTTTGCCCGCCTGGTGGAGGCAGCGCGCGGCCATGCTGCGGCCTTGCCCGATGCGGTGGTGGGCGTGGCGCCGCACAGCCTGCGCGCGGTCACGCTCGACCAGTTGGCGCAGGTGACCGCGTTGGCCGAGGGTGGGCCGATCCACATCCACATTGCCGAACAGGTAAAGGAAGTGGACGATTGCCTGGCGTGGAGCGGGCAGCGCCCGGTGGAATTGCTGCTCGACCGCGCCGGCGTCGACGCGCAGTGGTGCCTGGTCCACGCTACGCACATGACGCCGGCTGAAACGCTGGCCTTGGCGCGCAGCGGCGCGGTGGCGGGGCTATGCCCGATTACCGAGGCAAACCTGGGCGATGGGCTGTTTCCCGCTGGCGCGTTTCTGGCGGCCGGTGGCGGGATCGGCGTGGGCAGCGATTCCAACGTGCGGATCGATGCGGCCGAGGAATTGCGCCTGCTGGAATATGGCCAGCGCCTGGACCAGCGCGGCCGGGCCGTGCTGGCGCAAGGGCCGGGCGCCTCGACCGGGGAAACGCTGCTGCGCGCCTGCCTTGCCGGCGGGGCGCAAGCGCTGGGACAGACACATACCGGCCTGGCGGTGGGCTCGCCTGCCGATTTCGTTACGCTTGATTCCGCCCATCCCGCTCTGGCTGGCCACAGGCCGGAAAGTGCAATTGACGCCTGGATTTTTGCCGGCGGCAGCAGCCTGGTCGATGGCGTGTGGCGCAGGGGTCGGCAGGTGGTGCAGGGCGGACGCCACATTGCCCGGGCCGCGATTGCAGCGCGCTATCGCGCCACGATGACCGCGCTGCTGCGCGGGTAAAGCCCGGTCAGCGGCCTGCGCGCGGGGTGACGCGCGCCAGGCGGGTGACCGGGCGCGCGATGTTGTCGTGGCTATCCAGGAACAGCACGTCGCGCTTGCCGGTGCGGCGCACCAGCCGTGTTTGCTGCGCAGCCGGGCCCTGCCAATCGAGCACGTAGAGCGTGGCGTCAGGATCGCTTTTCCAGCCGCGTTCGGTGTTGAGATCGCCTTCGCGCACATGGCCGTGCAGGCGCAGCCGATAGCGCGTGCCATGATCTTCAAAGCGGATCGGACGGCCATCGGGGCCGAGGCCGGCGAACACC
This sequence comes from Novosphingobium sp. GV079, assembly GCF_003058045.1. Classification (NCBI taxonomy): domain Bacteria; kingdom Pseudomonadati; phylum Pseudomonadota; class Alphaproteobacteria; order Sphingomonadales; family Sphingomonadaceae; genus Novosphingobium; species Novosphingobium sp. GV079. The sequence goes on along the minus strand of NZ_QBUE01000003.1, from coordinate 52,863 downwards.
GCATAGGCCGGATGCGCAGGGCTGCTTGGATGGGCCGGCGCGGCGTGCGCGGCGAGGGGCGTTGCGACGAGCACGGCAAACGCGATGGCGGCGGGGCGAAGGAACATGGCGGCGATAGTATCCGGCATTGGAAATGACCGCCGCAGCATGATGCGATCCTTCGCCGGCCGCAATATCCAGTGCTAGAAGGGTGGCTCCCTGAGTAGGATTCGAACCTACGGCCGCTCGATTAACAGTCGAGAGCTCTACCGCTGAGCTATCAGGGAACAGGCCCGGCATGGCCGGGACAAGGCGGTGTTCTGCCATACAGCAGAAGAAGATGGCTCCCTGAGTAGGATTCGAACCTACGGCCGCTCGATTAACAGTCGAGAGCTCTACCGCTGAGCTATCAGGGAGCAGTCCCGGTTGCCCAGGACAGGTGCGCGCTAATAGCACTCATTTCGTGCATGGCAACCCGCCGCCGGGCAAATTTTTCCACAGCGCGCGCTGTGCGATCAGCTCATGAACTGTTCGGCAAAGATGCGTTCGTCCAGGCTGCGGCCGCGATCGAACAGCAGGGTGAGCTGATGCTCGCGCCAGGCGCTTACGCGCACTTCACTGATATCGCGCACCTCTTTCTGGTCAGCCACGACAAGCACCGGCCGCTTGACCGATTCGAGCACGCGAAACACGATTTCGGCGGTATCGGGCAAAATCGCCCCGCGCCAGCGTCGGGGGCGGAACGGGCTGATCGGGGTGAGCGCCAGGATATTGGCGCCCAGCGGCAGGATCGGGCCATTGGCGGACAGGTTATAGGCGGTGGAGCCGGCCGGCGTTGCCACCAGCACGCCATCGCACGACAGTTCGGGAATGCGGGTCTTACCGTTGACCACCACTTCCAGCTTGGCGGTCTGGCGGGTTTCGCGCAGCAGCGACACTTCGTTGATGGCATAGCAGCTTTGCGTTTCGCCGCTGGCGGTGGTCGCGTCCATACGCAGCGGGCTGATCGCCACGGGACGGGCGCGGGCGATGCGCTCTTCCAGCGTGCGGCTGCTCTTGTGCTTGTTCATCAGGAAGCCAACGGTGCCCAGGTTCAGGCCATAGGCGGGCAGCACGCGATCGAAATCGAGCATGTAGTGCAGCACCTGCAGCATGTAGCCATCGCCGCCCAGCACGACGACCGCCTCTGCCTCGGCGAACGGCACCCAATCGCGGCTTTTCTTGAGCACGGCTGCTTCTGCCTGGGCCCGATCGGTGGGAGACGCCAGCAGCGCGAGCTTTTCATATGTGGCACTGTTTGCCGAACCGATCGCAGCCATTGTCACCCGTTCCCGGCCGCAGGAATCGCGGCGCATGTCGCTTTCGCCGCAGTGGCGCGGCAAAGCTGGGGGCGTGATATGGGGCGCCCCATAATGGCGCAACGCGAAAATGTCCCAGGTGTGCCCGGGGGCAGACAGCCGGCGCGTGGCTCTGCTAGGGCGAGGGGAAGATGACCATGCCTGCCAGCCCCGATTTGCCGCCTGTTCTCCCTGCCATCGCCCCTGGGCAGGACGGCTTGATGCAGGACGGCTTAACCGGGCTGGCCACGGCCGCGCAGGCGCGCGACTGGCTTGATCGGGCGGGCGCGCAGGGATCGGTGCAGGCCATGCTGATCGGCCTCAACCGGTTCCAGGCGGTGAACCTGGCATTCGGCCATGGCGGCGGCGATCGCGTGCTGGCCGAAGTGGCGCGGCGCATTGCGCATTTCGCCGCCGAGGAACTGGCGCCGGGCGAGGGCGGCGATGGGCCGCCACTGGTGGCGCGGGTTTCGGGCGGGGAATTTCTCGTCGCTTCAGCCAGCCGCCTCAGCCGCGAACGCTGGCAGGTTCTGGCCCAAGGGCTGGGACGCAGCATTGCCCGGCCGCTGGCGCTGGGCGGCGATGCTGTGCGGCTGCTGCCGCGCATCGCGTTGCTGCGCGGCCAGGCGCTGGAAGGCGGCAGCGCGCTGCTCGATCGGCTGGACCAGGCCCTGGCGCAACTCATGGTCGGTGGCGCGCGGCGCCTGGCCTGGGCCGATGGCCGCCACCGCGCGCGCGGGCGCAGCGTGGCCCGGCTGGAGGCCGACCTCATCGGCGCGCTGCATCGCCAGGAAATCGCCGTGCTCTATCAGCCGCAGTTTCGCGTGGGCGATGGTATGCTGGCCGGGGCCGAGGCACTGGCGCGGTGGGAGCATCCTGGCCTGGGGCGGATCGGCGCGGAAACGCTGTTTGCCGTGGCCGAGCGCGCCGACCAGATGGCGCCGCTATCGCATGCGATTGCCAGTACGGCGCTGGCCGGGGCCCATGACTGGCCAGCGCCGCTGCGCCTGTCGCTCAACGTTACGGCCGAGGATTTTGCCTTGCCCGATTTCGCGCCAGCCCTTTTGGCGCGCTCCGATGCGGCCGGCTTTGCCCCCGATCGGTTGACGATCGAGATTACCGAACAGACCCTGATTGCCGATTTCGATGCATGTGCGGCGGCGCTGCGCACGCTGGCGGCACGCGGCGTGGCGGTGGCGCTCGATGATTTCGGCACCGGCTTTTCCAACTTCCGCACGCTCAAGGCGCTGCCGCTCGATACGCTCAAGCTCGATCGCTCGTTGGTGCGCGATGTGGCGCACGATGGCCGCGATCGCGCGATCCTGGCCGCGATGGTCGCCATGGCCCGGGCGCTGTCACTCAGCGTCGTGGCCGAAGGAGTGGAAAACGATGCGCAGCTGGCCGTGCTGGCGCAAGAGGGTGTCGACCTGTTCCAGGGCTTCCTGCGGGCCGGGCCGCTGGATGGCGCGGCCATGGCGCGCCTGGCGTCCGGGGCGCCGTAACAGCGCCCCGGCACAACCGATCAGAAGCGCGTGACGAGCGCGGCAACGACCTGGTGGCGACGCACCGAAATGCCGGTGTTCTGGCCTTCGATGTAGGTGTGGCCATAGTCGGAATAGCGATATTCAACGCGGGCCACGATCGGCTGGCTCACGGCCACTTCCACGCCGCCGCCCAGACGGAAACCGCCGTTGTTGAAGCCATAGCCGGTGTTGCCATAGTCAAGGTGCAGGCGGGCGTTGGTGTAGCCGCCCTTGGCATAGACCGAAACCTGCGGGTTGACGGCATAGGCCGCACGCACGCCGGCATAGAGGTCACGGCCGGCCTTGAGCGCCACGGTGCCATCGCTTTCCTTGACGGTCGAACCATCGGCTTCCAGTTCAACGCCCACGCTGCCCTGGCCCATGGCATAGTCATAGCCGGCGACGACGCCATAGACGAAGCCGTCCTTGCTGCCCTTGTCGCCCTGAACGGCCAGGGTCACGTGATCGTAACCACCAACAACGCCAACGGTGAAGCCGCTGTGATTGGCAACTTCCTGAGCCATCGCGGGGGCGGCGCAAGCAAAAGCAGCCGTGGCGGCGCCAAGGGCAAAGATCTTCTTCATTGTGGTATCGTCCTGCAATGTGATTTTTTGGTGCTGACAACATCACCGGGATGTGATCGCCCCGTGCCGATAGTTTTTGTCTGGCAGGATGGTCAACGCATGGTCATGATATGCAGGGATTTGTAACACTATGTGTGGCATAAAAGCCGCATGAACACGATTGTCGCCGGGTTTGCTGGCTCGGTGGTTGGAAAATCTGCATTTTTCTCGCGCCGCTGCGGTCTCGGCAGCGGACGCGGAAATCAACGCGGTCGTCAACGCTATCAGGCAGCCTTCTTTGCCGCCCGCCGCGCGATGGTGGAAAGCCCCTTGGTCAGTTGCACCAGGCCGTTCAACCGCCCTTGCGCATCGCCCCAGGCGCGCTGGATCACCAGCTTGTTGTCAGGGCGCAGCTTGGCCGTGCCCTTGAGCCGCTCGACATAGGCGATCAGCCCCATGGGATCGGGGAAATCGTCGTTGTGGAACGAGACGAGCACACCCTTTGGCCCCACGTCGATCTTGGCGATGCGCGCCTCGATCGCCTGGCGCTTAACCTCGATCAGCTTCAAGAGGTTCTGTGTGGGCGGGGGCAGCGGGCCGAAACGGTCGATCATTTCGGCGGCCAGTGCTTCGACGGCATCGGCGCCTTCGGCATCGTTCATGCGACGATAGAGTGCCATGCGCACGGCCAGATCGGGCACGTAGTCTTCCGGGATCATGATAGGCGCATCGAGCGTGATCTGCGGGCTGAGTGCGTCGCGTTCGCGCGCCATGCCGATATCGCCGGCCTTGGCCGCCAGGATCGCATCTTCCAGCATCGACTGGTAAAGCTCGAATCCCACTTCCTTGATATGGCCGGATTGTTCGTCACCCAGCAGGTTGCCGGCGCCGCGCAGGTCGAGATCGTGGCTGGCCAGCTGGAACCCGGCGCCCAGCGAATCCAGATCGCCCAGCACTTTCAGGCGCTTTTCTGCCACTTCCGACAGGGCCTGGTCTTCGGGATAGGTGAGATAGGCATAGGCGCGCAGCTTGCCGCGGCCGACGCGGCCACGCAGCTGATAGAGCTGCGCCAGGCCAAAGCGATCGGCGCGGTGCAGCACGATGGTATTGGCACTGGGAATGTCGATGCCGCTTTCGATGATCGTGGTCGAGAGCAGCACTTCGTACTTCTTTTCGTAGAAGGCGCTCATGCGGTCTTCCACCTCGGTCGGGCTCATCTGCCCGTGCGCGGTGACAAAGCGGATTTCCGGCACGTTGAGGCGCAGCCAGTCTTCCACTTCGGCCATGTCGGCAATGCGCGGCACGACGATGAAGCTCTGCCCGCCGCGCTGGTGTTCGCGCATCAAGGCCTCGCGCATGGTCACATCGTCCCATGGCATCACATAAGTGCGCACCGCCAGGCGATCGACCGGCGGGGTCTGGATAGTGGACAATTCGCGCAGGCCCGACATCGCCATCTGCAGGGTGCGCGGGATCGGCGTGGCGGTGAGCGTGAGGACGTGGACGTCGGTCTTGAGCTCCTTGAGCTTTTCCTTGTGCGTCACGCCAAAGCGCTGTTCCTCGTCGACGATGACCAGGCCCAGGCGCTTGAATTCCACCGACTTGGACAAAAGCGCGTGGGTGCCCACGACGATATCGACCGTGCCGGCGGTGAGCCCAGCGCGGGTTTCGGCCGCTTCCTTGGCCGGCACCAGGCGCGAGAGGCGCCCGATCTGGATGGGAAAGCCGGAAAAGCGTTCGACGAAATTGGCATAATGCTGGCGCGCCAGCAGCGTGGTGGGGGCGATTACCGCCACCTGGTGCCCGGCCATGGCGGCCACGAACGCGGCACGTAGCGCCACCTCGGTCTTGCCAAAGCCAACATCGCCGCAGACCAGGCGGTCCATCGGCTTGCCTTCCGCCATGTCGCCCAGCACGTCGTCGATGGCGCGGTCCTGGTCCTCGGTCTCTTCCCAGGGGAAGCGATCGACGAACGGGCCATAACTGGCGGGATCGACCGCCAGGACATCGGCCTGTCGCAGCGCGCGCAGCGCGGCCGTCGCCATGAGCTGCCCGGCCATTTCCAGGATGCGCTCGCGCATGCGCGCCTTGCGCCGTTGCCAGCCTTCGCCGCCCAGCTTGTCGAGCGCGACGTTCTCGCTTTCGGCGCCATAGCGCGAGAGCACGTCGAGGTTTTCGACCGGGATATAGAGCTTGTCACCGCCGGCATAAGTCAGCTGCACGCAATCGTGCGGGCTCTTGCCCACGGTGATCGCTTCCAGCCCTTCATAGCGGCCGATGCCATGGTCCATGTGGACGACAAGGTCACCCGGAATCAGCGCGGAAAGCTCGGCCAGGAAGGCATCGGCGTCCTTGCGCTTCTTCTTGCGGCGCACCAGGCGGTCGCCCAGGATGTCCTGCTCGGTCAGCAGTTCCAGGGTATCGTTGGCAAAGCCCTGTTCCAGCGGCAGGACCACGGCCACCGGGCGGCCGCTGGCAGCCAGGCCCAGCGCTTCCTGCCAGGTGTCGGCCAGGGCCGGGGCCTGCTTGCCCGCCTCGGCCAGCAGCGAGGCCAGCCGCGCGCGCGATCCGGTGGTATAGGCCGCGACGATCGGCTTGCGCCCGCGCGTGCCCAGCGCAGCGAGATGCTTGGCCGCCGCTTCATAGATATTGACGCCCTGGGCGCGATCGGGGGTAAAATCGCGCGCGCTGGCAAAGCCGAAGTCGATGACACTGGCGCTTTCCGGCTCGGCAAAGATGGTGGCGCGGTGCACTGGCCAGCCGGCCAGCGCGCGATCGAGTTCATCGCGCGTCAGATAGAGCGCGTCGGGCTTCAACGGGCGATAGGTGCCCGATTGGCGCGCCGCTGCCTCTGTCCGGGCGGCATAGTAATCGGCAATGTCGTCCAGCCGGCTTTCGGCGGCTTTGGCGGCGCCAGCATCGAGCACGACCAGATCGCCTTCGGCCAAGTGATCGAACAGCGTGACCATGCGCTCTTCGAACAGCGGCAGCCAATGCTCCATGCCGGCCAGGCGCCGGCCTTCGCTGACCGCCTGGTACAGCGCATCGCTGGTGGCATTGGCGCCAAAGATTTCGCGATAGCGGCTGCGGAACCGCTTGATCGACGTTTCATCGAGCAGCGCCTCGCTTGCCGGAAGCAGCAGATGGGTTTCCACCGGCTGCACCGAACGCTGCGTGCTGGGGTCGAACAGGCGCAGCGTTTCGAGCTCGTCGCCAAAGAAATCGAGGCGCAGCCCGTGATCGAGCCCGGTGGGATAGATATCGAAGACCGAACCACGCACCGCATATTCGCCGGCATCGACCACGGTATCGGTGCGCGAATAGCCCTGGCGTTGCAGCAGGGCGATCAGGCTTTCACGGCCTATTTCCACGCCCGGCGTCAACAGGCGGGTGGATTCGCGGATGCGGAACGGGGAAAGCGTGCGCTGGAGCACGGCATTGATCGTGGTGACCAGCAGCTGCGGCCGCGCGTCGCGCTTGTGCTGCAGCTTTTGCAGCGCCGCCAGCCGCCGCGCGCTGATCGACAGGGCGGGAGAGGCACGATCGAACGGCAGGCAATCCCACGCCGGGAAATCGATCACGTCCAGCTCGGGTGCAAAGAAACCCGCGCTTTCCACCACCGCGCGCAGGGCGGCATCGTCAGGCGTGATGAACACGCAGCGGCCCTGGGCTTTCGCAGCCGCTGCGGCGCGGGCCAGGTCGGCCATGACCAGCGGCTGGGCACCGCGCGCCACGCTGGCAAGCGTCAGCGGGCTGCGGGCGGAAAGAATGCGGGTCAGGTCTGGCATGGGCGGTTCTTTAAAGCGTGCGTTGCGTGCGCGCCCTTCGACAAGCTCAGGGCGAACGGAGGTTGGTATGCGGGGCGGGGACAAGCTCAGCCCGAACGGACAAAACACGAAGCATTGCAATAACGTTCCGTTCGCCCTGAGCTTGTCGAAGGGCGGGAAACACAACCCCTCAGCGCGGAATCTCCACGTAGTCCAGCTGGCGCATGCGGTCCATCAGCGGCCCGGCATATTCTTCCGGCACCGACAGCGTGCCCAGCGCCCAGCCCAGGATATCGACGTCTTCCTCGTCCATCAGGGTTTCGAACCACACAGCCTCGGCCTCGCCCCACTGGCTGTGGAAACGGTCAAAGAAGCAGCCGATCATGTAATCGGCCTCGCGCGTGCCGCGGTGCCAGGCACGGAATTTCATGCGGCGCAGGCGCGCGTCGTCCAGCTGCGGGGAGTCGGGAGTCGCGGTCGTTTCGGTCATGACGGCTGCGGGTAAGCCAGCTTGCCCCATGGCGCAACGGCCCGATGGTGATTATGGAGCCGCCATGCGCCCTGATCTGCTCAATCCCCTGTTTGCCGAGGCCACCAGCCTGAAGGGCGTGGGTGCCGGCCTTGCCCGCCCGCTCGACAAGCTGGGGCTGACGCGGGTGCGCGACTTTCTCTATCACCTGCCCGATCGTTTCGTGCAGCGGCGCGCCGTGGCCACGCTGGACGAGGCCGCACTGGGCGAGCAGATCATCGTGGCGCTGACCGTGCGCGAGCATCGCCAGCCGGCCGGGCGCGGGCCGTTTCGGGTGATCGCCGAAGACAGCGTGGGCAACCATGTGTCGATCACCTATTTCGGGCGCGCGGCCTATACCGCGAAAAAGGCGCTGCCGGTGGGCGAGAAGCGCTGGGTGGCCGGGCGGCTCGACCAGTATGGCCAGACCTGGCAGATCGTGCACCCCGACCACGTCAGCGAAGACAGCGCCGGCTTGCAGGGCCACCTGACCGAAGCGGTCTATCCCCTGTCCGAAGGATTGACGCAGGGGCGCATTGCCAGCCTGGTGCACCAGGCGCTGGGCCAGGCGCCGCGCCTGCCCGAATGGATCGAGCCGGGCTTGCTGGCGCGCGAGGAGTGGCCGGCCTGGCACGAAGCACTGGCCCGCACCCACCAGGCGCCCGACAAGCGCGCCAAGGACCGGCTGGCCTATGACGAGCTGTTTGCCAATGCCCTGGCGCTGATGCTGGTGCGCGCGGCCAACCGCAGCCGGGCGGGCCAGCCGCTGCACGGCGATGGCCACTTGCGCGCCAAGCTCAACCTGCCGTTTACGCTGACCGGCGCGCAAAGCCGGGCCATTGCCGAAATCGAAAGCGACATGGCCCAAGGCAGCCCGATGCTGCGCCTGCTGCAGGGCGATGTCGGCTCGGGCAAGACGGCGGTGGCGCTGCACGCCATGCTGGTGGCGGTGGAAGCCGGCGGGCAGGCGGCCTTGCTGGCGCCGACCGAAATCCTGGCGCGCCAGCATGCCGATACGCTGGCCAAGATGGCGCGCGGGACGGGCGTGAACATCGCGCTGCTCACCGGGCGCGACAAGGGCCGCGCGCGCGAAGCGCTGCTGATGAACCTGCTCGATGGCGGGATCGACATTCTGGTGGGCACCCACGCGATCTTTCAGGACAGCGTCGCCTATCGCAACCTGGCGCTGGTGGTGATCGACGAGCAGCACCGCTTTGGCGTGGGACAGCGCCTGATGCTGACGCAAAAGGCGCGGCGCACCCCGCACTGCCTGGCGATGACCGCCACGCCGATCCCGCGCACGCTGACCCTGGCGCAATATGGCGAGATGGAAGTCTCGCGGCTGGACGAGATGCCGCCCGGTCGCCAGGCGATCGACACGCGCGTGGTGGCGCAGGAGCGGCTGGCCGACGTGATCGACGGGATCGGCCGCCACATTGCCGCCGGGCACCAGGCCTATTGGGTGTGCCCCATGGTGCGCGAGGCAGAGAACGAGGATCTCGCCGCCGCCGAAGCGCGCCACGCCATGTTGGCCGAGCGCTTTGGCGAGCGCGTGGTCATGGTCCATGGCCAGATGCGGTCCGAGGCCAAGGACGCGGCCATGGAGCGGTTTGCCAGCGGCGAGGCGAGCCTCTTGGTCGCGACAACCGTGATCGAAGTGGGGGTGGATGTGCCCAACGCCACGCTGATGGTGATCGAGCAGGCCGAACGCTTTGGCCTGGCGCAGCTGCACCAGCTGCGTGGGCGCGTCGGGCGGGGCAGCCAGAAATCCACCTGCCTGCTGCTGCGCGGCGACATGGTGAGCAAGGTGGGGCGCGAGCGGCTGGCGCTGATGCGCGAAACGCAGGACGGGTTCCTGCTGGCTGAAGAAGATCTGCGTTTGCGCGGCGGGGGCGAGCTGCTGGGCACCCGGCAATCTGGCGACACCCCGTTTCGCGTCGCCGATTTCGAGCAGATCGCCAACCTGCTGCCCATCGCGCACGATGATGCGCGGCTGTTGATGGAGCGCGATGGCGGGCTGTCTTCCCCGCGTGGAGAAGCGGCGCGGGTGCTGCTCTATCTGTTCGAGCGCGATTGGGGCGTGCAGTTGCTGCGCGGCGGCTGAACCGCACTGGATCGCGGCTTTCGCAAGGATTCCCGAGCATTCCAAGCTGTTGCTGGCCGGCAACACTCTGCGGCCATCGCCCGGCTGGCGGGTGGTGATCGGCAACACGGCTTGACAGTCTGCGCATACGAATCCTATTTATCGTATAAATAAGACTTCACTGCTTTCTGGGAGGGGCTTTCATGCATCTCGATTTCCGTCGTGTTCTGTGTGCAACCAGCGTGCTGGCGCTGGCCGTGGGTTCCAACGCCGCGTTTGCGCAATCGGCTGACAGCGTTGCCGCGCCGCAGGCCGCTGCTGAGGCCGCGTCCGATCAGGCGATCGTCGTCACCGGTCTGCGCGCCTCGTTGCGCGATGCGCTCAATGCCAAGCGCAACACCGCCGTGGTGGCCGAAACCATCAGTTCCAAGGACATCGGCGTTCTGCCCGATGTGACCATCGCCGATTCGCTGGGCCGCCTGCCGGGCGTGACCGCCACGCGCGATCGCGGCAATGCCAGCCAGGCCGCAGTGCGCGGCCTTGGCCCGCGCCTGGTGCTGGGCCTGATCAACGGCCGCGAAGTGGCCTCGTCAGAGCCCGACCGCAACGTGCGCTGGGAAATCTACCCGTCCGAAATCGTCTCGTCGGTGGCGGTGTACAAGGGCCAGAGCGCCAACTTCATCGCAGGTGGCGTGGCCGCGACGATCGACATCCAGACGATCAAGCCGCTGGACTATCACGGCCCGGCGCTGACCGTGCGCGGCGGGGCGATCTATAACGATGGCGGCAAGGACATCCCCGGCTATTCCGGCCTCGGTGCGCGTGGCAGCGCGCAATATGTCGGCAAGCTGACCGACAATCTCGGCCTGGTGCTGGGCGGCACCTACCAGCGGCAGAAGAACGGCTTTGAAAGCTTCCAGGGCTGGGGCTATAACACGCCCGACACCGGCACCCCGCCGACCGATGCCAGCGGCAACAAGATCAACGCCCCCTGGGGTGCGCAGTCCGAAGTCAAGGGCCTGACGGAAACGCGCTGGAGCACCACCGCCGCGTTGCAGTGGAAGCCGGGTTCCTATTGGGACATCACGCTCGACGGCCTCTATTCCAACATCAAGATCAACGAAAACCAGGCGCAACAGTGGTACGGCCGGTCCAACGGCTGGGGCGACTGGGGCGGCAATTTCGGGCAGCCGGGCGATATCTATCAGCCGGGCAACTATACCCTGGCCGGCAACACCGTCACGGGTGCCACGCTCAACAACTATTCCTCGGTCACCAATGTCTTTGGCAAATACACCGAAGACAAGACGCTGTTCGTCTCGGGCCTCAACGCCAAGTATGACGACGGCACGTGGTCGGTGAAGACCGACGTTTCCTATTCCAGCGCCAAGCGCAACAACCTCTATCGCTCGGTTGCGACGGAATTCTATCCGTCGAGCACGACCTTTGCCACCGGCGCAGGCCAGGTGCCGTCGCTCTCGGTCAGCGGTGCCAATGTCGGCGACACGTCTGCCCAGACGGTGCAGAGCTATTACCCCGGTCTCTATGACGGGCCGCAGCGCCTGCATGATGACCTGGGCGCCGGGCAGATCGACATTCGCCGCGCCGTCAACAGTGGCTGGCTGGCGGGCGTGGGCGTGGGCCTGCGCTATTCCAACCGCGTCAAGAGCCTCGCCTATGGCAGCGGCAGCGTGGGCACGATCGGCGGTGGCAACGTCACCCTCAACGCCGCTGACCTGACCGCATTCAATGTGCGCAATTTCAGCGTGCCGACCATGGTCTATGGCAATTTCGACACGATTGCCGCGCAGTCGGTGGTCTATACCCCAGGTGCCGATGATCCGACCAAGGGCTGGCGCGTGCGCGAGGACGACATGGAAGGCTATGTCATGGCCGACCTTGGCGGCAACGGCTTTTCGGGCAACGTTGGCGTGCGTTTCGTCGATGTGGTCACGCACAGCACCGCGGCCGGTTCGAGCACGTCGTGGGATCCGACCGCCAACAACGGCAGCGGCGCCAATGTCACCACGATTTTCCCGATCCAGGGCAACAGCCACTATTTCCGCGCGCTGCCCAGCATCAACCTGAACTTCGAGTTGACCGATACGCTCAAGCTGCGCGTTGCCGCCGCGCGCGTCATCTCGCGTCCGCCGCTCGATGAACTGCGCGCCAACCGCATCCTGTCGGTCTATCCGCCGCAGCTGACCGGCAGCGCCGGCAACCCCACCTTGCGCCCGTTCATGGCGACGCAGGGTGACATCTCGGCGGAATGGTACTTCCACAAGGATGCGCTGCTGGCCGTGGCCGGCTATTACAAGGATGTTGATACCAACATCGGCTATACCCAGACCACCCAGAACATCGGTGGCGCCGATTACCTGATCACCGGCCCGGCCAACGGCAAGGGCGGCTATATCGCCGGCGTGGAAACCACGTTGCAGATGCCGTTCTACTTCATCCCCGGCCTCGACAAGTTCGGTATCTATGCCAACGCCGCCTTCGTGAAGTCCGACCTCAAGGAACTGGCGCCCAAGGCCAATCCGTTCCCGGCGGTGGGGCTGGCCGATTTCACCGGCGAGTTCGACCTGTGGTATTCGGATCATGGCATCGATGCGCGCCTGGCGCTCAAGCATCATAGCCCGTTCACGGTGATCTATGGCTGGGATGCCTCGCAGCTGACGCGGCTGGACAGCGAAACCACGCTGGGTGCCAGCATCGGCTACAGCATCACCAAGAACATCTCGGTGCGGGTCCAGGCCAACAACCTGACCAACCAGGTGGCGCGCTTCTACTGGAACAACGATCCCAACCAGATCGCCCGCTATGAAAAGTATGGCCGCAGCTATCTCGCTGATGTGACCGTGCGCTATTGATCGTTTCAGGGCGGTTCGATCCTCTCCCCGAACCGCCCTCAACCTGCCAGGGCGCCGCAGCGATGCGGCGCCCTTTTTCTTGGCGCTGCGCCGGTGCCATGCAACAAGCGGGCATGACCCGTCGCATCGTGCGTATCCTGCTTGGCCTGCTCTATTTTGCTGCAGGTGTGCTGCACCTGGCGCTGCCCGCGCCGTTCCTCAAGATCACGCCTGCCTGGGTGCCACTGGCGCCGCTGGTGATCACGCTGACCGGGCTGGCCGAACTGGCCGGCAGCGTGGCGCTGGTGCAGGGCCATAGCCCCGCCTTGCGCCGCGCCGCGGGCTGGGGCCTGGCGGCCTATGCGCTGTGCGTGTGGCCGGCCAATGTGAACCATATGCTGATGGACCTGGCGCGGCCCGATCATGGCCTGGGCCTGGCGTATCACATCCCGCGCATGCTGGCGCAGCCGCTGCTGATCTGGGCCGCGCTGTGGGCCAGCGGGGTGGTGGGCCGCCACTACGCTCCCGTAAAGCGCTGACAAAAAAGCCCCCTCCTCTTCAGAGGAGGGGGTTGGGGGTGGTGAGAGGCTTAGCGCTGGGGCTTGTACGTTTTCCCCAACCAGTCGAACGCGGGCAGCGCCTCGTGGTGGCGGATGTCGAACATCGCGGCGTTTTCCCAGCTCGATCCCGTGCCCCAGCGTGTCTTGCAGCGGGTGGAAACCCAGTCCGGCGCCCAATAGACAACGCCGTTGCCGCCATTGTTTACCACGGTCTGCGTCAGGTCTTGCAGGTACTTGAGCTGACCCTTGGGGCTGACCGGGTAGCCCGGGATGGCGCTGTCCGAGCCGAGCAGGTTGGTCGTGTCGTCGGCATGGTCGTCGGAAAAGGCATAGGCGGTTTCCACCACCCACACTTGCGCGCCATAGCGGCGGTGGGCGGCGTCGATCACCTTGCCCAGGCCGGAAAGGTTGTAGGTCGACCACTTGGAATAATAGCTGATGCCGATGATGTCATAGTCGAGCACGCCGGCTGCGGTGGCGGCGTCGAACCAGGGGATGACGTTTTCGGGCTGGGCGATGTGCAGCATCACCTGGATCGGCTTGCCATGGGCCTTGGCACTTTCGCGCACGGCGCTGATCCCGGCGTTGAGCAGGCGGGCGTTGCGCGTCCAGTCGATCGGCTGGTCCTTGACGCCGCCTTGCACGGCCGCGTTGGTCTCGTTGCCCACCTGGACCATTTCCGGCAGCTGCCCGGCCGCCGCCAGCTTGTCCAGCACCTCGCGCGTATAGTCGTGCAGCGCCTTGACCTGGGCATCGGTGGGCAGGTTCGCCCAGGCGGCCGGGGCGGGCTGCTTGTCGCCATCGGCCCAATCGTCGGAATAGTGGAAGTCTAGCAGCACGTTGAGGCCAGCGGCATGGGCGCGCGTGATCGTCTTCAGCACATCGTCATAGGTGCTGTACTGCGTCCATGTCGGAGTGTGCCACAGCCGCACCCGCATGACATTGCCGCCATGCTGCTTGAGCACCACGAAGGGATCGGCCGGCTTGCCGTGCTCAATGAAGCGGGCGCCGCAGGCTTCCATCTCGTTGGTAAAAGACAGGTCTGCCCCGAGATAGAGCGGCGGGGTGGGCGCGGCCAGCGCCGGGGTGGACAGCGTAAGGGCAAGGGCGGTCATCGCGGCGCTGCGGGCGTGGCGCAGGAGGGTCATGGAAAGAGGGGCCTTTCGCATCAGGCGTGAAAGAACAGGTCGAGGCTGGCGGGCGCAAGGCCAGCGGCCGTGACAGTCAGCCGTGCCGCGCCGGCGGCGCCGGCGCTTTGCACCAGGGCCTGGGCCAGGCCATTGAACGCGCGCCGGGCATCGCCCTTGTCGGGTTCAGTGGAGGTAGGATTGCCGTTGCCCAGCCCGATGATCCGCGCCGCGCCACTCAGGGAAAAGCCGAGCGCGGTATCGGCGGTAGGCACCAGGTTCCCCGCTGCGTCGATCACCTCGACCCGCACGGCGGCAGTATCCCCGCCATCGGCGGCCAGGCGGGTGCGATCGGCCGAAAGGCGCAGCGCGGCGGGGCGGCCTGCCGTCACCCGGCTGTCGCGAGCGGCCAGACGGTCCTGGTTATAGCCGCGCGCCTCGATCCGGCCGGGGGCATAGGGCACCATCCAGGCAAGGTGGCCGTTCTGCGGCATCGCCTTGCGGCCCAGCGAGCGGCCATTGAGCAGCAGTTCCACCTCGGCGCAGTTGCCGTGGACCCACACCTCGATCGGCTGTCCTTCGCGGCCGGCCCAGTTCCAGTGCGGCAAGAGGTGCACCAGCGGCGCGTCCCGGCGCCACCAGGCGCGGTAGTAGTAATAGTTGTCCTTGGGGAAACCGCACAGGTCCATCGCCCCGAAATAGCTCGAAACGCTGGGGAACTGGGCATAGGGCGTGGGCTCGCCGCGATAGTCGAAGCCGGTCCAGATAAAGCCGCCGGCAATGCCGGGTTCGGCCGCCACGATCTGCCACCATTCCTCGGCCGTGCTGGCCCACCACGGATGCTCGGTATCATAGGCGCGCACCACGTGGGCGGCGGCATCGTTGGCATAGGCGCCGCGCGTGGCCACGGTGCTGGCGGTCTCGGTGCCGATCACCGGCTTGCCGGGGTGGCGCTGGCGCCACGCCGGGATCTTGTCGGTGCGATAGTTGAAACCCACCACATCGACGGCATCGGCCGCGCCGCCGTCCCAGCCCTTGTCCATCGCCTGGGTGGTCAGCCGCGTGGGATCGAGCTGCTTGCAGCGCGCCACCAGCTGCGCCGAAATGCGGCGGCCCCGCTCGGTGCCCTGGTGGCCTTCCTCGTTGCCCACCGACCACAGGATGATCGCCGGGTGGTTGCGCGAGGACAGGATCATGCGATCGAGTTCGTCCATCGCCTCGGGATTGGTGGTGTTGAGGCGGGTTTCGGCAACCATCATCATGCCGGTCGCATCGCAGATATCGAGCAATGCCTGTGCCGGCGGATTGTGCGCACTGCGCCAGGCGTTGGCGCCCATGCTTTGCGTCTGCGCGACGCGCCAGGCATGCAGCGCGTCGGGAATGGCCGTGCCCACGCCGGCGTGATCCTGGTGGTTGCACACGCCCAGCAGCTTGACCGGCTTGCCGTTGACCGCAAAGCCGTGCGTGCCATCGAAGGACAGCGTGCGAATGCCAAAGCGGGTCTGGGTGCGGTCAACCTCCTGGCCATCGACCAGCACGCTGGTTTCCAGGGTATAGAGCCGCGGCGTTTCGGGTGACCACAATTGCGGCGCGGGCAGGGCCAGCGCTTGGTCCAGCGTGGTCTGCGCGCCTGGCGCCAGCGTGGCGGCCGGTTGCGCGGCGATGGCTGCCACTTCGCGGCCATCGGGGGCCAGCACACGGTGGCGCAGTTGCGCCGTGCCCGCCACCTCGGCCGCATTGGCCAGCGTAGTGGCGATGGCAACCTGCGCGCCCGTGCCGCCAATCGTGCTGCGCACGCAAGTGCCCCATTGGGGCACGTGGATCGGCGCGGCGCTGACCAGGTCGACATGGCGATAGATGCCCGCGCCCTCGTAGAACCAGCCTTCACCCAGGCTGGCATCGACGCGCAGCGTCAACTGGTTGGGGCCGCCATCGTAATCGAGGAAATCGGCGATATCGACGCGGAACGGGGCATAGCCCGAGGCGCTGCCGCCCGCTTCATAGCCGTTGACGAAGACCTTGCAGTCACGAAACACGCCGTCGAATTCCAGCCATATGGCGCGGCCCCGCTCCACCAGACCGCCGCCTGCGCCAACCGGCAGCTTGCAGCGGTACCAGCCCACGCTGTTCTGCGGAAAATCGCGGCCGATGGAGCGAAAGCCATGGGCGGCGGCCATGTCTTCCTTGTCCTTGGGCACCGGCGCCTTGGGCGGGGCATAGGGCAGTTCCACCGCCCAATCATGCGGCACGCGCACGCTGGTCCAGGCGCTGTCATCGAAATCGGGCTGGGTGGCGGGCGAGACATCGAAGCCGGGCTTGGCATAGGTGCGCTGATAGCGGCCGAAATCGAAATCGCGGTCCATGTCAGCGGCATGGCCCAGGGCAAAGCGCCAGCCATCGGCCAGGCGCACGCGCCGCCGGGGCGACGCAGCCGCGTCAGCGGCCGGCGTGGTGAGAGCCGTCTTGGCCGTTGCAGCCAGTGCAGGCGCGGCGCTGGTGGCAAGGCCGGCGAGGCCCAGGGCAAGGGCCGTGCGGCGGTCGGTCGAAGGTGAGATGGTCATGGCTTAGAACTCGAAATCAGGGCCGGTGGTCACGGTGCCGAGCAGCAGGGCATCGGCCACCAGCGAGAGCGGCCGGGCATCGGCATCGCTTTCCCGCCGCGCGATCAGATCGGCAAAGCGGCGATAGATCCGGGCATATTCATCGTTGGCGGATGCCTGGCGCAGCGTGCCGTCGATTTCCAGGCGATGCCCGCCATCGCGCAGCACCAGTTCGCCATCGGGCGTGCTGACCACGATATCCCATTGCTGGTGGCCGGGGTGCAGGATCGACAGATCGGCAATGATCGGTGCACCGGTGCTGCAGCGCATGTCCACCTGCGCATCGGTCGGCGCGCTGCGATTGGCCGGTACGTCCATCCGCGCGCCTTCCACGCAAATGCCCGAGGGCAGGATTTCGGTCAGGATCGAAAAGGCGTTGATTGCCGGATCGAACACGCCAAAGCCGCCTTTGGACAGCAACCAGTCCTGCCCGGGGTGCCATTTGCGCACGTCTTCGCGCCAGGTGATGTGCACCGCACTGATTCTGCGGGTGGCGAGCCAGGCGCGTGCGGCCTCGACCACTTCGCTCTCGCGCGAATGCCACGCGGCATAGAGCGTGACGCCGGCGCGCGCAGCCAGTTGCTCCAGCGCCTGGGCCTGGGTCGGGGCGGCGGCCGGCGGCTTTTCCAGCAGCACGTCGAGCCCGGCGGCAATCGCCGCGCGTGCCAGCGGCACGCGCACGGCGGGCGGCGTGCACAGCGCCACGGCATCGAGCTTCCCCGCTTCGCCGGCCAGCATTTCCGCCAGGCCAGCATAGCCGCGCACCCCGTCAAGCCGGTGAACCGGATCGGCCACCGCGACCAGATCGAACCGGGAATTGCCCGCAATCGCGGGGAGGTGCTGGTCGCAGGCGATCTTGCCCAGGCCCACCAGGCCAAGGCGGATCGGAGGGTGTGACATTCCAGGTTCCTCGCAAGCTTATGGGGTGGCTCTTTACATTTATCATATATATATGGTTAGAGAGGTCAATGGGCGGGGATTGCAGAACAAAAGCCTGCATCCTGCCCCGGCCGAAGGCACGAAAAGGAGCGGCTTCAAGTGGGCAATGAGCAGACGGAACAGGGCAACGCCGCAGGCAGCGACGCCGGGAAGAGCGGCTTTCGCGCCTTGCGTTCGCGGGCGTGGTTCAACAATCCCGAATCGGCCGACATGACCGCGCTCTACCTGGAACGCTACCTCAACTACGGCCTGACCATCGAGGAACTGCAATCCGATCGGCCGATCATCGGCATCGCCCAGACCGGCAGCGATCTTTCCCCGTGCAACCGCCACCACCTCGTGCTCGCCAGCCGCGTGCGCGACGGCATTCGCGAGGCGGGCGGCATTCCCATTGAATTTCCGCTGCACCCGATCCAGGAAACCGGCAAGCGGCCCACCGCCGGCCTCGATCGCAACCTGGCCTATCTGGGCCTGGTAGAAGTGCTGTTCGGCTATCCGCTCGATGGCGTGGTGCTGACGATCGGCTGCGACAAGACCACGCCAGCGGCCTTGATGGCGGCGGCCACCGTCAACATTCCCGCGATTGCGCTCTCGGTCGGGCCAATGCTCAATGGCTGGCACGAGGGCAAGCGGACGGGCAGCGGCACGATCGTGTGGAAAGCGCGCGAAATGCTTTCCAAGGGCGAGATCGATTTCAAGGGCTTCATCGAACTGGTGGCAAGTTCTGCGCCCTCGACCGGCTATTGCAACACCATGGGCACCGCCACCACGATGAATTCGCTGGCCGAGGCATTGGGCATGAGCCTGCCCGGCTCGGCCGCGATCCCCGCGCCGCATCGCGATCGCCAGGAATGCGCCTATTACACCGGCAAGCAGATCGTCGAGATGGTTGCAGCTGATCGCAAGCCGTCAGACATTCTCACCCGCAGTGCCTTTCTCAACGCCATCCGCGTCAATTCCGCGATCGGCGGATCGACCAATGCGCCGATCCATCTCAATGCCATTGCTCGCCACGTGGGCGTCGAACTCACGCTGGAAGACTGGGAAAGCCATGGCGCCGACATTCCCCTGCTGGTGAACCTGCAACCCTCGGGCGAATATCTGGGCGAAGACTATTTCCGCGCCGGCGGGGTGCCGGCGGTAATGGGCGAACTGGCCCGCGCCGGCTTGCTCGATGGCGCGGCATTGACCGCCAATGGCAAGAGCGTGGCCGACAACGTGGCCCACGTGAAGATTGCCGACGAGGATGTGATCCGCCCGTTCGATCGCCCGCTCAAGCCGGCGGCGGGTCTTACCGTGCTGGGCGGCAACCTGTTCGATGCCGCTGTCATGAAGAAAAGCGTGATCAGCGACCAGTTCCGCGCGCGCTATCTGTCGAACCCCGATGATCCCGAGGCATTCGAAGGCCAGGTCTTTGTGTTTGATGGGCCCGAAGACTATCACGCGCGGATCGATGATCCCGCGCTCGGCATCGACGAGCGTTCGATCCTGGTGATCCGTGGTGCCGGGCCGATCGGCTATCCGGGCGGGGCCGAGGTGGTCAACATGCGCCCGCCCGCCGCGCTGATCCGCGCCGGGATCGATGCGCTGCCATGCCTGGGTGACGGGCGCCAATCGGGCACCAGCGGCAGCCCCTCGATCCTCAACGCCAGCCCCGAGGCGGCGGTGGGCGGCGGCCTGGCGCTGCTGCGCGATGGCGATCGCATCCGCGTCGATCTGAAAACCCGCAGCGTCAACCTGCTGGTCAGCGATGCCGAGCTGGCCACGCGCCGCGCTGCGCTGGCGGCAGAGCCATTCCGTTTCCCCGAAGACCAGACGCCGTGGCAGGCGATCAGCCGCAAGATCACTGGCCAGTTTGCCGGCGGCGCGGTGATCGAGGATGCCGTGCGGTTCCAGAAGGTAGCCCAGGTCTATGGAGTGCCGCGTGACAGCCATTGACCAAGGCCCTGATCAAGCCACCGATCAAGCCACCATCCAGGTCGTGCCGGTGGACCGCCCTGGTGCGATTCACGGGCACGACCTGCTGGGCGAGGGGCTGATCTGGTCCGATCGGCAGCAGGCGCTGTTCTGGGTCGATATCATCGGCCAGCGCATCAACCGGCTGGACCTGGACAGCGGCATCGTGGCCGAATGGGACGTGCCCGACATGATCGGCTGGGTACTGGAACGCGAAGGCGGCCCCGGCTTCATCGCCGGGCTGCGCAGCGGCTTTGCCACGATCACGCTCGACCCGTTTTCTTGCGTGCCGATCGGCGCGCCCGAGCCCGATCTGCCGCGCAACCGCATGAACGATGCCATGGTCTGCCCGCAGGGCTGCATCTGGGCCGGCACGATGAACATGGACGGGGAAACCCCGACCGGCAATTTCTACCGGCTCGATCACGATCTGTCGTGGACGCGGGTGGATAGCGGCTATCGCATCGCCAACGGGCCGGTGCTGTCGGCCGATGGGCAGTGGCTCTATCACACCGACAGCGCGCTGGGCCGCGTCTATCGCTTTGCCTTCCACGGCAACGGCACGCTGGGCCCGCGCGAGGTGTTCCTCGATTTTCCCGAAAGCTGGGGTTCGCCCGACGGCATGACGATCGACAGCGACGGGGGCCTGTGGATCGCGCAATGGGGGGCAGGCAGCGTCAGCCGCTTCCTGGCTGACGGCACCCGCACCCATTGTGTTGCGCTGCCCGCCAGCCAGATCACCAACCTTGCTTTTGCCGGGCAAAGCCGCGATCGCCTGTTCGTCAGCTCTGCCGCCGATGGGGTGGACGAGCCGGCCGGCGGCGCCCTGTTCGAGATCGTCGGCAGCGGCTTTCGCGGCTGCCCCACGCCCCGGTTCGGGGGCTGAGCGGCGGCGATGTGGGTGTCAGGCCAGCGCTTCCTCGTTCAGGCGAATGGCATCGAGCGCGTCCTCGATGATCACGCGCATGCGGGCTTGCGCGGTCTGCCCATCGCGCGCCAGGATCGCCTCCATCACCGCCTCGTGCGCGGCAAGATCGGCGCTGCGCCCGACAATGCGGTTGGTATAGCGGATCGAGGTCTTGAGCGCGGTCGACACCACGTCGCGGAACTGGCCGAAGAACGGATTGCCCGACGCCTTGAGAATGGCGACGTGGAAGGCAACGTCGGCTTCCAGCACATCATCCTGCCCGGCATCGGCGGCGCGCATGCGGGCAAAGCCGGCACGGATCAGCGCCAGCCCATCCTCGGTCGCCTCGCGCGCGGCGAGTGCCGCCGCAGCCGGCTCGATCGCCACGCGCAGCTGGCCGAAATGGGTAAGCAGGTCGATCGAAAAGCGGCGCTCCAGCATCCAGCGCAGCACATCGGGATCGAACAGGTTCCACTGGCTGTCAGGCTGAATGATCGTGCCCTGGCGCGGGCGCGCGCTGACCAGGCCCTTGGCGGTGAGCATCTTGACCGCCTCACGCGTGACCGAGCGGCTTACTCCGTGCGTTTCAGACAGCTCCGCCTCGGTCGGAAACGGCCGATCGGCATAGGCGCCGCCCACGATCAGCAGGCCCAGGCGATCGAGCAGACCGTAGGTGAGATTGCGGCCGAGCGCGTCGCGTGCTTCGAGCGGTTGGAATGCCACGGATATCCCTTCACGATGGGGTGCTTTTTTAATCATATAAATAGACGCGGATCAGGATTGGCAAGGCCAAATCCCGCGCAAACGACAAGAGAGGGCGGGAAATGAGCCTATCGACACTCGATGCCATGGTGGTGGCGGCCTATGCCGTGTTCATCTTTGCGCTGGCCCAATGGGTCAGCCGCAAGAAAGCCGGGCATGAAACCGACACGACCGACTACTTCTTGGCGTCCAAATCGCTGCCGTGGTGGGCGATCGGCGCCTCGCTGATCGCGGCCAATATCTCGGCCGAGCAGATCGTCGGGATGGCCGGGTCGGGCTATGCCATTGGCCTTGCCATCGCCTCGTACGAATGGATGGCAGCAGCCACGCTGCTGCTGGTGGCCAAGTATTTCCTGCCGATCTTCCTCGCAAACGGCATCTACACCATGCCGCAGTTCCTCGAACAGCGCTTTGGCCCGACGATCCGCACGGTCATGGCGGTGTTCTGGCTGGTGCTCTATGTCTTCGTGAACCTCACCTCGATCATCTGGCTCGGCTCGGTGGCGGTGATGCAGGTGGCCGGCGTCAACCAGGACGTGGCGCTGGCGGGGCTGGGCATCTTCGCGCTGCTCTATCAGCTGCGTGGCGGGCTCAAGGCCGTGGCGCTGACCGATATCGTCCAGGTCACGCTGCTGGTGCTGGGCGGGCTGGTGATCGCCTGGCTCACCCTGGGGCAGATCGGCCAGCTCTATGGCGATGGGCCGGGTATCCTCTCAGGCTTCAAGGCGCTGGTGCAGCAGGCGCCCGATCATTTCCACATGATCCTTTCGGCCAATGATCCGCACTACAAGGATCTGCCGGGCCTGTCGGTGATCATCGGCGGGATGTGGATCGCCAACCTGTCGTACTGGGGATGCAACCAGTACATCATCCAGCGCGCGCTGGCCGCCAAGAGCCTGCCCGAAGCGCAGCGCGGCATGGTCTTTGCCGGTTTCCTCAAGCTGATCATGCCGATCATCATCGTGCTGCCCGGCATTGCCGCGGTGCTGCTGGCGCCCAACCTCGTCAAGCCCGACGAAGCCTATCCGGCGATGATGCGCATGCTGCCGCCGGGCCTGCTGGGCCTGGTCTTCGCCGCGCTGGTCGCCGCGATCATCGCCTCGACCGCCAGCAAGATCAATTCGATCGCCACGATCTTCACGCTCGATATCTATGCCCGCTTTGCCAAGGGGCAGCAGAGCGAGAAGAAGCTGGTGACGGTGGGCCGCGTCGCGGCGGCCCTGGCGGTGGTGATCGCCATTCTCACCGCGCGGCCGCTGCTCGGCGGGCTCGACCAGGCGTTCCAGTACATCCAGGAGTTCTCGGGCTTCGTCACGCCGGGGATCACGGTGATCTTCCTGCTCGGCCTGTTCTGGCCCCGCGCGACAGAGGCGGGCGCGCTGACCGGCGCGGTGGCCTCGGTGCTGCTCAGCCTGGTGTTCCGCTTTGGCGGGATTGCTGCGCTCGAGGCAGTGCCGTTCATGAACCGCATGGCGATCATCTTCGTGATTTCGCTGCTCTTGGCCATGGGGGTTTCGCTCGCGCGCCCGCAGGTGCAACAAGGCGAGGGCATCCGCAAGGAAGCGCACCTGTTCCGCACCAGCGCCGGCTTCAACGCCGCCGCCGTGGCGATCCTGGCGATCCTGGTGGCCCTCTATGCCTATTGGTGGTGATTTGACCGTGAACGACCGTTTCCTTGCCATCGATTGGGGCACCACCAATCGCCGTGTCTATCTGCTCGATCGCGCGGGTAGCGTGTTGGAGACCTTTCGCGACGATCGCGGCGTGCTGGCGGTTGGGCCGGGCGGCTTTGCCGATGAAGTGGCCGCGATCCGCGCGCGGATGGGCGATTGGCCGGTGGTTGCCGCCGGCATGGTCGGCTCGCAGCGCGGCTGGGCGCTGGTGCCCTATCTGCCATGCCCGGCGGGCGCGGATCAGATTGCCGGCGCGCTGCATGAAGTGGCGCCGCGCACGTGGATCGTCCCGGGCCTGTCTGACCCGCGCGGCGATGTGATGCGCGGCGAGGAAGTGCAACTGCTCGGCGCCGTACACGCCGGGCTCGCGCCCGCCGACGCGCTGCTGTGCCAGCCCGGCACGCACTGCAAGTGGGCGCGCATGGTTGATGGCGCGGTGGCCAGCTTTTCCACCAGCATGACCGGCGAAATGTTTGCCCTGCTCAAGCAGCACAGCCTCTTGGCCGAGTTTCTCGGCGGCCCGGTGGCCGACGGCCCGGCGTTCCGCGCCGGGGTAGCAGCCAGCGCCGACCCGGCCTTGCTGACGGCGCTGTTCGGCGTGCGGGCAGCGGCCCTGCTGGGCCTGCGCGCGGTGGAAGACAGCGCCGCGCACGCCTCCGGCCTGCTCATCGGCAGCGATGTGCGCGGGGCAGGCGTGACCGCGGGCAGCGATGTCTATCTCCTCGCCGATCCGATGCTCGGCGCGCTTTACACCGCAGCCATTGCCCAATGCGGCGGCCGCGCCCACCTTGTTGACAGCCATGCCGCGTTCGTTGCCGGCATCGCCCAGATCTGGAGCCTTGTTCGTGACCGCTGACCACACCGCCGCCGATCGTTTCGCCCAGGCCATGCGCCACTGCCCGCTCGTGGCGATCCTGCGCGGGGTGCGCCCGGACGAGATCGAGGCCATGGCCGACGTTCTGGTCGAGGCCGGCTTTGCCATGATCGAAGTGCCGCTCAATTCGCCCGATCCGCTGGTGTCGATTGAAAAGATCGCCCACCGCTATGGCAGCAACGTGCTGGTTGGGGCGGGCACTGTGCTCAATGTGGACCAGGTGGATGCGGTGCGCGATGCCGGCGGTACGCTGGTGGTTTCGCCCAACGTCAACCCGGCGGTGATCGCGCGCAGCGTGGCGCACGACATGGTGTCGCTGCCCGGCTATGCCACGCCGACCGAGGCCTTTGCCGCGCTCGACGCCGGCGCCCACGGTCTCAAGCTGTTTCCCGCTGAGGCCGCGAGCCCCGCCGTGCTCAAGGCGCAACTGGCAGTGATCCCGCGCCATGTGCCGGTGTTGGCCGTGGGCGGCGTCACGCCGGAAAACCTGTCAGACTGGATGGCGGCGGGTGCGGCCGGTGGCGGCCTGGGCTCGGCGCTCTACAAGGCCGGGCGCAGCGCGGAAGACGTGGCCAAGGCAGCCAAGGCCTTTGTGCGCGAAGTGCACCGCCTGATCGACTGAGCGATCCTCGGTCTTATCTGAACCAACTCGTCACCCCGGACTTGATCCGGTGTGACGATGGTTTGAGGTTGTAACCTACCGTCCACCCGCACAAAAAAACGGCAGCGCGGTGTGTGAACCGCGCTGCCGGCAAGGTGGAAACGACGCGTCTTAGAACTTGTAGCCGACCGTGGCAAACACTTGGCGCGGCGGAATGTATTCCACGCTGGTGGTGCCCGAACCATAAGGATCGGCGAACTTGTTGCTGACCCCGGCCTTGTCGGTGATGTTGGTGCCCGTGACCGAGAAGGTGAAGGGCGAGGCATCGGGCTGATACTGGATCATCAGGTTGCCGATGGTGTAGGACGGCACCGTGTCGAACTGCGGCACATTGAAGATGCGCGAGTTGAACTTGCCGCGATAGATCACTTCGCCGCGCAGCATCAGCTCGCCCGGGCCAACCGGCGCGGTATAGGTCGCGGCAAAGCTGCCCTGCACACCCGGCAGCTTGGGGATCTTCTTGCCGTTGGTATTGGTGGACGCGGCGATCACCGCGGCAATCACGCGCGGATCGTAATACCACCCGGCGGGATAACCCAGCGCAGCATAGGTCGTGGCGCGGATATCCTGCGCGGTCTGCTTGTCGATCGTGTAATAGTCGCCGTGGAACTTGCCTTCGGCCAGCGCCAGGGTACCGTCAAAGCGCAGTTGCTTGGTCGGCGCCCAGGTGGTTTCAAACTCCACGCCATAGGTCTGCGCACGCGGAATGTTGGCCGTGCCGCCGGCAAAGGGCACCGGGTCTTCGGCAGTGAACTGGAAATCCTTGTACCAGTAGTAATAGCCCGCCACGTTGAGGCGCAGGGTCTTGTCGAAGAACTCGTTCTTCGAACCCACTTCGGCCGCCCAGACGGTTTCCTTGGCGTAGGTGCTCTTCACGAAGATCGAATTGCCCGCGAACGTGACGCCGCTGGGCTTGTAGCCCTTTGACCCGGTCACATAGAGCATGTTGGTGGGCGTGACCTGGTATTGCACGCTGACCTTGCCGGTCAGTGCATCGCTGGTCGCGATGCGTTCGGGCACGGTGGCGAAATACTGCACCGGCTGGGCCGAGATCTTGTCCCAGCTGTAGCGCGCGCCGGCGATCAGATCGAGTGCGTCGGTGGCATGGAAGATCGCCTGGCCATATCCCGCCCAAGAGGTGTGCTGGTAGGGGCTGTCGGTCTGGAACGACACGGCCTGGCCGGTGGCCGGATCGATGGAAAAGCCGCCCGTGGTGTATTCCATGATGTTCTGCAGCGCGTGCTGGCGCAGGTAGAACCCGCCGACGACCCATTCGAGCGATTTGTTGGGCGTGGACGAGGCGGAGACTTCCTGCGTCCAGGTGCTGCTCATGTCCTGCCACCGGACGATGTTGTCGTGATAGTTGGCATAGATGAAGCGGTCGTTGTCACCCGACTGGTTCTTGTTGAGATACTGGTAGGCCGTCACCGACTTGAGCACGACCTTGTCATCGATCGTCTGCGCGATCGAGAGATAGGCCATGCGCGTCTTGGTCACATACTTGCCGCCGAAATCCTGGCTGACCACGCGGGGATCGGCATTGGGATCGGCGATGTAGGTGGTGCTGCCGGCGGCCGGATCGGTGCTGCACAGCAGGCACTTTTGCAGCGCCGCATTGTGGCTGGCATCGAACGACTGGGCCGAAAGCGTCACGCTGGTATCGGGGCTGGGCTGCCACAGCAGGGAGACGTGGCCGCCGATATTGTTGGCATCGTCGAGCGGATACTTCGCATAGCCGGGCACGCCCACGGCATAGCCATAGCCATCATGGCGCAGGTATTGCACCGTGCCGCGCAGGGCGAGCGTTTCGGCAATCGGCACGTTCAACGTGCCCATGGCGCGCACATAGTTGTAGTTGCCATAGCTGAGCTGTGCTTCGCCGGTATATTCGCCGAGCACGGGCTTGCGCGTGATCACGTTGACCGCGCCGCCGGTAGACGTCTGGCCGAACACCGTGCCTTGCGGGCCGCGCAGCACTTCCACGTGATCCACATCGAGCAGATCCTGGTTCAGCGCCACGACGTGGGCGATATAGACCCCGTCGATATGAAACGCGACGCCGGGCTGCGAATTGGGGTTCTGCGCGGTTTCATAGCCAACCCCGCGAATGGCGATGACGCGTTCGTTGCCCTCGCTCTTGGTCACGGTGAGGCCGGGAACGAAGCCGTTGAGATCGGCAAGCTCGGTTGCGTTGCGCTGGCGCAGCGCGTCGGCCGAAACGGTGCTGATCGCGATCGGTGCGGTTTGCAGGTTCACTTCCCGCTTTTCACCGTTGACCACGATGGTGCCGAGCGGGCTGCCATCGGCGTCGACCATCGGATCGGCAGCCGGAGCAGGCGCCGTTTCGGCGGCGGGTGCGCTGGCCGCATCGGCGGCGCGGGCAGAGGTGGCGGCAAGCGCCAGTAGCGATGCAGTGGCAGTGAGCAGGACGGATGACGGGCGCATGGGTTTCCCCCCTCGAGAAATGCTTTTCATCGCTTTCAGACAGCCTCCCGGCTGTATGTTCTCCCTGAACCTGGCCTTCGTTGTGGCCGGCCTTTTTGTCGTGCCCCAGCATCGGTGTTCAACCGCCCTGCGGTCTTGCGTGGCAACGCACGAATAGTTGACCGATCCGCGATGCAGCAAGCCCCATGTTGCGATGCAAGGTGCCCAAAGGACCGATGATGTCGGATGACGCGGGCGGTGCCGGTCCAAATCTCTTGCGCGCCAGGTCAAGACATGGCGCAGTGCATGATGGCACATGCGTTTTCGTCAGATGCTTTCGCGCCGCTGCAAAGGAACCAAGCCTTGTCCGTGATCACGCCTTCCGCCCCCGTGCTATCCCCCATCACCAGCCGCGCCGCCTGGCGTGGCGACCGGCTGAGCCAGGGACAGGACTGGGTCTTTGAACTGTCGGCTGCGCAGATCGCCGAACTGGAAACGCTGGGCGCGCGCTTCATGGCCGACGATCCCGATCTGCGCACGGTGCAGGCGGAGGATTATCCGCTGGTGGAAACCGCCCAGGCTTGCGAGGAATGGCGCCAAGAGGTCGATTTCGGGCGCGGCTTCGTGCTGGTGCGGGGCCTGCGTGCAGAACTCTATTCCGATGCGCTGTCCTGTGCGATCTATTACATTCTTGGCCTGCACATGGGCGATCCCATCCGCCAGAACGAGATGGGTGACCTGATCGACCATGTCTATGCCACGTCTGACAAGACGATGGACGATCCCACCGCGCTCTCGTCCAAGGTGCGCGACAAGCTGGTCTATCACTCTGACAGCTCAGATATCGTGGCCCTGATGTGCTTGCGCGGAGCGCGGGAAGGGGGGCTTTCGTGCCTGGTTTCGGGCGCGGAAATCTACAACGAGATCCTGCGCCGCCGCCCCGATCTGGCGCCCCTTTTGTTCGAGCCGTTCCACTGGGACTGGCGCCGCCAGGATCATGAAGCCCCGGCCGATACCTATACCTCGCCGATCGTCAGCCTGGAGGATGGCGTGTTCAGCATGTATGCCGGCTCGCTCTATATCCTTACCGCGCAGGAATATCCCGGCGTGCCGCAGTTGACCGCCGACCAGATCGAGGTGCTGCGCCTGTTCGACGAGATCACCTATGAAGACGGCATGGCGATCGAGATGGATTTCCGGCCCGGCGATATCCAGTGGCTGTCAAACTATGCCGCGCTGCACGCCCGCACCACGTTCTGGGATTGGCCCGAACCGCAGCGCAAGCGCCACCTGCTGCGCCTGTGGCTGTCGAGCAAGGGCGCGCGCCCGGTGGTCGAAGGCTTTGGCAAGAACGGCGTGGTGCAGCACCGTGCCGCCCCGCGCGATGGCGCGGCCGAACATCCCGATGCGCATTTCGATGTGCGCGGCATGGCAGTGCCGCGGCTGATTTCCTGAACCAATTTTTGGCGCACAAAAACAGCCCGGTGGAGCGATCCGCCGGGCTGTTTTGTTGGCAGGTCAGAGATCGAAAACCAGACAAACAGGCATTGCCTAACCGTCACCCCGGACTTGATCCGGGGTCCCGCTTCTTTTCTCGGCCTAAGACAGAAAAGCGGGATCCCGGGTCAAGCCCGGGATGACGGGGTCTCTATAGGTTTGGCACGGTGCAAGACCCCCGCCGCCACTGCCACTGGCACGCATGACGCGCCCAGCAGCCATATCGCGCCGGCATAGCTGCCGGTCCACTGCGCCAGCACCCCGGCCAGGCCCGGCCCCAGCGCAGCAAGGCCGGCAAGCGTCCAGCATAGCGCGAGGCCGGCGGTGCCGGTTTCGTGCCCGAACCATTCCATGAGCAGTACCGTGACCGCCATGGCGACAAGGGCCGAACCCACGCCGAACAGCGGCACGAACCCCCAGTTGACCATCAGCGCACCGCCTTGTGCCAGGGCGCCCATGCCCAGCGCCGTCGCCAACAGCGACAGCGCCAGCAGCCGCACCGCGCGGACATGGCGCAGGGCAAAGCCGGCAAGGCCGGTACCCAGCGCGCCAAGCAGGCCTTGCAGCGCAAGCACCCGCGCCACGCCGCCCGCGGTCCACCCCAGCGCCGGCGAAAGATGCGCCGGCGCAACGCTGAGCGCGGTCATGATCACGGCTTGCGAAAGGACCATGGCACTGGCGAGCATGGCAAAGCGCGGGCCCAGCAACGGTCGCCACCAGCCA
Organism: Novosphingobium sp. GV079; assembly: GCF_003058045.1. Lineage (NCBI taxonomy): Bacteria > Pseudomonadati > Pseudomonadota > Alphaproteobacteria > Sphingomonadales > Sphingomonadaceae > Novosphingobium > Novosphingobium sp. GV079. Next base: position 23,548 of record NZ_QBUE01000003.1, on the reverse strand, counting down.
GCCGCGCGCGGGGCATTGGGCAAGGCAGGCGCCGGCGGATCGCGCAGCACGGCGAGCAGCAGCAGCGCCAGGCCCAGCGCCAGGCCGCAAGTGCCACGCCAATAGCCCAGGCCATCGGTGATCAGTTCCTGGCCCAGCGCCGGCCCGGCGGCATTGCCGAGCGCGCCGATCATCAGATAGAGGCCCAGCACGCGATTGGTGCGCGGCCCTGACCAGCCCGCGATCATCGCATAGGCCGGGGTATTGGCCAGTAGGGAAAAACCCGCACCCACCAGCGCCATGGCCGGCAGCAGCAGGGCAAGGCCGCTGGCAAGGCCCGCCAGCGCGAGGCCGGCGGCCATGACCAGCGCGCCGCCGGTCATCGTCAGGCGCCCGCCGATCCGCGTGATCAGCCACACCGGCAGCGTGGCCCCGGCGCTGGCCCCCACGATCACCGTGGTAAAGGCTGCGCCCAGCGCGGCGGGTCCCAGGTGCAGGGCCTGGCCCGTGGCAAACAGCGCCAGCCCCATGCCGGCAAAGACGATGCCCTGGCCGAGGAAGAGCGCCAGCGACACGGCCAGCGCCACCACGCCTTCACGCGCGGTGAAGGCGTGGTGGCCGGCGCTCATTCCGGCTTTTCGCCCAGGATCTGCACGCGATAGCCCGAGCGGACTTGCGGGAAATAGTCCCAGATCGCCGAATGCTGCGCACAGCGGTTGTCCCAGAACGCGATCGAATGCGGCTGCCAGCGAAAGCGGCACTGGAACATCGGATGCTGCACGTGTTCATAGAGGTAGTTCAGGATCGCGCGGCTCTCGATCGCGGGCACGCCCTCGATATGGGTGGTGAAGCCACGGTTCACATAGATGCACTTCTTGCCCGTCACCGGGTGGGTGCGGATCACGGGATGGCTGTGGCGCGGCAGCTTCATGCCTTCGGGCGTGATCCCGCCAAAGCCGACCACGGCATCGTGCACGGCGGTCAGCCCCGAAAGATAGGCCTTCATCCGGTCTGACAGCGCGTCATAGGCTGCATACATGTTGGAAAACACCGTATCGCCGCCCACGGGCGGCATGGTGTGGAGATAGAGGATCGAGCCCATCGGCGGCGCTTCGTCGCAGCTCATGTCGGAATGCCAGTCTTCGCCGGCCACGAACGTGCTGTTTTCATCGGCGTGGATAATCGTCACTTCGGGGTGGCCGGGCACCTGCCAGGGCGCGGTGCTGGGCGCGATGTGCACGCCGCCGAAATAGTTGGCCAGGCGGATATGGTCTTCGTGGCCGATCGGCTGATCGCGGAAGAACAGCACCAGCCGATCGGCCATGGCGGCTTTCAACTCGGCCACCTGCGCGTCGGGCAGGGGCCGGGTCAGATCGAGGCCAGAGACTTCCCCGCCGATCGCCGGGGTTACATCGCGTACCGTTATCGTTTCATAGGCCATGGGAATGCTTGCCTTTGTCAAAGGATCGGCCAGGCCATGCGCAGCGGCAGGCCCGACCGGGAAACCAGCGCTTGCGCAGCGTCTTGCGCCTGCGCCAGCAGTTGTTCTTCATCGATAGTGGTGCAGCGCCCAGCGTCGACCACGCGGCGGCCATCGACCCACACGCTGTGCACGCCGCGCCCATCGGCAGACCACACCAGTTGTTGCACCGGGTTGTGCAGCGGCATCCATTCCGGGCGGCGGGTATCGTGCAGCACCAGGTCTGCCCGTGCGCCCACGGCCAGCGTGCCCACCTGCCCTTCCAGGCCCATGGCGCGCGCGCCGTTGGCGGTGAGCATTTCCAGCGCGCTTTCGGCCGGGAACAGCGCAGTGTCGCCGCGCGCATCCTTCCACAGGCCGGCCATCAGGCGGGCAGAGGGCATCAGATCATGCCGATCGCCGCCATCGGTGCCGATCGCGATGTTGACGCCAGCGGCGGCCATTTCGGGAAACAGCCCGCGCGTGGTGGCCTGATAGCCGCCTTTGAGCGAGGCTTCGGGGCAATGCACCACATGCGTGCCGCTTTGTGCCAGCAGGGCCACTTCGCGTTCGTCGACATGCACCATGTGGACCAGCGCCAGGTGATCACCCAACACGCCAAGGTCTGCCAGCCATTCCACCGGGCGCTTGCCGGTGTTGGCCAGATACCATTCCGGGTCACCGGCGGCGGGCGCCATGTGCGCGCAAATGCGCAGGTTTTTCTCGCGCGCGATGGCCGTGGCCGCCTGCCACAGCTCGGCAGTATTGGTCATGTGCCCGACCAGCAGCGGCCAGGCGGCGATCAGGCGTCCGTCATCGGGCCAGGCAGCCAGATCGGCGCCAAACGCGTCGAGCGCGGCCTGGGTCAGCGCGGCCTGGTCCTCGCCAGGAGCAAACGCCCGGTCCATGCACCAGCGGCCGATGCGTCCGCGAATGCCTGTGCCCTCCAGCGCCTGGGCCACGGCATCGAACGCGATCAGCGTGCCGGCTTCGAGGAACGTGGTCGTGCCGGTCTTGAGCATGGCCAGCACGGCCAGCCGCGCGGCGATTGCCTGTTCCTGCGGGGTATGCCCTTGATAGAGCGGGATCACCCATTGGTTGAGCCCTTCGTCAAAGGGCAGCGCCTCGGGCAGGAAATTGCGGATCAGGGTTTCGGTCAGATGCACGTGGGCATTGACGAAGCCGGGCGTGGCAACAAAACCGCGCGCATCGATCACCTCGCGCAGCGCAACCATGCCGGCCACCTCTGCGCTTGGCCCCACCGCCACGATGCGGCCCTGTGCCATGGCAACCGCGCCATCGCGGATCACGCGGCGCTGCGCATCCATCGTCACCAGCATCGCGCCGGTGACCAAGGTATCGACCGCCTGCATCCTAGCCGAACCGGAAGGCAGAGATATCGGCCATCATCACGTTGTCGGTAAAGTCGCGCTGGCCCGGCGCATCGGCGGCGGCACCTGCTGCCACCATCAGCGGGATCAGGTGTTCTTCGCGCGGGTGGCTTTGCCGGCCGGCCGGCGCGCTGGCCCACTGGCGCAAGGCTTGCCAGCGCTGTTCGGGCGGACTTTCGATCGCCTGGGTAAGCCAGGCATCGAACGTGGCCGAAGGCTGTGTGGCGGCGGGCGAAAAGAACGCGCGCATGTTGTGAAAGCTCATGCCCGAACCCACGATCAGCACGCCCTCGTCGCGCAGTGCGGAGAGGGCACGGCCGCAGCGCAGGTGCTCCTCGGGATCGAGGTCGCGCTTGAGCGACAGCGGCACCACCGGAATATCCGCCTCGGGCGTGACCAGCAGGAACGGGATGAACACCCCGTGGTCGAACCCGCGCGTGGCATCGGTGCGTGCCGGCAGCCCTTCGGCCTCGATCAGCGCCACGATCCGCTCGGCAAGCGCAGGTGCGCCCGGCGCAGGAAACTTCAGTTCATAGGTGTGCGGCGGAAAGCCATAGTAATCATAGATCATGCCCGGTGCGGGCGCGGAAGCGACGGTAAACGCATCTTCCTCCCAATGCCCGGATATCACCACGATGTTCTTGGGTTTTTCCGGCAGGCTCGCGATCAGGCCCTTGAGATAGCCGGCGGTCTTGTCCCAGGCATCGGCCGGCCCACCCATCGCGCGCCAGTCCATGAAAAAGCAGGGGCCGCCGCCATGGGGAATGAACAGGCTGGGCATTCGGGTGGCGGAATCGGGCATGAGGTCGCTTGGCTCCTTGGGCATCGGCAGTATCGTGGCATCGTCGTTCCGGGCTTTGCCCCAAAAGGTCCGCTCGGTGATGGCACGGTCATCGGCCTCGACCTAGCGGGGCAGGGGTTCTCCGTCTTGACGGCCCGCGCAAGCAATTTTGCAAGGCGCGCGTGTTGCCAGGCCAAGTGCATGATAAACAGGTCTTGGTGGCGCTGCCAAATTGATGCCGGGCGCCCTCGTTGTTGCGAGCGGGCCTCCATGCTTGGCAAGCGCGCCAGCGTGGGGTCTGATAGCTGCGCCACTCACTATCCGGGACTCGCCGCGCACCATGCCTTCCGCGCCCACCCATCAGGCAGCCAAGGTTGCCATCGCCGCCACTATCGCCAACACCTTGTGCATGACCGCGGCGATTTCCGCCACGATCGGCGTGTTCCTGGTGCCGATCGCGCAGGATTTCGGCTGGCCGCGTGCCGGTGTTTCGGGCGTGCTCGGGCTGATTTCGGTGATCAGCGCAATCAGCTATCCGCTGATCGGCCGGGCGATGGACCGGTTTGGCGCGCGCTGGCTGCTGCTGGCGGGCAACCTGGGCCTCGCGGTGGGCATCCTGCTGGTGTCGCGCGCCGATGGCACGATGCTCGATTTCTACTGGCGGTTTGCCGTGGTCGGGCTGTTCGGCACGATGGCGGCCACAGGCATGGTCAGCAAGGTGGTGTCGAACTGGTTCGATGCGCGGCGCGGGCTGATGCTGGGGGTTACCGCGGGCGTGGGCAATGGCCTGGGCGCCACGATCATGCCGATCGTGGCCGGCGTGGTCCTGTCCAGCCACGGCTGGCGCATGGGCTATGTCGTGATCGGGCTGATCGTGGCGCTGGCCGCGCCGTTCATCGCGCTGTGGATGCGCGATGCGCCACCCGCTGCGGCCGGTGATAGCCATGCCATGTCCCCGCTCGCCAGCGGCATGAGCCTGGGCCAGGCCGCGCGCACCGGTGCATTCTGGCTAATGCTGGTGGCCGTGGCGGCCGGCGCCGGCGGGATGACCGCGATGTTCACCCATGTCGTGCCGATCCTCATGGGCCATGGCGTGTCGCTGGCGCAGGCCACCGGCGTGGTAGTGGTCTTTGCCCTGGTCACGGCGGGCTGGCAGGTGGTGACCGGCGGCCTGCTCGATCGCTTTCGCACCCCGCGCCTGATCCTGCCGATGTATGCCAGCGCCATGGCCGGCATGGTGATCCTGCAGTTTTCCACCGGCAGCCTGGCGATCATCACTGCCGGCGCACTGCTCGGCATCGGCATGGGGGCGGAATATGCCGCGTTGTCGTATTTCGTGTCGCGCTATTTCGGGCTGCGCCACTTCGGCACGATCGTCGGTGCATTCTATGCTGTCGTTGCCTTTATCCAAGGGGTGGCGCCTATGCTGATGGATATGAGCTTTGACCGCAGCGGCTCTTATGTCGCGGCCACGCTTGCCATCGTCGGCGCGTTGGCGCTGGGCATGGTGCTGCTCGCGCTCTTGCCGCATCCCGATCGCTTTGCTGCCAGCGCGCCAGGCGCGCGCCCGGCCGCAGACAGCGCCACGGGCGATCTGGTGCTCGCCTGATGGCAGTCGTCGTTTTCGGATCGATCAACCGCGATCTGGTCATGCGCGTGCCGCACCTGCCGCTTGCCGGGGAAACGGTTGCGGCCACCAGCTATGACCTGCTGCCCGGTGGCAAGGGTGCCAACCAGGCAGTCGCCGCCGCGCGGCAGGGCGTGCCCACGGTGATGCTGGGCGCGGTGGGCGATGATGCCCATGGCGTGGCGATGCTCGATGCCCTGGCTCAGGCCGGCGTGGGCACCGGCGCGGTGGCGCGGCTGCCTGGCCCAACCGGGCTTGCGCATGTCTTCGTGTCTGACGCGGGCGAGAACCAGATCGTGATCGTGGCGGGCGCCAATGCCGCGCTTCCTGCCCCGTCAGACTTTCCCGCCGGTGCTGCCCTGGCCGTGGCCCAGGCCGAAGTGCCGGCTGAGGCCGTGGCCAGCTTTCTGACCCTGGCGCGCGAGGCTGGCGCACGCACGCTCTACAACGCCGCGCCGGCCACGGCCGAAGGGCGCGCGATCCTGCCGCTGGCCGATATTCTGGTGGTCAACGAAACCGAACTGGCGTTTTTCCTGGGCGAAGGCGTGCCGGAGGGAGACATCGCCTTGGCGGGGGCCGCGCGCCGGCTGATGGCGCGCGCGGGGCAATGGGTGATCGTCACGCTGGGCGGGGCCGGCGTGCTGGCTGAAGGGCCGGACGGCACGATCCGCCTGCCTGCGCGTGCAGTGTCGGTGGTGGATACGACCGGCGCGGGTGATACGTTCTGCGGCGTGCTGGCCGCGCGGCTGGCGGAAGGTGAAACCATGGCCCACGCGCTGGCTGTGGCGGTGGTTGCGGCCGGAATCTCGGTGCAGCGCCTGGGTGCTGCCGCCTCGATGCCCACGCGGGCAGAGGTGGACGCGGGCCTGGCCGGATAGGGCGCGCAAGGGCGGGGGCTTCGACAAGCTCAGCCCGAACGGTATTCATAAACCTGCTTCCCCGTTCGCCCTGAGCCTGTCGAAGGGCGCTGGCACGTCACCCAAACCCACATGCGAGAAAGCGCCGGAAAGCCAAGGCTCTCCGGCGCTTCCTGTGCGACCCTTGGCAGGGCTTACTGTGGGTCTTTGGCCACGCCCTTGGCGGGGAACATGTCGCGGTTGATCCGCGCGTGCACGCCCAGCGTGCCGTCCACCACCTGGGTCACGCCGAAATCGGCGGCCACGCTCATCAGCGAATAGGCATCGTTCTTCGACAAGCCGACCTGTTCACTCAGCAAGTGGAGCATGTCGAGCGAGGCATTCTTCATCGCCGCATCCAGGTCTTCGCCAAAGCCGTGGACGATCCAGTGCTTGGGCGTTTCCAGCAGCGGCGAGGGGAAATCGAAATCCTTGCGCAGGATGATCTGGAACAGGCAGTTGAGCGAGCTTTCGATCGCCGTGCCGGAAATCTCGCCGTCACCCTGGCTGACATGCGGATCGCCGATGGAAAACAGCCCGCCCTTGACCTGGCACTTGTAATACATCGTCGCGCCGGCGCCGATGCGCCAGTTGTCGATATTGCCGCCGTGCAGGCCAGGGGGAATCGTGCTGACCGGCTCGTTCACCGCCGGGGCCACGCCGGCCGTGCCCAGGTGCGGGCGGGCCGGGATGGTCACACCCGGCAAGGCGGGCTGGCGATCGCACACCGGGCAATTGGTGATCGTGCCAGGCACCAGGTACTTGCCCGGAAAATCATAGGCATATAGCGCGCTGGCGGTTTGCGTGGTGGGATCGAGCTGGTAGATCGTCACCCGCTCCTTTTCGTCGAACTCCTGATAGAGGTGGCCCCAGTTGGCCGCGAGATTGGAGCCATAGTTGTTGCGCGGCACCATCTGGAGATAGCGCACCTCCAGCATGTCTCCCGGCTCGGCGCCTTCGACAAAGATCGGCCCGGTCATGATGTGCACGCCCGGCGCACGGGTGGTGGGATCGATCTGGGTGAAGATCTGCTCCACGCCTTCGTCGAACATCAGTTCGGGCGCATCGCCGGCATGGTGGGTGATCGCTTCGGCATGCACCAGATCGCCGCTCTTGATCGTCAGGGCCGGCTTGATCGTGGGCGAGAAATAGCCCCAGTGCACGGTCTCGGGCGTGGCTTTCAGATAGTGCAGGGCGCCGGGCGCCGTAGCCGTCCGCTGCTGACCGTGGGTGCAGACCAAACTCATGCGTGTGCCTCGTTTCGATGGGTATCAGGACGCCTTGGTTGTCGGGCCAATGCTGCGCTGCGGTCTTGTTTGCGCGCGCCCTATGACTTGGCCGCGCCGCGCACGGATCAACAATCGGTGCGCGCAGGTCCAAGCCGGGCGGGGCCGCGCCTTGCCACAAGGTGGCTATTGACCCTGCTGGCCAAGGAAAGGCGCTGCCAATGCCCAACACCCTGATTTTCGTCGATATGCCTGCCGATGACCCGGCCGCCGCAGCCCGATTCTATGCCGAGGTGTTCGGCTGGCAGAACGATGAAAAGCCGGCCGGGGTCTATCACCGCATGGTGCCGGGCGGGCAGTTCAAGAACCCCGATGGCAGCGACAGCGCGATCGGCAACTTGCACCTGGGCATCTTTGCCGCAGCCAATGCCCGGCCGCACCCAGAACCCGCCGGTGTTGCCCCGCGCGATCTGGCGAGCGACGGGCGCAAGCCGCGCATCTGGATCTTGATCAGCGACGATGACAGTGCCGATCGCATCCTGGCCGCGGCGGAGGAACGCGGCGCCACGATCCTGTGGCGCAACCACTATTGGTCCACTTTCAACGGCTATAACCACGCGTTCCAGGATCCGTGGGGCAACGAAATCCTGCTGTGGGGCAAGGCAGGGACCGATCCGCAGGTGCCCGCAGACTTTACCCGCGAATGAAGGCGGCGGCGGGGGTGCCAATCCCCCGCCAATTGTGTTCCTCATTATTGTTGCGGCGCAGCATGGCTTGGCGCAGACTGCGCAGCACCCCACGCTCAACAATTCGTGCTGCCCGGCTCAAGACCAGCGGCCTGCGACACCGCTAAACAGAGCTTCGATCCAGCCCGTTTCAGGAGTTTGCGCCCGTGACCCTCGTTACCGACAGCTTCATCCGCTCGCTTGAGAGTTCGGCCACCGACCTCGCCGAGGCGGAGACCCTGCCGCCCGAGTGCTATACCAGCGCGGCATTCTATGCGTTCGAGAAAGAGGCGCTCTACAACCACGAATGGCTGTGCGTGGGCCGCGCCGATTGGGTGGCCAAGCCGGGCGACTATTTCTCCACCCGCGTGATTGGCGAGCCGATCCTGGTATCGCGCACGCTGGATGGGGAAATCCGCGCGATGTCGGCCGTGTGCCAGCACCGCGCGATGCTGGTGGCCGAAGGGCACGGCAATGCGCGCGGTTTCCTGTGCCCCTATCACCACTGGAGCTACAACCTCGATGGCAAGCTGGTCGCCGCCCCGGCGATGAGCAAGACCTGCAATTTCGACAAGGCGCAATACAGCCTGCCGACGTTCAAGGTGGAACTGTGGAACGGCTTCATCTTCATCAACTTTGATGCCGATGCCGCCCCGCTGGCGCCGCGCCTGACGGCGGTGGCCGAGGCCATTGCCGGCTATGACCTGGCCGGGGCCGAAGGGCCGCGCCCCGATCCGGCGCCGACCTTGCCGTGGAACTGGAAGGTCATGTTCGAAAATAACAACGATGGCTATCATGCCAGCCGGCTGCACCACGGCCCGCTGCACGATTTCGTGCCATCGGGCCTGGCGGTGTTTCCCGATAGCGACCCGGCCGATGGCGGCTTCCTGCGCTTCAACGGCACGCTCCACGCCGATGCCAGCTTCAACGCCACGCAAAAGGCGGTGCTGCCGGTGTTCCCCGGCCTGTCTGACGAAGCGCGCATGCGCATGACCTTTGCCAACATCCCGCCCACGCTCAGCCTGGTGATGATGAGCGACATGGTGATCTATCTGATCCTGCGGCCCAATGGCCCGGAATCGCTGGAGATGGACACCGGCTTCCTGTTTGCGCCGGGCGCGATGGCCGACCCCGCCTTCGACCACAAGCTCGACATGAATATCCGCGCCTCGGGCCATATCATCGCGCAGGACCTGCATGTCGATGAACTGGTGCAGCAGGGCCTGCGCTCGCGCTTTGCCCCGCGCGGGCGCTATTCCTGGCAGGAAGGCGCGCAAGGCCAGTTCAACAAGTGGCTGGTGCACCGCTATCGCGCCACCCACCAGCGCCTGGCAGCCCGGGAAATGACCCAGGCCTGACCCGATCCGGGGCACGTTTTGTTTGCGGTGCAGCATTGCGTGTCATCACAGATGGCGTAAGGTGGTTGCCAGGCCGGCAACCATAAGCCGCGCCGCCATCAGGGTCGATCAACCTAGGGGGCAAGCCGTTGCGCTTTACCACCAATGCCTACCCGCGCGAGCAGCGCCACGACGCGTGGCGTTTTGCGCTGCAGCGTGTCAGCCTCGAAGTGCTTGGCACCGCTGAGGAACTCTATGGTGAGCTGGTAAGCTTCACCAGCGGCCAGGGCATCCAGTTCGTGCGCGTGACCGGCAATGGCCAGCGCCTGGCGATCGATATGGCCCAGGATGCGCCCAGTTTCTGGCTGGTGCTGCTGCTCGAAGGGCGGCTGAGCGCGACCCAGGGCACCACCGCGATCGAACTGTCCGAAGGGGACATTCTCTATGGTGGTGGCTCTGCCCGCACGCAGATCGATCTGAACGGCGAACACCGCTTTCTGCTGGTCAAGGTGCCGCACGCGCTGCCTGCGCTGCGCTCGCGCTCGGCCCTGCCATCGCAGATCAGCAACCTGATTGCCGACGAGGCGATCGGCCGCATGCTCTCGGCGCTGCTGCGCTCGGTCGCCGATACCATCGTCGATGTGTCGGACGACCAGATCCGCCCGGTCGAACTGGCGCTCCCCGAATTCATCGCCGCCACGCTGCTCGACAAGGCGCCGGTCAAGGAACTGGGCGGCGCGGCCGGCGCACGCGCAGCGATCCTCGAAAGGGTGTTCCAGTCGATCGAAATGCGCCTGTCCGATCCCAATCTGTCGATCCACCAGATTGCAGCAGAGCACCGCATTTCCCCGCGCTATCTGCAGAAACTGTTCGAAAGCGCCGGCGAAAGTTTTAGCCAGTTCGTGAAATTCCGCCGGCTGGAACGCTGCCGGCTGGACCTTGGCAGCCCGCTGCACGCGCAGCGCTCCATTTCCGAAATCCTCTTTCAGTGGGGGTTCAACGACAGCGCCAGCTTCAGCCGCGCATTCCGCGAACGCTATGGCATGAGCCCGCGCGAATACCGCAAGGTCGGCGCCCTGCCGGACGAGGCGATCGAGGCGCCCCGGCGCGGGCGGCCCAGCGCGCAAAAGGATGCCCGGCCCGAAGAACGCGAGGAAACGCCAGCCGCCATGGCGCTTGATCCGGCGGTTGAGGCCGATGGCCTGGTCGAGGACGTGCAAGTCGATGCCGCGCCCGGCGTGCGCCACCATGTGCTGCCGGTGCGTCCCGATACGATCCACTGGGGCTATTTCAGCAAGCACCTGAAACCCGCGCTGGAAGTCTGCTCGGGCGATTATGTCACCGTCGAAACGCTGACCCACCACGCCAACGATGACGCCGAACGCATGATCCATGGGGATCCGGCGGCAGAGGCAGTCTATCGCTGGACCGCCGAGGGCAAGGTGGTGGATCGGCGCGGGGCAGGACCGCTCGATGCCTCGGTCCTGGGGCGCGGGCCGGGTGAGGGCTTTGGCGTGCATATCTGCACCGGCCCGATCGCCATTTCCGGGGCCGAGCCGGGCGACGTGGTGCAGGTGCGCATCCTCGATATCGATCCGCGTCCCAGCCGCAACCCGCGCTTTGCCGGCCGCGCATTCGGCAGCAACGTGGCGGCCTATTGGGGATTTCACTATGCCGAACTGATCACGGAGCCGAAGCCGCGCGAAGTGATCACCATCTACGAGATCGAGAAGGGCGCCGGGCTGCCGCTGGCGCACGCGGTCTACAACTATCGCTGGACCCCGCAGACAGACCCCTCGGGCGTGATCCACCCGATGTATGATTACCCCGGCGTGCCGGTGGACCCGGAAACGATCGAGAAGAACTTCAATGTTCTGCGCGATATCGAGATACCGGTGCGGCCGCATTTCGGCGTGGTGGCGCTGGCGCCGGCCCATGCCGATTTGGTCGATTCGGTGCCGCCGGCCAATTTCGGTGGCAATATCGACAACTGGCGCCTGGGGCCGGGCGCCAGCGTGTTCCTGCCCGTGGCAGTGCCTGGCGGCCTCTTGTCGCTGGGCGATCCCCACGCCAGCCAGGGCGATGGCGAACTGTGCGGCACGGCGATCGAATGCTCGATGACCGCCGTGATCCAGGTGGTCCTGCACAAGGCCAAGGGCGCACCGGCCCACGTGCGCGAGCTGGATTATCCGATGATCGAGACGCCCAGCGAATATGTGATCCTGGGCTTTTCCAACCCCGATTACCTGCGCGATCTGGGCGGCAAGGCGCAGAGCGAGGTTTACAAGCGATCATCGATCGATGCGGCAATGCGCGACGCCTTCCGCAAGGCGCGGCGCTTTCTGATGACCATCCGCGACCTGACCGAGGACGAGGCGATCTCGCTGCTCTCGGTCGGCGTGGATTTCGGGATCAGCCAGGTCGCCAATGGCAATTGGGGCGTGCATGCGGTGATCCGCAAGGCGCTGTTCACCAGCTGATCGCGGGTTGCGTTGCGCTTCAAGGAAGCGGGACCCCGGATCAAGTCCGGGGTGACGTCGAAAGACATTCTTTCAGGCATCGTCTCCCCGGACTTGATCCGGGGTCCCGCTATTTGCCGTCACAACGTTGCGATACCCGCTCGATCAGGGGGTCAGCACCGGCTCCGCCGCGATGGCCAGCGTATAGCCCTGCCAGCGATCGAACTGCCCAGCCAGGTGACCCAGTTCGTGTTCGGCATAGTGCAGCGCGTCGTCACCCAGCAGCAGCACCAGCGGTGGCTCGGGCTCATCCAGCGCGGCCAGGATTGCTTGCGCGGCTAGCGTGGGGCAGCCCGGCTCGTTGCCGTGCTTGTCCTGCAGGATCTGGCGCGCAAGATGGGCCGTGCCGGCATAATCGGCGATGACCGGATCGGCGCCGGGCAGGCGTTCGGCGGAAAAGGCGGTGCGCAATCCGCCGGGCGCCACATTGGTCACCTTGATGCCGAGCGGCGCCACTTCCTGCGCCAGGGTGCGGCCGATGCATTCCAGCGCAAACTTGGTGGCGCCATAGATCGCCGTGCCATGCCGGGCCGCCAGGCCCGAAACCGAGGTGATGTTGACGATGTGCCCGGCGCGGCGGGCGCGCATGGCGGGAAGCGCGGCCTTGATCACCGCCATCGGGCCGAACACGTTGACATCGAACAGCGCGCGCGCATCGGCCAGGCTGGTTTCCTCCACCGCGCCGGTAAAGCCGCGCCCAGCGTTGTTGACCACGTAATCAAGCGGGCCAACCAGTCCTTGCGCGGTGCGGATCACCACCTGCACGGCGGCTTCGTCGGTCACGTCCAGCTTCATCGCATGGGCGCGGCCGGGGGCAAGGGCAGTGAACATTTCCGCGTCGGCCTGCGCGCGCACTGTGCCTACCACGGCATCGCCACGCCCCAGCGCGGCGCGGGCCAGGGCCAGACCCAGGCCCGAACTGACGCCGGTGATGAACCAGTTTGCCATGCGCATTCCTTCTGTTGGTTTGCGCCAAGGCTAGTTGGATGTGGCGGGCGCGTCTTGCCGTGGCGCGCATGGATTTGTGCGCCAGCGCCGGAGTTCATGCGCTGCACAAACCTTCGTGCGCGTGGTGACAAGATACGCGGGCCAAGCCGCCCTAGCTTGCCCGTGATCCCAACCCGCGCCACACATCCTGTTCATCACTGCAAAATCACGGACCAGCCATGACCGAACCCACTACCACGGTTGCGCATTTCGGCCTTCCTTCCGACAGCGGCGGGCGCGACATTGGCATTTTCATGCCGATGGCCAACGGCGGCTGGATCATTTCGAAGAATTCGCCGCGGCTCGACGGCTCCTATGGCTATAATCTGGAAGTGGCCAAGCTGGCCGATGCCATGGGGCTGGACTTCATCATGGCGATGGCCAAGTTCAAGGGCTATGGCGGCGAGATTCAGCACTGGGAATCCTCGCTCGACAGCCCGCTGATGATGGCCGGCCTGGCCCAGGCGACCAGCCGGGTAAAGGTCTGGGCGACGATCCACACCCTGCTGCAAAACCCGGCGGTGGCGGCCAAGATGATTGCCACGCTCGATCAGATCAGCGGGGGCCGCGCCGGGCTCAACGTGGTGACCGGCGCCTACAAGGGCGAATTTGCCCAGATGGGCGCCTGGCCCGAAGGCGTTGACCATGACGAGCGCTATGTCCTGGCCACCGAGTGGATCGAGAACATCAAGCGGCTGTGGAGCGAAGACCGGGTCACCGCCCATGGCAAGTATTTCACGCTGGACGATTGCACGTCGTGGCCCAAGCCGCAGCAGCGCCCGTTCCTGGTTTGCGCCGGCACGTCCAAGGCCGGCGTGCGCTTTACCGCCGAGCACATGGACGCGCTGTTCCTGGCGGGCAACAACCTGGACGAACTGATTGCCAACACGCACAAGGCCAAGGCCGGCGCGCTGGAACTGGGCCACGCCATCCGCACCTATTCGATGATGATCCTGGTCATTGGCGAAACCGATGCAGAGGCCGAGGCCATGGTGCAATCCTATCGCGATGGGCTGGATGAAGAGACGCTGTGGGGCATGATGCGCGCCTATGGCATGCTCGACGCGGAAATCGGCAAGGAGAACGATTTCACCCGCAAGGCGCGATCGGCGCTGATGGCCCCGCATGTGGCTGGCTCCCCCGAGACGGTGCTCGCGCAGCTGACCGAAATCTTTGAAAAGACTGCGCTTGACGGGCTGATGCTGATCTTCCCCGATTACCTGACGATGCTGCCGGTCTTTGCCGAAAAGATCCTGCCCGTTCTGCGCGCGCGCTTTCCCGGCAAGATCAAGGAGGCGATCGATGCCTGAGGCGGCGGCCCAGACCGTGATCGATCCGGCCACCGCCTTGCCGCACGTGGCCCAGCCCGGCGCGATGATCGCGCCGGCGCGCACCGCGCTGGTGGTGGTCGATGTGCAGGTCGATTTCGCCGCGCCGCACGGCGTGGTCGCCGGTTATGGCGCAGACATGACCGAATCCGACAAGGCGGTCGACCGGATCGAGGAACTGGTCGCCGCTGCCCGCGCGGCCGGCGTCACCGTAGCCTTCATGCGGGTGATGACCCGGCCGGAAAGCGACAGCCAGGCGCTGAAAACCTGGATGGCCAGGCGTGGCTCTCCTGGCGGCGAGGCGATCTGCCGGATCGGCAGCGGCGGCGAGGATTACTGGCGCGTGGCGCCCCGGCCAGGCGATATCGAGATTGCCAAGCTGGCCTATTCCAGCTTCCACGGCACCGACCTTGATATGCAATTGCGTGCGCGCGGTATCGATACCCTGGTGATGACCGGGCTGACGACCGACTGCTGCGTCGATTCCACCACGCGCGATGCGTTTCATCACAACTACCACACCTTTGTGGTGTCTGATGCCTGCGCTGCGGCCGAGCCTGATCTGCATGTGCACGCGCTCAAGGCTATGGCGCAGCATTGCTCGCTGCTGACGACCAGCGCCGCCGTGGTTGAGGCATGGCGCGCATGAGCGCTGACGGGGACGGCCCCATCGCCGCCGATTTCGTGATCCGCAACGCGTGGATCGTGACGATGGATGCCAACCGCCAGATCTGGCGCGATGGCGCGTTGGCCGTGGCGGGGGATCGCATCGTGGCGGTTGGCCCGACCGCGCAGGTCATGGCGCAGGTTGCCGCACGCGACGTGATCGATGGCAGCCGTTTCGTGCTGACGCCGGGGCTGGTCAATTGCCATGTGCACATCACCGGCGAGCCGATCACGCGCGGCTACGTGCCCGATTATACCGATTGGCGCACCAACGTGTTCGATTGGCTGATCCCCACCTATCTGGCGCAGACCCCGGCCGAGGAACAGCTTGCCGCCACGCTGGCCTCGGTGGAAATGCTCAAGAACGGGGTGACCACGTTCATCGAGGCCGGCACGATCCTGGATCTGCCCGCCGTGATGGAGGCGGTCGATGCCGTGGGCATTCGCGGCCGGCTGGGGCAATGGATTCAGGATCGCGCCTTTGCGCCCACGGACGATCAGCCCACGCTGACACGCGATGCGATTGCCCGGCTCGAGGCGCAACTCGATCGCTGGCCGGTGGCCGATGACAAGCGCCTGGCGGCCTGGGGCTGCCTGGTAGGGCACAACACCGCCACCGACGACCTGTGGCGCGCGGCAACGGCCATGGTGCGCGAACGCGGTCTGGGCATTACTTCGCACATGAGCGCCGACCCGGCCGATCCCGACTATTACCTCGCCACCACCGGCAAGCGCGCCTTGCTCCATCTGGAAGAGCTGGGCGCATTGGGCGATCACCTGTCGCTCACGCACATGATCCACCTCGATCACGCGGAAGTGGCCGCCGTGGCGCGCAGCGGCATGCGGGTGACGCATTGCCCGCTCACCGCGATGAAGGGCGGCTATGGCGCCACCAGCCACGGCCTGTTTCCCGAAATGCAGGCGGCGGGCGTGCCGATCCAGCTGGGCACCGATGGCAACAACAATGGCAATATCGCCGATCTGATGCGCGCGATGTATCTGCTCGCCGGCCTGTTCAAGGATGCGCGGCGCGATGGCGATCTGTTCCCCGCGCATGCCGTGCTGGAATGCGCCACGCTGCATGGTGCGGCGGCGGCGGGCCTGGCGGGATCGGTCGGCGCCCTGGTGCCGGGCATGAAGGCCGATTTCGTGGCGCACGATCGCAACCGCCCGGAATGGACGCCGCTGCTCAACGTGATCAACCAGCTCGTCTGGTCGGCCGATGGACGCGGCGTGCACAGCGTGTGGGTGGACGGGCAGCGCCTGGTCGACAATTATCGGATGACGAACGTGGATGAAGAAGCGCTCTATGCCCAGATTCAGGAGGCCGCGCCGGGCCTGATCGCGCGGGCCGGCAAGACGATCCCTTGCGCCTGGCCGGTGGCTTGACCATGTCGGGTCGGGCAACCCAGCCGGGCACGGGTATCACCAAGGGCACCAAGCCGATGCGTATCGTCATTCTGGGCGCGTTTGCCGCGCTCTATTTCCTGCTGATGGCTTCCACGTTCAATTCGCTGGGCCAGGTTCTGCCGATGATCGTCGCTGATCTGCACTTTACCTGGGCGCAGGCGGGGATGGGCTTTACCGTTCTGGGGATTGCCTGCGGGGCGGCCTCGATGCTGCCGGCGGCTGTCATCCGCCGCCATGGCGTGGCGGTTACGCTGCTGATCGGCATGGTGCAGCTTATTGCCGGATTTGCCGCGCTGGCTTGGATGCAGGGCGTGTGGATGTATCTGCTCGCCACGCTGCTCTTGGGGCTAGGCTTCTGCTTTTGCGGTTCGATCGCGGCGGTCGATGCCATTGGTAATGCCTTTGACCGCAAGCGCTCCACGGCCATCGGCCTCTATTTTACCGCTGGCAACCTGGGGGCGGTGGCCGGGCCGATCACCTTCTTCGCGATCCATTCGGCCACCGGCAGCTGGCGCCTCTATTGGCTGGCCTGTGCCGCCGGCGCACTGGTGCTCGGGCTGTTCGCGGCGGCGGTGTGCGGCCGCTATGAACGCCGCGTCGGCGTGGTCCATGGCCCGGCCGATGAAGCGCCGCCTCCACCCGAAGGCTGGACGGCGCGCGCCGCGCTGGCTTCATGGCAGTTCTGGATCGTGGTGCTGGCCTATACTGCGTGCCTGTTGATCAACACCACCGTGCACAGCTTTGCCTATCAGCACATGCTCGAACACCGCGTGGCACCGGCCGTGGCCACGGGGTTCATTTCGGCGGCGGCCTTTGTGGCGGCCGTGGCAGCGGCGCTCGCCGGTTTTGCCGGTCAGCGGGTTGATGCCCGCGCGCTTACCGTGGTGGCGCTGGTGGGATCGGCATTCTCCTCGCTCGCGCTGATCCTGCCGCTGGGCACCGCCGCGCTGGGCTTTTTTGCAGTAACCTTTGGCATCGGCATCGGGGTTTCCACCGTGGGCACGGCCCTGTTGCTGCGCGGCTGGTTCGGCGGGCGCGCCGCGCTGGAGCTTTATTCGGTGATGACCGTGGTTTCCACCTCTGCCGCAATCGGGCCCAGCATTGGTGGGCACTTGCACGATACGATGGGCAGCTTCGTGCCCAACTTTGCCGGGCAGGCGCTGATCGGCCTTGTCGTTGCGTTGGTGGTGGGGCTGGCCCGCCGCCCGGTGCCGCGCACTGCAGCGGGGGATGCGGTGCTGGCGTGATGATGCAGAAGCGGGACCCCGGATCAAGTCCGGGGCGACGAAAAGTCACACAGGTCAAGAATATACGTCACCCCGGACTTGATCCGGGGTCCCGCTTTTTCCTAAGCGCCGTGCTCGATGATCGTTTCCATCGCCACGTAAGTTGATGTGCTCGCCACGTTGGGCAGGCTCGAAATCCGCTCTCCCAGCACGCGGCGATAGGCCAGGATATCCGCCGTGCGGATCTTGAGCAGATAATCGAAATGGCTGGCGATCATGTGGCATTCCTCCACCTCCTCCACCTGGAGGACGGCGCGGCGGAACGCGTCGAGCGCCTTTTCGCGGGTGTCTGACAGCTTCACCTGGGTAAACGCGATATGCGCCAGGCCCAGCTTGTGCGGATCGACCACGGCGCGAAAGCCACGGATCACCCCATCGGCCATCAGCCGCTTGAGCCGGGCCTGGCATGGCGTCTTGCTCAAGCCCACGCGGCGCGCGAGTTCGTTGATGCTCAGCCGCCCGTCGACACGCAGCTCTTCCACGATCCTGAGGTCGATGCGATCAAGCGGCGACGGCTCTGTCATCGGGCTGCTCAGGGCCGGGTTGAGCCGCGCACGACCAGGCGCACCGGCACGCGCCGCGCCGTCGCCGTCTCGCCCGAAATCATCGCCAGCAGGCGATCGACCAGCAGCGAGCCGGCCACTTCGAAATCGGATTCCACGGTGGTGAGCGGCGGGGTGGACCAGGCACCGGCACGCACGCCATCGAACCCGACGATGCCGATCTGATCGGGCACGACCAGCCCGCGCCCGGCCAGTTCCTTGAGCGCGCCCAGCGCAATCTCGTCGCTGACGCCAAAGATCGCATCGAACGGGCGGCCGCTTTCGATCAAGGCCACGGCAGCGCGGCGGCCTTGCTCTTCGCGCGGCAGGCCACGCTCGATGCGCTGGAGCACTGGTTCCAGCCCGGCGCTTTCCATCGCCGCGGCATAGCCGTCATAGCGTTCCTTGAACTGCCGCTGTGGCGAGGTTTCCGAACCCAGGCACACGATATGGCGATAGCCGCGCACCAGCATGTGGCGCGTGGCCAGCGTTGCCCCGGCGTGGTTGTCACTGCGCACCCAGGGGAAATCGTCCTGCGTCGCGCCCCAGCACACCCAGTGGCTGCCCTGCGGCAGCGCGCCGAAATAGTCCCACGCTGCGGTGTTTTCGCTGGTGCCGATCACGATCATGCCGTCGGCCTTGCGGCGTTCCTGGTAATGGCCCCAGAAATTTTCCGGGCTGTCCTGAAACGCCACCAGCACCTCGAACCCGCGCGCGGCGGCGGCGGCGCAGGTGCTGCCCAGCAGGGCATAGTAGAAGGGATTGAGATCCTTGCGATCCTGCCCCGGGCGGCAGACCATGACCACGGCCAGCGTGCCGGTCTTGCCCCGGCGCAGGCGCGCGGCGTTCTCGTCCACCTGATAGTTGAGCTTGCGCGCCGCTTCCATCACCCGCTGGCGGGTCGGCGCGCTGATCGACGGGTCACCGGCCAGCGCGCGGCTGACGGTGGACTGGCTGACGCCGGCCGCTTCGGCAACGTCGAAACTGGTTACACGGGTGAGGCGCTTTTCGGCCATGGATCAAGGTCTCTTTCGCGTGCAACGGTCAGCGGAAGCTGTCCTTGGCCGCGCGCAGGGCGGCAAAGGTGGCAACGGCATCGCCGCCGCCCCAGCGGGATTGCAGGACGGGATCGTCTGCGCGCAGGAAGGGGTTGGTGGCCAGCTCGCGCGCCAGCGGCGTGGGCACGGTTGGCAGGCCCTGCGCGCGCCGCGCCGTGACGTCCTGCGCATAGTCGGCCAGCGCGGCATTGTCGGGATCGGCATGCACGGCAAAGCGGGCGTTGCTGGCGGTATATTCGTGGGCGCAGTAAACCAACGTTTCGGCCGGCAGCGCCTTGAGGCGGGCAAGGCTGGCCCAGAACTGCGGCGGGGTGCCTTCGAACATGCGCCCGCAGCCCAGCGCGAACAGCGCGTCACCGACAAAGGCCAGGCCGGCATCGGGCAGGTGATAGGCGACATGGCCCAGCGTGTGCCCACCCACGGCCAGCACCTGCACCACATGATCGCCCAGGCGCACGGTGTCGCCGCCATCGACGGCGCGGTCGACGCCCGCGATCTTGGTGGTTTCCTGCGCCGGCGCGCTGATCGTGCAGCCAGTGGCGGCCTTGATCGCCGCGTTGCCGCCGGCATGATCGGCATGCCAGTGGGTGTTCCAGATCTGCGTGATCTGCCACCCGCGCGCGGCCGCCTCGGCCAGATAGCGATCGGCATCGGGAGTATCGATGCACACGGTTTCGCCGCTCGCGCTGTCATGCACGAGGTAGCCATAGTTGTCAGACAGGCAGGGAAACTGGTGAACTTCGATCATCGCCCTCGCTCCTCGCGTTCCCTCATAGCGGAAATGCTGCAAAGCAAAAGACGGCAAACGGCGGTTAACCGGCGTGGTGACACTGCTCAGTCGATGCGGGCCAGGCGCGCGACATGGGCAAAGGCCTGGCGCGCCCCGGCGATCGCCTCGGCTTCCTGCCCGGCATCGAGCGGCACGGCATCGAGTGCGTCGGTAAAATCGCGCCAATGCGCCGCCGGGCCGGCGCCCCACGGCGCCAGGTGCCGCGCGCCGAAGGCGTCTGACAGGCCGATGCGCATAACCAGCTTGCGCAGCACTGCGGCGCCCAGGTTCGATCCTTCCGCCACATAGAGCCAGCCGAGCGCGGCGCCGAGCGTGGGCTGCAGCGGGGCGGGCGGCGGGGCAGACGCATCAAGGCCCAGATCGGCCATGTCCTGGATGACCAGCGGCAGCCGGCAGCGGTCTGCCAGGCCGGGCAAGGCAGCCTGCAGCGCGGCGTCGTCATAGAGCGGCGCGACCGTGCGGTGAAAGCCCAGTTGCATGGCCAGGAAGCTGGCATAGCCTTCGCGGCTGGCAAAACTTTCCCGTGCCATCAGCGCCGCATCCAGCGCCGCATGCACATCGCGCGTCGCCTCGCGCAGGCGCTGGGCGCGGCCGGGATCGGGCTGGGTGGGTGAGGGCATGCGCGTGGCCAATTCTCGAGATCTAGGTGGGATGTTTTTGCGCCATGCTCCGCTCGTCCTGAGCTTGTCGAAGGACGCGAGGCGCAGCGCTGACGTGTAAACAGCCCTTCGACATGCTCAGGGCGAACGGAATGCGGGGTGGCCATGGGATGACGCATCGAATGTAGGCCGAGCGCCTGGAAAACGCCACCGCATGAAAAAACCCGCCCGGCGTGGTGCCAGGCGGGCCTTTTCGGTTTCTCGGTTGGCAGGGGCCGCATGGCCCCCGCCAGGCCGGGATCAGCCGCGAGCCTTGAGGGCTTCGCCGAGGATGTCGCCGAGCGAAGCGCCCGAGTCCGACGAACCGTACTGTTCCACCGCTTCCTTTTCTTCGGCCAGCTGACGGGCCTTGATAGAGAAGTTGGGCTTCTTGGAACGGTCGAAGCCGGTGACCATGGCATCGATCTTCTGGCCAACCTGGAAGCGGTCGGGACGCTGTTCGTCACGATCGCGGCCCAGGTCCGAACGCTTGATGAAGCCGGTCGCGCCGTCTTCGCCAGCCTGCACTTCGAGGCCGCCATCGCGGACTTCGAGGACAGTGACGGTGACGACTTCGCCGCGACGCAGCGAGCCCGAGGTGGCAACGCCGCCAGCAGCCGGAGCGCCCTTTTCGAGCTGCTTCATGCCGAGCGAGATGCGCTCCTTGTCGACATCGACGTCGAGGACCACGGCCTTGACCTGCTCACCCTTGCGGTGAAGGGCAAGGGCGTCTTCACCCGAGATGCCCCAGGCGATGTCGGACATGTGAACCATGCCGTCCACGTCGCCATCCAGGCCGATGAACAGACCGAATTCGGTGGCGTTCTTGACTTCGCCTTCCACGATCGAACCGACCGGGTGCTTTTCGGCAAAGCCTTCCCAGGGGTTCTGCTGCGCCTGCTTGAGGCCCAGGCTGATGCGGCGCTTGTCGCTGTCGACTTCCAGCACCATGACGTCGACTTCCTGGCTCGTCGAAACGATCTTGCCGGGGTGGACGTTCTTCTTGGTCCAGGACATTTCGGAAACGTGGACCAGGCCTTCGATGCCCGGTTCCAGCTCCACGAAGGCGCCGTATTCGGTGATGTTGGTGACGGTGCCGCGCAGCTTGGCGCCAACCGGGTACTTGGCGGCAACGCCATCCCACGGATCGCTTTCCAGCTGCTTCATGCCCAGCGAGATGCGCTGCGTGTCCTGGTTGATGCGAATGATCTGGACGCGCACGGTGTCGCCGATGGCGATCACTTCGCTCGGGTGGTTGACGCGCTTGTAGCTCATGTCGGTGACATGGAGCAGGCCGTCGATGCCGCCGAGGTCAACGAACGCACCGTAGTCGGTGATGTTCTTGACGACGCCGTCGATGATCTGGCCTTCCTTGAGGTTCTGGATCAGGCCCGAGCGCTGTTCAGCGCGGGTTTCTTCCAGAACGGCGCGGCGCGAAACCACGATGTTGCCACGGCGGCGATCCATCTTGAGGATCTGGAACGGCTGCGGCATGTCCATCAGCGGGGTCACGTCGCGCACGGGGCGGATGTCGACCTGCGAGCCGGGCAGGAAGGCTACGGCGCCGTCGAGGTCGACGGTGAAGCCACCCTTCACGCGGCCGAAGATCACGCCTTCAACGCGCTTGCCTTCGCCGAATTCGGATTCGAGCTTGTCCCAGGCGGCTTCGCGGCGGGCGCGGTCGCGGCTGAGCATGGCTTCGCCTTCGGCGTTCTCGACGCGGTCGACGAACACTTCGACTTCGTCGCCGACCTTGAGGCCGTGCGGCTGGCCGGGAGCGGCGAATTCGCGCAGGGCCACGCGGCCTTCGCTCTTCAGGCCCACGTCGATGACGGCCTTGTCGTTTTCGATGGCGGTTACGGTGCCCTTGACGACGCGGCCTTCAAAGCCACCGGTGGCGCCAGCGCCAAGCGATTCGTCAAGCAGCGCGGCGAAATCGTCGCGCGTCGGGTTGGTCGACATGAAAAAGTCTTCCTGATATCGATGTTTCCGGCCAGGCGGTTGGTTCCGCCGGTCTTTTCTCCATCACCTGCCCCATGCAGGATAATGGGCCAAAAGGGCCGATCCGCCCATGCGGGCCGGATGCCCGCGCAGGCATTCTTGTCCCTGTCGGGAAAGAACCTGGCGCGCTTAGGCCTGCCCCCAGTGAAATGCAAGCAAAACCGCGTGTTTTGCAAATGCCCGCTTTGCGCAAGGTCAAGGTGATCGGCGCGCGGGCAGACTAGGGATCGAGCATCCAATCCGCACGACGGGAGTTGCCGCAATGACTGCCATCCAAACACCGCCCCCCATGGCTGCCCTGGCCCGCGCCGCCACCGTTGTCACCCGCCACGGCGTGACCTTAAGCGTGCGGCAGGCCTTTGCCGAAGACGAAGATGCGCTGGCCGCGTTTTTCGATGCCGTGCTGCCCGAAGACCGCCGCTTTCGCTTTCTTGCAGCTGCCGGCCATCTCGATCACCAGCGCCTGTTGCCGATGACGCGGGTGGACCATTGGCGCACCGAAAGCTTCCTGGCGTTCGACCAGGCAAGCGGCGATCTGGTGGCGTCGGGCATGCTGGCCTGCGATGCGGCGATGGAAACCGGTGAAGTGGCGGTTTCGGTGCGCGGCGATTTTCGCGGGCAGGGCGTGGGCTGGGCCATGCTCGACCTTCTGGCCCACGAAGGCGAACGGCGCGGGCTGGACCGCGTGATCGCGATCGAGGACCGCGCCAACCAGGCCGCGATCGACCTGGAAAAGGACTATGGCTTCATCGCCCATGGTGTTGAGGGCGATCCGCACCTCGTCATGCTGGAAAAGCGGCTGGGGTAAGAGCCCGATCCGAAAGTTGTTGAGCGATACCAGTATGTTGTGATTCACGCCGTCCTTGCGAGAAGATGGTGTGACCAATGGCATGGACTGATAT